>NYUB01000093.1 GCA_002683785.1 Deltaproteobacteria bacterium
TCTACGAAAAACATCTCACAACATTTTGCTAAAACATAGCCTTCTAATATTCGAAAAACTCTTATTTTTTATACTAACAAAGTCCATCTATTCGGGTTGAAAAACATGAACTGACACAAGCTTTTGGCTTGTTTTCTCATGGCGCTGACACTCATCATACATAGTGTTTTCCGACTTTAACAGAACCTCTCAAAAGACGTGTTTGACCGAAGGCTGCTGATCAATATCGACTGGTTCCTCTGTTTTCTGGTCCTGCTACTTTGCATTTTAGGATTCATTGCCATGTCTTCGGTGGCAGGAGGATCTCCTGCCAAAGAAGCCTATCTGGCTCGTCAGGGCTACTGGTTTTCTGCCGGAATCTTTTTGGCCTTCCTGACTCAGTTCATCCATTACCGTGATTGGGCCCGTCTTGGGTTTGTTCTTCATCTTTTGGTCATCGTGCTGTTGGTGCTTGTGTTGTTTTATGGAACCGGGGGGCCAGGCACCAGCGTTCAACGTTGGTTGAGGATAGGTCCTTTTTTCATCCAACCCTCGGAATTCAGCAAATTTACTTTAGTGCTTGCAGTCTCCCATTATTTTAGGGAAGACAACCGTTTCCTGCAGCAGGGGTGGATCTGGATGGCCTGGCCGACATTATTGATGCTGGTGCCAGTCGTACTCATCATCCGCCAACCGGATCTAGGGACGGCCCTCCTGTTGATTGTTATTTTTGCTCCCATTGCCTTCATGATGGGCATCCGATTCAGGACAATCCTGTCTCTGATCGGACTGATTTTAGTTTCACTCCCTCTAGTCTGGATTTACCTGCTTAAACCTTACCAGCAGGAACGCATCCTGACTTTTCTCAATCCAGATCGGGACCCTCTTGGAACCGGTTATCATGTGATCCAGTCAAAAATCGCTGTTGGAAGTGGTGAATTTTGGGGCAAAGGTTATGGAAAAGGAACTCAGGGACAACTCAATTTCCTTCCAGCGGATCACACTGATTTTATTTTTTCCGTATTATCAGAAGAGTGGGGATTTATGGGATCGATGGTGGTTCTCATCCTATTCCTCGTCCTTACACTTTGGGCTTTAGGCGGATTATACAAAAGCAAGAATCGGGTCTGCATGATACAAACGGTTGGAGTGGTTGCAATCATTACTTCACATGTGTTGATAAATATCGGCATGACTCTCGGATTAATGCCTGTTGTCGGAGTTCCTCTTCCTTTTTTTAGTTATGGAGGTTCTTCTATGATTTCAATGATGTTTGGAATCGGGCTTTTACTCAACATGAGGATGAGACGTTTTGAAGGAAGCTGATCGATTTTCTTTTATTTGGTCTTTTATTCATTTCATTAAAAAAATTTGTGCTAACCAGATTCCTCTCAAAAACTATTGATGGTTCGTTTACGATTTGCACCTAGTCCTACAGGATTTCTTCATATCGGCGGTCTAAGGACCGCTCTTTTTAGTTGGCTTTTCACCAAAAAAAATAAGGGTAGTTTTATTTTCCGGCTTGAAGACACAGATAGAAACAGGCTTGTTGAAGAAGCAGAAGAAAACCTGATCCGGATGCTGGACTGGGCAGGAATCGACATCGACGAAGGCCCTGGAATCGGCGGGGATTATGGACCCTACCGGCAATCAGAACGACTGCAACTTTATCGTGAGCATGTGGATCTGTTACTGGAACAGGGGGATGCTTATCCATGCTTCTGCACTGAAGAAAGACTAGAACAACTTAAATCGAACCAGCGATCCCAGGGAGAAACTCCTCAATATGACAACCACTGTCGAAAGCTGAATAAAGAAGAAATCCTGAGCAGGATCCAATCACAGGAAGCCCATGTGATCCGCATGAAAATTCCTGAAAAAGAGGAAACCTTTCGTCTCAAAGACCTAGTGCGAGGAACGGTTGCCATCGAAAGTGGGCAGGTTGAAGATCAAGTGATCCTCAAAAGCGACGGATTTCCGACCTACCATCTTGCAGTTGTGATCGACGATCACCTGATGCAGATCAGTCATGTCGTTCGAGGAGAAGAATGGCTTCCCTCATTTCCTAAACACCTTCTCTTGTATCGTTATCTGGGCTGGGAGACTCCGGAATTTGTCCACCTGCCTCTGATCCTCAACGAAGAACGTGCAAAACTCAGCAAACGTCATGGTGCTGTGTCCGTCGAAGATTTCCGCAGCAAAGGTTATCTACCAGAAGCACTGCTGAATTTCATAGCCCTGCTGGGCTGGAACCCTGGAGATGACAGGGAACTTTTGAGTCTGAAGGAACTGACCCAAGAATTCAGTTTTGAAAGAGTCTCCAAATCAGGTTCCATTTTTGACCGTGAAAAGTTGAATTGGATGAACCAGCAGTATTTGCTGAAACTTCCTGAGGAGGAATACTTGCGGAGGATTTGGGAAGTGGTCCAGGAAGGTGCCTATCGGAATCAAGAACAGGAAAAAATTCAACAGGCCGCTGAAATCCTCAAAACCCGTTTGGTGACCCTATCGGATTTCAACCAGAAACTAGGATTGTTTTTTGATCAAAATCCTGAACTGAATGATCCACAGGCCCTTGAGGTTTTAAAGCAAGAGGAGTCGAAAACAGTCCTCAGGGAATTCCTTGTACAGTCCGAAAGCCTTAGTGAATTGACCTCAGACAATCTAGGACAGTTGGTCAAGTCGGTTCAAAAAACAACAGGGATCAAAGGTCGTGGGCTGTGGATGCCCCTGCGCTGTGCGATCACAAGAGAAGCCAGTGGCCCCGAACTCGCAGTCATGCTCGATTTTTTTGGAGGCGAAAAATGTTTACGCCTGATCCGGCAGACCCTTGAACTTCCATCCATTATGAATGGTCCGTGATGTTGAAGCCGAGGAAAAGCAAAGTTTGGATGAGGATTTTCCTGACGCTCTTTTTCTTCCTTTGCATGGTTTTAACAGCAAAGGCGATCTCTCATGTCTCTATCAGATACCCTTCAATTCAGGAGTCATTCCGTGTCATTTCCTCGGAAATCGCAGGACTTTCCAAAGATCCGCGGTATGAGAATCCTGGAATTGCTCTGACCGACATCATTAATCACCAAAGCCTGGAAAGAGATTCGACTTCCGAAATGCTGGAAGAAGCTTTGAATGAAGCCTTAGCTGAAAAAATGCCAAACCAGGTTGTACCTCATTTTGAATTGGTTCAGCTCAGAATCGAGTGGAATGAAAACTATCCTGGAAGTTTTAGGGAACCGCTTTCCGAAGATCTTGCAGGTCAGGCAGAAGCGGACTGGATGATCAGCGGAAGCTACGAAACGCTGAAAAATCAGGAAATCCAGTTGCGACTGGAGCTTTACGACATGGTCAGTGAAAAAAATCTATGGCAGGACATTTTTGTTTTTCCTCAATTTAGCAAACGATTTACAAAACAATACATTGTTCCTGCAGTCATGGAAGAAACTCCTTCCATCACTGAAAATAAGATTATTCAGGAAACAGAAGAGAGATCGGATGAATATCACTTGGATGTTGTGACCGAGGGTGCCCTGCCTAGTACCGCAGGTTCGGAAAGAGGAAAAGCACCTTCGTATCAACAAAATCAGCGGGGATATTTCAGCATGATTTTCCCGGAATTCACCAGCCCCCCTCCTCCCCCACTTTCTCCGCCTCCTGAAGGCATGGTTCGTATCCCGGAAGGTGAGTTCGTGATGGGAGATCCCGGGGGGCGTCCTGATGAACAACCGGATCACTTGGTTTTTATCGATTCTTTTTTTTTGGATAAACATGAAGTGACGAACGGGGATTATCTTCTTTGTGAGAACTGCGAAAGAGGACACGGAGGGTTTGACACCAGTTTGCCGGATAAACCTGTTGTCTATGTCGATTGGAATAATGCGAATCATTACTGTCAGTCCCAGGGAAAGCGGCTGCCTACTGAAGCAGAATGGGAATATTCCGCTAAAGCAGGAAAAAACAACAATGATTCTCAGGAAACCAATTCCGAGAACCTTTTGCTATATGCCTGGAATGAAGAAAACACCGAAAATCTTGGATTGTATGGAGCACAGGAGGTGGCTTCAAAAAAAACCAGTCCTTGGGGGCTTTTTGATATGCAAGGAAACGTGATGGAATGGGTCAGTGATTTTTACACCCAAGGATATAAGGGAACTTTCAACCAATCCATCAGTCCAAAAGGCCCGGAAACGGCAGCAAATCCTGAATATCCCCTCCGAGTTGTAAGAGGAGGAGCTTGGGGAGGGGTTCATGGAGCTGGTAAAGTGGAGGGAATGCGTGCTTCCAGACGCTATGCTTTTGCTCCTTGGGTGCTTTCCTTTCAAATTGGGTTCCGCTGTGCTGCAGACGACCCTAATATTCAATGATGCCCCGTGAGTGAAGTCTCTGCCGAGGCCCGGACAGTGCCAAAGATGGCAACGGAACTTGAAAATGGTCCGTTAGAGGAGAGAAGTCCCGGAGAATCTTGTTTTGAAAAAATCTATCCTTTCGGTTCGGACCTTGAACTGCGTGAAGAATACATTAATTTTTTTGGAGGATTGCGAATCGGCAAGCTTCTGGAAGACCTCGACCTGGTGGCTGGAAAGGTTGCTTATTCCCACACTCAGGGCTGGGAACGGGGTTTGGGTATTGTCACTGCAGCATGTGACCGGATCGACCTGACAGGAGCTTTACCAAGCACCTCCGACCTCCAATTACTGGCCAGCGTGAACTGGGTTGGCAGGAGTTCCCTCGAGGTAGGAATCCGCATTTCTTCAGGCAATGAGAATAATTGGAGGCGTGTTGCCAGGGCTTTTTTCATCATGGTTGCCCGTCGAGAAGGTCTGGCTGCAGCGGTCAACCCCCTAATTCCAAAAAGTCCGGAAGAACTGAGGCGGTTCAAAGAGGGACAGGAACGTCAGCGTCTTCGAAGGGAAATGTCTCGCCATAATATTATGACGGTTGCTCCCAATGAGCAGGAGAGTGAATTGTTGCACTCTCTTTTTCTCAGGATCCGTCAGGGAAAGCTCAAAGGAGCAAGTATGGCAGAAACGTTAAGGCAATCCACGCGTTTGATGCATCCGCAGTTCCGGAACATTCACAACAAGATCTTTGGGGGGTATCTGATGCGGGAGACCTTCGAACTGGCTTGGAACATCACCTACCTCTATTGCCGGGAATGGCCACAGTTCCTTTGCGTCGACCATATGTATTTTATTGAACCCGTGGAAATAGGATCCATTCTCTCCTTCACGGGGCAGGTGATCTACACCAGTCCCAAAGCACTGATGGTTGAAGTGACTATTGAAGTCATTGATCCTGTCAGTGGAACCTCTGAAGTCACCAACGTCTCCTTTTACACCTTTACTGCTCTCGATGAAGCAGGAGAAATTCTTGAGATCACACCGGTTCTTCCAAATACTTATGAAGAGGGTTTAAAATACCTGGATGGTTCTAAGCGTTTCCGTTTAGGAGAAAAATCAAGGGAATACTCGAGTGGAAGAAAAAATAGTTCGAAATCAGGGTGAAATTCTAAGTCTTATTCGAATATATCTTGAAGCCTTTTAAGATTAAATTAAAATAAAAGGTTTTTAAAAAAAAATTGACTCCTAAACTACTCGACCCTATTCCCAAATTTACACTTTGTTCAAAATCATAAAAAGTTTAAGATTTGTTCTGGCTGCAGGATGCTTGCTGGGAAGTATCTCAATGGTGACCGCTCAGACCAATTTCATACCACTCGAACGTGGTGATGCCGTAGAACGTGAAGAAAGATTGATGTTTTCACCTGGAGTTCAACTTTCAGGGGATTATCGTTTCCGAAGCAACTGGATCAACAGTTCCCAAGCTCCAGAATCGAGAGCAGGCACCAATTCCTCAGTTGCCTATGCCTATGATCAGGATATCCGGTTTACTCTGCGTTCCAATGTTCATAGGACTGTTTCCATTAATCTCGAATTGTCTACCGAACAGGATGCTCTTTACCTTTCGGATTTACGGGCCAACCGAAGTAATCGGATGTGGGATCCTGAATCCCAACAAGTCAATGTAGGAGCAAGGCAGGCTTTCCTGGAACTCAACACCCACCCTAGGGATCGGACACGAATTGGGAAACAGGAAGTCAACATTGGTGATCGGCGTGGAAAGGTTTTTACTGGAATCGTGAGTGGATTCACACAACTCTGCACGGTTGGAACTTGGTGTTATGAATTTGGAGCCGCAAAACTTTCCCAAAGACTGAGTGACTGGATCTACTTCCTCTCACTCGACTATGCCTTCTGGAACGACCGTGATAGTCAGGGCAAAGCATTGGACGTCTTCCGTGCCGAAATCTTTAGGATGAAATACACCGAACACGACGTCCCGTTGGGCCGAAACAATGTTCCTTTGCAGAAACTTTCCTCAAGCACCATTTCGACTTTGCAGGGTTTAACTACTCCTTTCAAGTCTGGTACGTCATGTCGTTCTGAATTATCGGATTACATGGTCAATAGTGATTGTAAGCCAATCTATTATTATTCTCACGAATATGAATATTGGGGTCTGCGTCTTGTTTATGAAAGTCCATCATTTGAGATTTATGGAGATATGATTGGATCAACCGGAAAACGCAGGCACTATGTTTATGATACTCCAGGAACACAAACTTCCTCTAAAATCAATGGCATCGCGGGGGAATTGGAAATGAGTTATACTTCGGGTGATCACCAATATGGTTTCATCGCGATGATGGCCCGAGGAGATAAAGAAATCCAAGATCCAAACAAAGAGGGTCTGAATTATCTTCGGGACCTCTCAGGATATTTTGAGATCATGCCTGGAACTTATAAAGGGACCCAATTTTATTTCAACGGAGGAAGCACGGAACTGAATAGTGGAACCGGACTAGGACATTCCATCAACAACACAAGCATGCTTGGACTGCGCTACAATTACGATGTTCCGGATTCTGAAACGTTGTATCTAGGAGGCATCTATCAGTTGAAAAGGATGCAGGATGTATACAATAAATTCGGTATTCCGACTAAGGACATCGGATTGGAATTGAACAATACTATCCGCTTCCCAATAGCCATCCATGCTGTGATGGATTTCGATATAAATCTTTTCAGCCCTGGAACGGCCTTCAGTTATGACGACCATGATGTTCCAGGGTCCGTCACGGATTTGTTTTTTCATGTCGCAGCCAGGCTTTTCTATTCTTTCTAAAAATGACTCAATCAAGATCAGCCATTGTAGAACGTAAGACCAAGGAAACCTCGGTTCTTGTTCGACTCAACCTGGATGGAGAAGGAAGAAGCAAAATCAAGACAGGTATTGAATTCCTTGATCATATGCTCGAACAACTAGCGTTTCATGGACTTTTGGATCTTGAGATTGAGTGCGAGGGAGACCTGCACATCGATAGCCATCACAGTATCGAGGATATTGGAATCGCTATCGGTCAGGCCTTCAAGGAGGCCTTGGGTGAAAAAACAGGAATCCGCCGATACGGTCATGCCTACATCCCTATGGATGAGTCTCTGCTACGAGCTGTACTCGACTTTTCTGGTAGGCCTGAATTCGTCTTCAATGGCCAATTTGGACGCTACAATCTGGGCAATCTGGACACCCAGATGATCCCGCATTTCTTTAAGTCACTGGCATTCAACTGCGGATTAACCCTACATCTCAGCATCCTTGATGGAAGCAACGACCATCACAAATGTGAGGGGCTTTTCAAGGCGTTCGCAAGGGCTCTCTCAGATGCCATTGCCCTGGATCCAAGGAGGATGGGAGTGAGTTCCACCAAAGGAACCCTCTGAACCGGAAAAATCCATGATCGGCATCTTTGATTACGGGGTCGGCAACCTGCAAAACCTCAAAAATGCGATTGATCACCTAGAACTCCAAAACTGCATCGTCCAGAATCCTGATGATCTTGAATCCTGTGATCGAATGTTACTCCCGGGGGTTGGTGCATTTTCCCCGGCCATGGAAAACCTCCGAGCTTCAGGAATGTTCAAGAAATTGGAAAAGAAAGTCCGGCAAGGCATGCCTCTGCTTGGAATCTGCCTAGGTGCACAACTTCTTATGGATGAAAGCAGTGAAGATGGTAGGTGCCAAGGGTTGGGTTGGATCCCTGGAAAAGTCCGACGATTCAAGCATTCCCTCAAGGTTCCTCAAATGGGTTGGAATCAGGTCAAGTTTCAACAGCAGGATCCTATTTTCGAAAAGCTCCCTTCATCCAGTTATTTTTATTTTGTCCATTCATATTTCATGGAACCTGAGACCGGCAGCATGGTTTTAGGCACCACGGATTATGGTCATGACTTTGCTTCGGTGGTCCACCGAGAAAATCTCTGGGGCGTCCAGTTTCATCCGGAAAAAAGCCAACAGGCAGGACTGGATCTGCTGAATAATTTCTGCACCATGGAATTAGAGTCAAAATCATCCAAAGACGATCCTCTTTGAATCGTCCAATCTTCAACTCCAAAAAAGAAACCCTTCAATGGCCTTGGAACAAACCCTTTCCATCATCAAACCCGACGGTGTTAAACGCAACTTGGTCGGAGAAATCCTGCGTCGTTTCGAAAGCAAGAATCTTCGAATTGTCACCACCCGCATGCTTCATCTCTCAAAACGCGAAGCAGAAGGATTTTACGATGTCCACCGTGAGCGTCCTTTTTTTGAGGAATTGACCACCTTCATGTCTTCCGGACCGGTGGTGGTCAGTGTTCTGGAAGGAGAAAACGCCGTTGTCTTTCACCGTGAAATTATGGGCGCCACCAATCCGGCCGAGGCGACGGAAGGAACCATCCGCAAGGATTTTGCACAAAGCATTGGTGAAAATACCGTTCATGGATCGGACAGCCTGGAAAATGCCTCGATTGAAATCGCCTACTTTTTCGCACAGACCGAATTGGTCAACAGCCAGGCTTGAGGGGCTATCAACCAAGGAAGGCGGAGCTCAACTTCCGCCTTCTATTTCCGCTTTTTCACCTGAAGAAAGCCATGGTCCCAGGGCCTTCCAGATTTGGCCCCGCCCCTCTTTATTCATACTGGAGTGTGGCAGCGGCAATTGTTGCAGTTCCATTTCCTTCTTCAACAGTTGAAGCTTAGAAGCGCATTTGCCTCGGCTGAGTTTGTCAGACTTGCTGGCGACCACCAGCATCGGTCTTTGGTGAAAATCCAACCAGCTTTTTAGTTGCAGGTCCTGAGTTGTTGGCCCATGCCGAATGTCGATGATCAGGACCACGCCTCTAAGGTTTTTCCTTCGACTCAGATAAGCTTCGATAAGGTCTCTCCATTTTTGGCGCATCGCCTCGGGTACCCGAGCAAAACCATAGCCTGGAAGATCTACAAAACTGAAACCCTCATTGATCAGGAAAAAATTAATCAATCTTGTTTTGCCGGGGGTTGAACTGGTCTTGACCAGATTTTTTCGGGTTAGAAGGGAATTGATCAGGGTCGACTTGCCAACATTCGAACGTCCCGCAAAAGCAATCTCAGGAATGATGATATCCGGAAACTGAGACGCTCCTGCCGCACTCTCCAAAAGTTCAGCAGTTTTAATTTTCATCTGGACTGGAATGTGAAGGGAATCAGTCTTCAGAGGTCGTTTCGGGCTTGGCTGATTCCTGAGTGCCAATTCCGAAAAACTGAGTTGCTAGCTTGGAAAAGTAATCCGGTTTGACCTGGCCTTCCTGATTCACCAGATCAAAATACAACAACACAGTAAGCAACGCAGCAAAGGGGAAAAAAACTAAAGCCGTCAGGTACTGCGAGAGACGCATCGCTCTGTGGACTCCTTCATCCTGCAGAATTGCACTGAGTTGTATCTGGATCTGATCCGTATCTTCAGCGGAAAGTAGTTCCAATTCTGGAAGAAAAATGCGAAAGATGAGTGCGAAAATAGAAAACTGAATCAGCATACTGAGCACCACCACCACGAATACTCTCCCAAACCGCCCCCGAACCAGTTGAAAACTACGGATCATCGCCTGCATCCCACGTCTGGCTTCCAGGATGAAAACCGGCTGTGCCAAAGAAAAATAAAACAGTGATGAAAGCCATAAAACAACGATGATGATGTTGAAAGGAAAGGGCATCACCGTTAATCCCATCACTCCCACGACAAAGAGCAGATATTGAAGGATAGCGACATGAATCGCACTGAATAGCAATGGGCCTCCAAAACTTTTCAAAATTCCTGAAATTGGAAACAAACTTCCATGCGCCAATGCGATCACCCCCAAGGCCATCGCTGATTCAAGAACACGCATTGATAGGAAGAAAACTACGCTTTCCGTTTCAAACCACTGTGCCAATCCTACAATCAAGGACGGTGCCAGTAACACCACGGTCAGCATGAGCATTCCAAGCAGATTTTTCTGAAAAAGCTTTAAGCTCAGTTTGAATAAGGTGGTAACCGTGTGGGGATAAGTGAATAGATTCATAAAATATTTTGTTAGCCTTTAATAATTTTAAAAAAATATACTTCCTCCCCAGATGCATCTCAAGTTGATCCCTTTTTTCCAAAAATTAAGCTCATTTAAGTGTATGATTCTAAAGTTGAATGAATCCATAAAAACTTGCAGTGTCTAGGTACATTTATGATACTTAATTGCCCTCAGGGTTTCTTTGAAACCCGTTCCCAATCCGGAAAGGTGACCGAGTGGCCGAAGGTGCGTGACTGGAAATCACGTGTGCGGGCAACCGCACCGGGGGTTCGAATCCCTCCCTTTCCGCCAGCACACCGTTTATCACCCTCCATTAAAGTCCATTAAGCTCCCCGTTAAGCACGGCATAGGCTTAGATTTTAGTTACAGAACGTCCATTGGGAGTTTTTGGAATTTGGTTGTTTCCACGATCATTTTTTGATACAGAGTTCGAGGTTTTGGGTTTTGTACCAACAACGGTCTTTTTTCTGCTTCAGGAATCGGGTTCTGCGTGCTGCTAGGCTTCGAGTACTCCGGATGGAACGACAAGCAGCAAATTTTTAAAACCGAAGTGCAGCACCTTAACGATTTTGATGGGCCCTGGAAGCATATCCGGATTCCCAGTTGAACTGGTCGAAGAAGTTTCAGACAATGCTCTCCGCTCGCTGTTCAGCAAACGGGACACCGGCCTGGCGACGCTGAAGGACGGCGCGTTTATGGGGTTGAATCTGCAGTACAAAGTCGATTCCTCCATCGACCTTGAAGGCACACTCTCCGTGCAGATTCGTCTGGTCTCCCGGGAAGTGAAATGGAATCAAAACGCTGAATTATCTGGAATGGAATGAAGCACATTATATTCAGGATCGAACAGAGGTTTGAGAGATTTGGACGCCTGGTGTACGGCAATCCGTGGAAAACCATTGCCGCTGCCCTGCTGCTGTGGGCAGCCATGACCTGGTCGCTGCCCGCTCTTGTGGTCGATACCTCCAATGAAGCGTTTTTCGAAAAGGACGATCCGGTGCTGCTCGCCTACGACGAGTTCCGCGAACAATACGGACGCGACGAAATCGTGATGGCGACGATCCGTTCCAAAAACGTCTTTGAACACGCCTTTCTTCAAAAGCTGAAGGCTTTTCACGAGGATCTGGAAAACGAGACGCCCCATTTGGATGAAGTGATCAGCCTGATCAATGCCACCTCGATTCGCGGAGAAGAGGGGAAACTGATCATCGAGGAACTGCTGGAGGATTGGCCTGAGGATGAAGAGGCCGTTGCACGGCTTAAACAGAGAGTGCTTTCCAACAAAGGCTACCGCAACCTGCTGGTTTCCGAGGATGGGACCCATACCTCCGTGATTGTGCGTTCCAATGTGCATTCATCTTCGGATGAAGAATCCATGATGCCTGAAGATGGTTTTGATCAGGCATTTGAAAGTGGGGAAGCCGAAACGGAGGCTGCCGGGGTGGAGGAGGAACAACTGGACCGCTTGACGGTGGAGCAGAACGGGGAATTTGTCTACGCGCTGCGCGATATCGCCGCCCGGTATCGGGGCGAAGATTTCCCAGTGGTCCTGGGCGGTTCTCCGGTGATGATGGAAGATTTGAAAACGGCGATGATGGGAGACGTACCGGTCTTCACCGGGATCGGCATCGGGACCATCGGTATGCTTTTGCTGCTGCTTTTCCGCAACCTTTTAGGAATTGCGCTTCCCCTGCTGACGGTGGTGCTTTCCCTGGTATCAGCCCTTGGGCTGATGGCCGCGTTCGGAGCGCCGTTCACGCTGGTAACCCAGGTTTTGCCATCCTTTCTGCTGGCCGTCGGAGTGGGTTATTCGGTGCATCTGCTCACCATCTATTTCCACCAATTCCAGCGCACGGGGGACAAGGGGAAAGCCATCGCGTTTGCCATGGGGCATTCCGGACTGTCGATTTTGATGACCAGTCTGACCACCGCCGGTGGACTGCTTTCTTTCACCTCGTCAAAAGCGGCGCCGATTGCCGCGCTAGGAGTTTTCGGGGCGGCAGGGGTATTGCTGGCGGTGTTTTTCACGCTGACCCTGCTCCCGGCACTGCTCACGGTGTTGCCTGCGCCCCAAAAATGGGGACCTTCACGTGTGCTGCGCGTGTCTCTTGTGGACCGGGTGTTGAGCATTATGGGAGAATTCGCGGTCAACCGTCCCTGGACAGTGGTTTCAGCCAGTATCATGCTGTCCCTGCTTGCCGGAATCGGGACGACGCAACTGCGGTTTTCTCACGACCCGATCGCCTGGCTGCCGGAGGACAATTCGATGAGGCAGGCGACCAAAGTGATCGACCGTCACATGAAAGGCGCCGCCACAGTAGAGTTTGTGGTCAACTCCGGAGTGGAGGACGGAGTCAAGCAACCGGCTCTGATGAACCGGCTCGAGGCCTTCAACCAGCAGGCTGAACAGTTGGGAGACGAGACTCTTTTGGTTGGGAAATCGTCTTCGCTGGTGGATACGGTCAAGGAAATCAACAAGGTGCTCAATGAAGACCGTGATGAATTCTACTCCGTGCCTGAAGATCGTAAACTGATTGCCCAGGAACTGGTATTGTTTGAAAACGGAGGCTCCGATGACCTGGAGCGGGTGGTGGACAGCCAGTACACGGAAGCGCGCATCACCGTGAAAACCACCTGGACCGACGCCAACCAGTATGCCGGGCTGCTCGACCAACTGGAACAGACCGCCGAAAACCTGTTTGCCGGGGATTATATGGTGACCGGCTTGATCCCCCTGATGGTGCGGACGGTCAACTACGTGATGCAGAGCATGCTTACCAGTTACTTGATTGCCGCGCTGGTGATTACCGCGCTGATGATGCTTCTGCTGACTAGCGTGAGCATGGGATTGTGGAGCATGATCCCGAACTTTCTGCCGATCCTCATCGGCCTCGGAGTGATGGGGATGCTGGACCTGCCGCTGGACATGGCCTCCATCCTAGTGGGCAGCATCGCCCTCGGACTGGCGGTAGACGATACCGTTCATTTTCTGCACAACTTCCGCAGATACCACCATCAACTCGGCGAGGTCCACGAAGCGGTTTCTCAAACCCTGCATACCACCGGACGTGCCATGCTGTTCACCACCGTCGTGCTGGCCATCGGGTTCTTCACCTACACCAAGTCCTCGTTGAGCAACCTTTATTCCTTTGGGCTGATCACCGGCATTACCATCATTGTCGCCCTTCTCGGCGACCTGCTGCTCGCACCGGCTTTGATGACCCTCATTCACCAGCCGCGGGGATCAGCAAAGCCCTGACCCTACACCTGAAGAAAAAATGGTAGCGCTGAAACCTGAAGAGCTTCCTGAATTTCTTTTACGGTTGGATGACTACCAGGGACACCGATTGACTTATCTGGGTATGCGTTTCGTGATTTACACTTTTGCCCGGACCAGGAATTTACGTGAAGCAGACTGGAAGGAGTTCTATCTACTTTAATGATCCCATTATTGCCCCCTTCAAAAAGTTATGAAATGTTGGTATCAATAAATTGGATAAAAAATAAATTCATCCTTAGATCCACGTAATGACTTGGTATAAAGAAACAGGATGGTTATTTCTGTTCATTATCCTCCTGCTTTCAGTATCAGGATGTGCCTCAGCCTTGTCATGGAAGTCATTTCCAGATTCAATTGAAAATGAAAGAAGTGTATATGTGATCAATCATGGATGGCACGCTGGACTGATCCTTCCATACGAGTCACTAGTTGGTTTGCCCCATATTGAAGAGACCCTGGGTTACTCGCAATACTATGAATTCGGATGGGGAGATGCTGATTTCTACCAGGCAGAGAAAATAACAAGTGGTGTACCCCTTAAGGCGATTTTATGGCCTACTGACAGTGTCCTGCAGGTAGTTTCTGTGTTGACATACCCCCATGCTCACTTTCCACACAGCGAAATGGTTGAAGTCCGCCTTAGTCGACAAGGTCTCGGAAGGCTTGTTGATTATATCTCAGCCTCGTTCTACAGAGACCTTGATTCCCAGTTTGTCGTGTTGGGTAGAGGTATTTACAAAAACAGTCACTTCTTCAAGGCTACTGGGGGCTATCAACTTACCAACAATTGCAATACCTGGGTTGCAGAAGCACTAGAGCGTTCAGGAGTCCCCGTGAGTTCCTTTCTTACACTGACTTCGGACGGTGTTATGCAACAGACCAAAAATGCGGTCCTGGAATACGAATGCTGCATGCGTTGATCAATATCTTCCCTTTAACCGGAACCGCACTTCGATACATAGGAATCACGGGTAGATTGAGATGCACGAACTGGATCAGTGGTGCAGCTTGATGCTAGGGGGTGGTTGGGTGGGTAGATGACTGTGGGTTAATTCCCCATACTATCAGGTGGACCACTTTTTGGGGGGAGGACCGCTAACGTCCTAACCTAGTTAACCCAGGTCTCGGCTTCCTAAGCTTCTGCCCGCCGAGGTCATCGATCTGGAGCAACACCGAGCATGACTAATTAATGCTCTCTAAGTCAGCAAATGAAGAATCTTTTTCCTAGCTACTTAGACGCCTAATGGATTCCGGAATCTGAATTCCTTCACCCAGTCGGGAATCCGGGACAGGAGGGCCCATCCTGTTTGAAAAAGGAACAACACCCGCCCAAATCGGAAGTGAGTAGTCTTCTTCATCATCAATCGGAGGACCGTTCCGAACCTTGGCGGAAGCAGATTCGATTGAAACCGCAGCCACATTGGTTGCGTTAAGTTCCTTTTCATTTGGTTTCCGTGCCTCATTCCAACGTCCTGGAATAATCTGCTCCGTTATGGCTTCCAGGGCACGTATTTTTTCCTCTGGTTCAGTCACCATTCGTCCGGTACCGAAAACCACAACAGAACGATAATTAAGGCTTGAATGCATGAGCGAACGTGCAGCCACAATGCCGTCTATTAGAGAAACCGTCAGGCACAAGGGGATTCCAGAAGCAGATTCCTTGATTGTCCTGCTGGCCTTTGCTCCATGGAGGTAAATCGTATCTTCGATGCGTCCGTGAAGGGTGGGAATGACATAAGGTTGTCCTTCCTCGACGTATCCGACATGACAGATCGATGCGGCATCCAGGATTGGATAGATGGTATCCTTCGAGTAATTTCCACGTTCAGGAATCCGACGGACACGATTACGCAGGGTTTGAGGAAAATCTTTCATAGGCTGAACCTTATTTTGAAGAGGGACTCTCATTTATGATTAACTTTCATTCTGTATGAATCATCAACTTATTACAATGGATTATGCATAAATATTTTTCCCAGATCCCACTATTCAAAGTCCTTCACTCAAATCTACAACCCCTATCAGAACATGACGCGTATGCTGCTGTGGCTTTGTCACAAACCGAAGACGATCAGTCGTCGATTGCCATCCAGTTGCTGTCAGATATCCGGCAGATTTTTTCTGACAAGGGTATCGGACGTATCTCGTCTGTGGACCTGATTGAAGCACTCTGCGCTGATGAAGAGCGGCCATGGTTAACGTTCAAACAGGGTGCGAAGATCACGGCACGGCAGGTGGCCTACAAGCTCCGTGGTTTCGACATCAGGTCCAAGCCGCTCCGGATCTATGGGAAACCTCAGAAAGGATACGAGCTTCAAGATTGTGTCGAGAGTTTTCAAAGATACCTCGCCCCCGACCCCGGGAAAGAAGGGTTACAAGTTACAAATTCTCGAAAGGCCAGAAGAAAAACAGATTGATTGGATTAAAAACCAAGTCCTACACCTAAACCCACTTCATTGTATTTTAATTTATTTTCTGCACCAGATTTTCTTTTTTGAACTACGTCCCACATTCTATAGCCAAGCAATAAGTCAACTGGACCTAATCCGAAATTCAAATTTAAGAAAGTTGTTGAGCCCGAAGCTGAATCTAAATTTTGTGATTTAGGCACACTTCCACCAATTATTGTACCTATTCCAACTGTTAACATATCAAATACAGGTGGTGTTAAAGATACATCCAACGCTTGTGAGCCATAATCATTTGAAGAACCACTGCTTGGTTTGGCCGTAAGTGTACTTGTGGTATAACCAAAGCCAACCAATCCTACAATAGCTCTTATTGATAAACCCGAACTGCTAAAGGTATATGAGGAATCATCACCACTCCAAGAAGTCGATATGGGAGTATGGACTCTCAGGCTCATAGCCGAAGTGACCGTTCCTAAAAAGAAAAATGAAATCATTGATAAGAAAATAACGCGGTTCATTGAGACTCCTATTCAGCAATTAAAATACAAATTTTCATGCAATTGAAATACCACCTAAATTTACAAAAAATAAGTGTTTGGGATGTTTTCCAACAAAGCTTGTCAATAAAAATCCAGACCCTCCAAGGCTGAAGGAAACATGATGATTTATGAGCTTTGTCAGAACTTACTGAAGATGCATGATTTTGGGAATATCAGGCTAGGCTGATGATTTGACTCGCTGCTTCAGTGGCTCCTTCACCATGGGGAATTTTAAGAGCTTTAAGTCCTGCATCGATCACGGCCAGCATGCCTAGGGTCATGTGAGCGTTGACATGCCCCATGTGAGCCACGCGGAAAAAGCCATGGTAGGTGGGATCGGAAGGATCGGCCATGCCCAGACCTATGCCGAGGGTAACCCCGGCTTTGTGTTCGGTCCAACGTCTCAGTTCCGTCGCATAGGGAGCATCCATGGAGGCAGCTGTAACGGAATGAGAACGTTGTTTAGGGTCACGGATGTTGAGGCGGATGGAACTTCCTTTCCCCCAAGCCTCAAAAGCAGCCCAAACCGCTTGACTCAGTTTGGCATGTCTGGCCCAAACCTGTTCCAATCCCTCTTCCAGCAAAAGCATGTTCAACGCTTCACGCAGTCCGAAAAGGTGGTGGGTTGGGGCAGTGCCATAAAAATATTCATAGAATACTTCGGGATTGATTCTAGGGAGCAAATCCCAATAAGGGGTGACAAGATCCGCCTTTTCCCGAGCTTCAATCACACGCTGGTTGAAATACATGAAACCTAGCCCTGGTGGGGTCATCAGTCCTTTTTGACTTCCTGCAACCATTAGATCTACTTTCCATTCATCCATCTCAAAAGGATCGCAGGCGAGACTGGCCATGCAATCCACCATCAGCAATGCCGGATGTCCTGTGGAGTGAATGCATTCTGAAAGGGAAGCAATATCATTCCTCACCGAACTGGCCGTATCAGTCTGGGTTACAAGAATTGCTTTATAGTTCCGATCCTTATCGGCCCTCAATTTTTCTTCTACCTGATTGAGATCCACTGAAGCAGATTTCCCAAAATCGACTAGATCCACATCCAGTCCAAGACGTTCAGCCATGTTGGACCAGAAAACCACGAATCGGCCTGTGGCAAGGGCAAGGATTCGATCCCCCCGCGATAGAGTATTGGTAAGAGCCGCTTCCCATGTGCCATGTCCGTTGGCGATGTAGATGGCCATTTTTTCAGAACTTTTGGCGACACGATTCAAATCTGGAAAAAGTCCGTCCACCATTTCATGAAGGGCTCCTTCATAAATGTTGGGTGCCGCCTGATGCATTGCCTGCAGCACACGATCAGGCATCACCGAAGGGCCTGGGATAGCCAAATAATGACGGCCATGGCCTAAAGACATTGAAGCTCCTTATGATCTGAATGGGGAAACATGGTTTCAGCAGTTTGTTTTAATTTTGGGGACATAAAAGAAAACACTTAGAGCAATTATTCTGGGGGCAGTTTCAAAATGATTCAAACTGTTTAATTCCAAGAGGTATAATTCTGGGGATGAAATTACCTTTCTGGCATAATCATCTTTGTTCCATCTTAAGAGGAATCGTATGAGAAATGAAAAGGTTAAGATCGATCAAGAAAAATATCTTCCCGTGATTATCTTTAACCTTTGAATCGGGTTCAAATGTATTTCCTAATGGTTGAGGGATGTTTTTCGTGTGAAATAAGATCCCTTTTCATTTTTCACGAAACTGAGTTCAAAATCCAAACAGCCCAATCGATCTTCAGGAGAATGGGTGACATATAGCAGTTGAGTCTCAGTTTCACTGCCAATCTTGTCAATGATGTCCAGCATTTCATTCCGATTGAAAGGATCAAGTCCCTGACAGGGTTCATCTAGAATGAGTAGGGGGGGGGATTTGACCATTGCCCGGGCAATCAAAATCATTCGCTGTTGACCATAAGAAAGTTTGAGGAAGTCTCGTTCTGCCAGCGCTTCCAGCCCTAACATGTATAGCCAGTACTTTCCCGTTTGTTTCTGCCCTTCGGATGCAGGTTGATAGAGCCCAATAGAATCGTAAAAACCGGAGAGTATGACTTTAAAAACATTAACCGGTTGCTGATACGCCAGTTGCAGTTCGTTCGTTACCATCCCAATTTGTTGTTTGAGCTCCCAGATGCTTTCTCCTTTTCCACGGGGCTGACCGAAAATCATAATCTGATTCGAGTAGGCTTGCAGATGGTCTCCGGAAATCAGGGATAGCAAAGTTGATTTTCCAGCACCATTAGGCCCTAAAATTTTCCAGTTTTCCCCTTTTTTGACGTTCCAGTCGAAGTTTTCGAGGATCACCTTATCCTGATAAGCAACTCTGACATTTTTCATCTCGATCACAAAGGATGAATCGGAAGCCTGAACACAAGGAGGGGTGTTTCTTTTTACCTTGTTCTCACACTTCCCATTGATATCGAATGTTTTTTTTAAGGAAAGGGAATCCAAATCGTCATGATAAAGACTTCCATTCTGGGCAATATCGAGCATTGTGTCACGTTCACCTTTGGCAAAGATTTTCCCATTCTTTAAACACAGGATATGTGTGATTTCTGGAACCAGTTCAGTGAAGCGATGAGTGATCAGCATCAACGGAGTCCCCTTCTGAATGACCTGGGAGATCAGTGCTGAAAATGATCCCAGAGAATCCCGGTCCAGCCCTTCAAATGGCTCATCCAGGATGAGAAGTTCCGGTTGATTGAAAAGTGCCCGAACCAGCAGAGTTTTTCGCATTTCGCCGTTGGAGAGCTTTTGTGCAGGACGGTTCAGCAAATCTTCCATACCCAATTCCTTGACAAGATTCAGAGATTCCTCAGATAGATCGATTTCCCCGGAGGAATGCATAGCTGTTTGTACCAGAAGTTCACGAACTGTAATCAAATGTTCTTCTACACCACTAAAGGCTTCGTAACGTTCTTTTCGTGCTTCATGGGCGATGATCTTTTGTTGCTGTTCGAAGCTGACCTTGATGATTCCAAGCAAGCCCGAAGGGAGCCCGGGGCGCAAAATCGAGCCATGATAATAGGGAAGTTGGTCGAGGATCAGACCCACTAAACTTGTTTTTCCTGCTCCGTTGGGCCCAATGACTCCCCAGCACTGTCCCTTGTAGAAGCTCCAGCTTAAATCTTCCAGAATAATCCTGTCCCAACGCCTGCTGGAAACATTTTGCAGACTCAGCAAAAGAGAAGGCATTTTATGAAAAGAAAGGCTCAGAGTGTTGACGAGGAATTCTGCTCAAGACGTTTTTGACGCATCATTTTCCGAATTCTGCGGTTTTTCTGGAAATGATTCACCGCCTGATTATGTTCCCGGAGGGAACGGGAGAATTGACTGCTTCCATCTCCGCGCGCCACGAAATACAGATAAACTTCCTCCGCCGGAAAAAGCGCGCTATGAAGGGAATCACGACCGGGACTACTGATAGGGGTCGGAGGCAGTCCATATCGTCGATAGGTGTTGTAAGCAGTGGGGGTGCGGAGGTCCTTGCGGGTCAGGTTTCCGTTAAAATCTTCGATGCCATAAATCACGGTGGGGTCGCTGTCCAAACGCATCCGGCGCTTGAGGCGGTTGTGAAATACTGCAGCAATCAAGGGGCGGTCCTCAGCAGAACCGGTTTCCTTTTCTATGATCGATGCCAAGGTCAGGATCTGATATTCGGTCAATCCAAGTTCCTGGGCCCGTTTTTTAAATTCCTTGCTGTAAGCATCACGATAATGCCTGATCATGGTTAGAAGGATCTGCCTTTCACTATCGATTTTGGAAAAAAAATACGTTTCTGGAAAAAGAAAGCCTTCAAGAGTTGTGGTCTCAGGAACACCCGTTTTTTTCAGTAAATTGGGATCCCTGAAATAGGACATGAACATTTCTTGATCACCCAGCTCATTTTTCACCAGGCGTTCTACAATTTCTTTGTAATTCCAACCCTCTGGAATGGTGACGCGATGGGTGATGCTTTTTCCACGGGTCAGATGCTGAAGCAGCTGCCAAGTATTCCAATGATGATTCAGTTCAAATTCTCCTGCTCTGATACGTGACGCTACATTCAGATAAAGAGACAAGTAGCGGAAGAGCCTGGGCTGGTTCACTAAACCAAGTTGTTTGAGTTCATTGGTAACCTCTGAATAGGGGGTACCTCGAGGAATCAAAAGGATGGAATTTCCCTCAGGATTGGCTGCGATTGGTTTTTCAAAAACCACATAAAGATAGGATCCCGCAGCCCAGATTCCTCCCAACAAGGCTAAGCCCAATCCAGTCAATAAACTCAGTAGATGATTCCTCATCATTTTAACTGCAGGGCCTTCTTTTGGGAGGTGGCATCCGGTTCAGTGGCCCTTTGAGTTGAATATCAATGCGATTGCCACATTGATAAGACTTCAGCACCATTGCCAGAGTCCCCAAGCTTGAACTCAATTCAGGAGAAGGCACCAACTGCACACGTAAATCCAGTAGAGATGCTTCAAGTTTTTTGGGATTTATCCTCAGTGTACCTTCCATCATTCCTGTCAACATCCCTTTCAGATTGATCTTCCGGATTTGCATCACGGGTCCTAAGGAAAGTTCAAAATCGATGCTACTAAATTCGACCGGAGGAAGGTCTAGCTGAGGAAAGATCATTGCCATCCCAATCAGCCGGATCTTCACATTTTCAAGAGCACCCTTCAGTTCTCCCTCAGGAATAGAAGTCTTACCAGTCCTTAAAGCAGACAGATTGTTTACCGTTGTTTCCAATCCAAGCACTCCCTCCACATCCGCATATGATAAACCGGATAATGCTGGGATCGTTTTGAGTTGGATGTTTTTAAAGTTTGAGGAAATCTGATCCTCCATGAAGAGGTCGGTTTTCAATTCAAAATCACCTCCATGGCTGTTTGATGAAAGCTCGATTGAACGCTTTAGCAGCGTAGGCAGAAACTGGAATGTGAGGTTTTCCAAAATGAAGAGATCGCCTCTTGGAAGAAACTTCCATCCTGCTGCACGCATCAGAACAAGCTCTGGAATTTGAAATCCCTGCCATTCAAGTTCTACGGGGCTCACTTGGAGGGGAATTCCAAAACGTCCCGCAGCCTGCTGTTCCAGCATGTCTGCCAGGTTATCTCCTGGAAAATTATTCTTCAGTCCCCAAAAGACAATGACCAACAAAACGGGCAATGCCAGAAGCAGCAGAAAAAGACGATTGAACCACTTCATCGTTCAAGCAGATTCTGTCCAGGGAAAATGGTGTTCCCTCTTGAAAGAAAAATCTTTTTTACACATTTTTTTCTGAAACCTTTCATAGACCTTTCATGGGAATTTCATAAAAATGATCATCGAATGCATTTTATTTTTCACCTAATCATTTTTTAATTTCCCGGGAAAAACAGAAAAAATGGGAAGCTGCGTCAGCTGCCAAGTTGTTTACGTACCTGGAAACTAGCACGTACCAGCCGATTGCCAGGACTGATGCTGATATTCAATTGTGAAAGCCTGAGCACCGGTCTGTGATTCTCAAGCTGATAGAGCATATCGGTCAACTGGTCCAGTTTCAAACGGTCCAGCCGAACCTGAACCCCCTCTATCTCCTCCTCCACCTGTTGGAGGACATTGAGTTGGAGATTGTCCTGAATGGCAAAAGAACGGGCTACGTTTTCGATGAAAGAACTGAGAGGTTGCTTCATCACCGGAGCACTTGGTTCCTGCTGGAGTATTTCCCACTCCCCGGCCAGCAATTGAAGCTGCTCCAGTTGAAGTTTTTGCCCTTCTAACTGGCTGGAAAGCTTCTTTTCGGTTTGTCTATGATTTTGAAAAACAAGGAAGATGCCAAGTGCCACGGCAATCAGCACCATCAGGGCGATTAACAGTTGTTCTCTGAGGCTAAGGCTGCGCAAGCGCTTTTCTCCTCAAAAATTATTTAACCCCTTGCTTCCAAAGGAAGAAAAGGACGTTCGATTGCTCCTGTGTAGATCTGCCGGGGTCGACCAATTTTTGGAGGGCTCTGACGCATCTCGGCCCAGTGAGCAATCCAGCCCGGAAGTCGACCAAGTGCGAAAAGCACTGTGAACATGTCAACAGGAAACCCCAGGGCTTTGTAGATGATGCCACTGTAAAAATCGACATTTGGATAGAGTTTACGCTCCTTGAAGAAATCATCTTCGAGCGCCACCTGTTCCAACTGTTTCGCGATTTCCAGCAAGGGGTCATGAAGTCCCACTTTCTCAAGAATCTGGTCACAATAGTTTTTGATGATCAACGCACGTGGGTCGAAGTTCTTGTATACTCGGTGACCAAATCCCATCAGACGGAAACCGGAGTCCTTATCCTTCGCCATTTCAACAAACTTCCCGACATTGCCTCCATCGTTATGAATCATCATCAGCATCTCGAGAACAGCCTGGTTGGCTCCTCCATGGAGAGGGCCCCATAATGCGGCAATTCCCGAAGCGATAGAGGCAAAAAGATTGGCTTGGCTGCTGCCAACGAGCCTGACTGTAGAGGTAGAGCAGTTCTGCTCATGATCGGCATGGAGGATGAACAGCACATTGAGTGCCTTGACGAACTCCTCCGCAGGTTCATAGTCCACCGCCGGGACCCGGAACATCATACTCAGGAAATTCGCGCAGTAATTGAGTTTATTACTTGGATAAATGAAAGGCTGTCCGATGTTTTTCTTGAAAGCCCACGAAGCAATCGTTGGCATCTTTCCCAACAACCTCCAAATAGCCAAGTCCACACCTTTTTGATCGGTAGAACTGAAATCAGGATAAAAGGTCGAAAGAGCATTGACGACACAGGAAAGCATTGCCATCGGATGTGCCCCTTTGGGAAAGGCCTGATAAATGTGGCGCAGATCTTCATGGAGCAAGGTGTGGCGGGTGATGTTTCTTTCAAAATCTTCCAATTCTCCAGCGTTTGGAAGTTCACCATGAATCAGAAGGTAGCTGACCTCTAAAAAGTTGGAATTCTCGGCAAGCTGTTCAATGGGATAACCCCGGTATCTGAGAATCCCTTTTTCCCCATTGAGGAAGGTGATACCACTGGTACAGGCTCCGGTGTTGACATAACCGGGGTCTAGCGTGATAGTTCCTGTCTCGGATCTTAATTTTGAAATATCAATTGCTGTTTCACCCTCCGACCCAGAAATGAGTGGAAGATCTGCTGTCCGGCCGTTAATTTCAAAACTTAGTTGACTGCTCATTAAAAAAGTAGAAGAAGGTAAGATCCTGAAAAATAGGATTTTGAATCAGGTAAACCTAAAAATTCTGAATAATTCCAGGGAAAAGGGCAAGTTGTTCAATCAATCATTCNTTGAAATCCAATTGCTCGGGGACATTTATTGTATCATTNATGAATGATGACATCGTCGTCATCCCTGATTGTTGATTTTGCTCTCAAACGTTCTTTCAGCCAGTTTTTCACCAGCATCCGGGTGAATGGAACCAGTAGCAGAAAACCGACGGCATCGGTGATGAATCCTGGAGTGATCAATACCAGCCCGGCCAAAGCGATCAGGAGTGCATCCAACAGTTCCTCTCCTGGCATTCCTCCTTCACGTAGAGTCTCCTGCAATCGGAACAGTGTGCGTAAACCCTCCATCTTGGCCAGGTAGGCTCCTAGAATCCCTGTAAAAATCACGAGCAGGATCGAGGTGATGGCCCCGAAATTCTGCCCCAGTTTGATCAGTAGATAAATCTCTACCAACGGAATGAGAGTAAAAGCCAGAAAAAGTTTGAGGAGCATTTCAAGAAAAGAGAAAAAATTCCAAATTTGATAATGGTATAACTTGCAGGACTGCTCATCCCTAGTCCAGTTGAATCCGTAGAAATCTTTTCTTTATGACCTTCAACTCTTGAATCAAAAACAGAAGTTTTTTTTGCGAAAGCACGTTCTATATTTGCTTCATAACATTATGTTATTTCTAACTCAAAGTTTGTTTAAAAGTTTTCCAGTTTAGTCTCAATTCCTATTTTTGAAACTTTTTAATGCTAGTAAAATTACGAATAGTCATCCTGCATTTTAATAGCTTATAAAGGATCTCTAAAGTTCATCATCAACTAAGTCCCTTTTTGTCGAGCACTTTAATCTATGTTTCAACACTATCCTACCCCCCCCCCAAAAAAAATCTTTTTCCTGATATCGATGTTTTTTTTGACATCAGGAACATTTTTGGAGGCAACCCAAACTGAGCAATTCCATGGTTCAGCAACAATCTATTCAGGAAGCGTGGTAATTGTTAGGAATGCGGAAAATCTAATTTTCAATTCATCAGATTCCCCAGTAGAGATTCAAGAAGGAGATTTGATTCGAGTTGGTTTGAAGGGAAATCTTCGTCTTAATTTTCGATCTGGAGACCGAATAACTCTTGGGTCAAATGCCATCCTTCAGGTTCGAAGATGGTTCAAAGGTCAACGAAAAGGAAATCTGCGTATGCTTTTTGGTAAATTTCGGGCTCGTACTATGGATGGTAACAAGCGCAGAGTCATGAGCATACGGACAACCACGACGATTGTGGGAATTCGGGGCTCACTAGGTGAAGGCAACACCGGTTCGGATTTTACCAACCTCGCCAACCTTGATGGTGATATGACGATAGCCGGGGAGGAAATCCCTTTTGGCGAGGCGGGTTTCAAACTGGATGACCAACTCGAAGGACTAAGCGGTCTGGCGGCCATCCCAAATTTTGATCCAGACCTTTCTGCCGATGAACGGGAAACCCAAGCACCTGAAACACTGAACACGACAGATACAAAAAACCCGGATCTCAGTGTGGGCATTACGGAAGTCTCTCTGCAAAGCATCGAACCAGTGAGTGACTCCGAAGGGGACGTAGTCCCGGAGGTCAGCGATAGGGAAGAAGCTCAGGAAAATCTGTCCCAGATCTATCTGATTGAAGATCTCAACGTACAGGTGGAAGAGACTGCTGATGCTGCGGCGACCGCTAGAGAAGAAAAAGTAAAAATCCTGATCGAGGTGGAGAACTGAGGAATGTTGCTCTCTAACCTTCTCCCGATTTCCGGCATTAAATGCGGGTTTAAACTCGTCCTGATAAGCCTTGGATTATGGATTCCTTCTGTTTCAGTTTCAGCCCAGGATCCTTTGGCCTCACAGGAGTCACCCCAGATATTAACCACCGATCTGAAACGGCGCCAGACCAGCAATGAGGTTCAACTGCCTGTAAGCTGGGTGATTTACGATGACGATTTAATCCAGGAGATTCTAATCAACGGCAAGCCTGTAAAATTTGCAAAATCTCAGACGGTAGTCATCAACCGCCTGCTGAACCTCAAACCTGGGAAAAACCTGATCAGCGTCACCGCCACCGACTCCGAACAGAATCTGCGCACCCGGCGTTATCTTGTGCTTTATGCCAAAGAACTGGGGCAGGCCCCTGAATCTCCATTACCACACGAGGAGGATCATAAAAAAGATAAACCAAAATTTTCATGGAAAATCGTAGCCGGTCTCAAATATGAAAATGACAGCAACCCCAGCCAGGACATAGGGATTCCTGTGAAAATTGGCGACATTGAAATCCAGGGAGTCATCGATGACAGCCAGCAGGCAGATACCCGCATCAGCCAAAACCTACTCGCTCTTCTCAGTTACGGAACTATCAATGCTTTTATCGGCGTGAACCAGACCGGTTACAGTAAATCCCTATACAAAAAAACTTAAGTCACAGGTGATTTTTGCAGAAACAGGCAGTACCCCGAAATTTACCCAGGATGGCTGGCTCGGCGCATGGCGTATGCTGGACATCACTACAGGCGGGACCAAATACGCCTTCCATCATCTTTTGAAACTTGGTTATCAACTCGGAAATGAGAATAAAGAAACCGGTAACAGCAGACATCAGTACCGCCTTGAATTCACTTACAAAGATTTTTCTGAGAGTTCCTCGAAAGATGGGGGGCAACCTGCTTTCAGTTGGGAATACAACAGCATGGATGCAGATCAACTGGACCGTTACCGGAGCCTGATTTCATTGGGACGTGCCGATGAGGGCACCCGGGAGAGCATCCAGGACTTTTTGAGTTTCGACTTTGACTGGAAGAACCAGTGGAAAAACGGAGTTCTGTATGACATTGGATTCGGATTTGCCAACCGCCGTTATCCGAACCAGATTCCCCTCAGCACAAAGACTCCGCTTGGGGAAAAAAGGACTGACCTGCAGTTCCGCTTTTCAACGGCACTGGGATGGAAATTCATGGAGGGCTGGTCCACCCACTACCACCTCCGTTACGGGGTAAATCTCTCGAATAAGGTTCCTACAGTGCGGATCATCCAGGGCATAGAACTTCAAGGAGCCTTTTGAAAAGAAAAAACATGTGCTGGAAAAATTTCAAACGCCTCATCAATTTATTGATTCTAAGCCTAGTTCTAGCACTGGGATTACTCAGTTGCCGGGGGGATCTGCCTTCTGAAAAGTCTACAATCGGTATCGACCTGAGTTCCCTCTTGAAATCGATCCCCGTTCAAAATCGGACTTCTGCGTTTACGGGGCCGAATTCAAGCGATCCAACACGGGATGCCATCAGCGCTCTGGTGTTGGGGCCACTGACTTTCTCCAGTCATGGGAAGGCCTATGACCCCCAGGAACCGATCAATGATAGCATTCAAGAACATCTGAAAAATGACCTGCCCAATACTTCCCAGTACATCAAAATCATCAGCCTTCCTACCAGTGGAGATTATTTGGAAATCGAAGTCCCCGGCGTCAGTGACGGATGGCAGCTTTTTGCGGTAGGGCTTTCAAAAACTCGCGGCAGTCTGGAAGATCTTGGAACAACCGAATACCAGGATGCGATGCAGTATTATGCCTTAGACACCCAGGTTTACAAAGAGGTTGACGAAGCTAATGCGGCAAACATCACCTTGACCCTAAAGCGCGCCTGCCTTGCCGACCCCACTCCCAAAGGCTGCGCCATTTTTAATGATCAGAAAAAAGCCGTCCTCAGTGCCAAAGTCGAAATTCTCGATGTTCAAATCAACGGCACCTCAGCTTGTAGTGATTTCCCAAAAATCATTGACACCTCAGGCGATGAAACTTCTGTAAAAAATAGTTTGGATGAATGTATCAATGATTATAGTGGCACCATAACCTCTCTAAAAATCGAGACTTCCCATAAAAACAGTCCAGAAGCCTCTTCCGCCTGCAGTAGTTCGACCTCGGTAACCGACTTGCGAAACAACTGTGGATCTCAGTTTTATTCCAACCAATATTGACTCCCTGGATGCTGTATATTTGTAAAAATTTTCTGTGTCTCTGTTTGGACAATCCTGTTTATTTCTGTATGTTAAATATATAATATTTTGAATAATCAAATTAATGGAGGAAAAATGAAATCCTGGTGGATCATTATTGTGGCTTTATTTTTTGCAGGTTGGGCTCATGCCGCGAAGGGGCTTCAGCCTTATCTTTTGTTGGATGAAACCCGAGGAAATTCCGGGGAAATTCTGACAGAACTGAAGGGAGGTTTGGAGGGAGAAGGTTTTGTGGTCTTGGGGAGTTACGAGCCAGCAGAAGATCCCCGGAGGAAAGTATTAACCTTCACCCATCCCAAACTTTTGGAGGTTCTTTCAGGACTTCGTGAGACAACCGGTTATTTTAGTGTATGGAGGATGGCTCTTACCGTGTCTGAAACAGGAACAGAAATTTCGCTGCAAAATCCTGAGTATTGGGGCAATGCCTATTTACAGGATGAATATCCAATTGCCGAATCGACGTTTAAGGAACTCCTATCGAGGCTGTTGGACGCCTTTAGCTCTGGCTCTTCAAACATAGCTTTCGGTTCCTCCCAGGAATTCAGCGCGGAAGACTTGCGTGAATACCATTACATGTTCAGCATGCCTTATTTTGAGGATCAGGTGGAATTGGGGGAATTCGAATCCCATGACCAGGCCCTTGAGACCATCGAAAAGAACCTAAGAAATTCCGACAATTGCATCAAGGTTTTCCGTCAAACCATTGGAAATCGGGAAACCGTTCTATATGGGATTGGTTTGAAGGGCGATACCGGGGAAGGACATTTCCTCCCCATCATCGATATTGCGGAACATAAACACACCGCATTCCTGCCCTATGAGTTACTGGTGAAAGGGAATAAGGTGTACATGCTTCATGGACGTTTCAGAATCGCGGTCAGTTTTCCGGACCTAACCATGATGACTTTCGGGAAGATTATGTCCACACCTGGAGACATAGAAGCCCTGATGGCATCACTGACAGCGAATTGAAAGAAAGCATTTTGAAGTCGTAACCGGGGCCGATCAGATCCTGGCTCCCCCACTGATTTCCAGGATCTCTCCGGTGATATAATCATTTTTCAGCAGGAAGAGAACCCCTGACGAAATTTCTGAGGGCTCGGCAAATCTCCTGAGTGGGACGCTGCTGGTGAACTTTTTTTTGACTTCATCACGAAGACTCATCACCATCTCGGTGGCGGTAAATCCCGGCGCTACCGCAGCAACCCGAATATCGTATTGAGCCAGTTCCTTGGCCCAAAGCACGGTCATGCTGGCCACACCTGCTTTGGCCGCAGAATAATTACTCTGCCCGAAATTTCCGTGATAGGCGATCGAAGAGATGTTGATGATCACCCCGGACTTTTTAAGTTTAACCATGTTGGCCGCTGCTTCACGTCCGCAGAGGAACACTCCAGTCAGGTTGGTGTCGATCACTGCCTGCCATTTTTTTAGTGGGAAGGTCACCACCTCCCCATCCTTTTCCTTGACCAAAAGACCGTCGCGCAAGATTCCGGCATTGTTGATGCTGGCATCCAGGCTTCCGAAATCCTTGACCACTTGATCGTAAAAGCCAACTACCTCCTCTTCAGAGGTGACGTCCATCTGGTAGGGACGGGCTTCTCCACCGGCTTTGATGCATTCTGCGGCGACTTTTTCTACCGTTTCAAGATTAAGGTCTGCCAGCGCGAGCCTTGTTCCCTCCGAGGCACAGTCGAGGGCAAACTGCCTGCCCAATCCCTGACCTGCTCCAGTCACAACAATGACCTTGTCCTTTACATCCATGTTGCTTGCTCCCTGATGGGTCTTTTATCGAGTGATTTCATCAAATATGTTTCAGGTTATTGAAGCCTGGAAGATACTTTCGATCGTAGAATCCAGTGTGTTGTTGAATTGTTCATCGCTCTGCCCTGAGGAAATCCCCTCTGTGAGAGCACGACTGAAGCTGGCGGTCATGCCCTGGTTTCGAGTTAGTTTTGCGTTGGCATCATCTCGACTGTATCCTCCGGAAAGTGCTACGACTCTGACCACGTTAGGGTGTTGGACACAGGGTGCATAATGATCGTCCAGATTTGGGAGGCTCAGTTTAAGCATGATGTTCTGACCGGTTGCAAGTCCGTTGATGTTCTCCATCAACAGTTCTAAAAGCATCTGTTCTGCTTCCCCTTTGGTGGCACTGTTGATATCCACTTCCGGTTCCAGGATAGGAACTAAACCTGCGGCTACGATACGCTTACCGATCTCGAATTGCTGATCCACCACGGCTTTCACGCCTGAGAGACTTGCGGTCTTGATCACCGAACGCATCTTGGTCCCAAAAACCTGATGTTTCCCTGCTTCTTGGAGCAGTTCGTCCAACCCTGGCATGGGTTTCATCAACTGAACCCCGTTATTTTCTTCGGCGAGTCCCTGGTCAACTTTAAGAAAGGGCACGACCTGCTTCTGCTCCCAAAGATATTGGGCTGAACCCTGCCCCTCGATCTGACGTCTCATGGTTTGCTCAAAAAGGATGGCTCCCAGGATCCTGTTGCTGGTGAAGCTTGGACTGGTGACGATCCTTGAGCGCATCTCGTGGATCCGGTCAAACATCTGCTCTTCCCCGGAGTATTCTGATTCCTCAATGCCATAAAGTCGGAGTGCTTTTGGAGTACTTCCACCACTCTGGTCCAGTGCTGCAATGAAGCCCTCACGGATTTTCACGATTTCAAACTGCTGATCAAAACTCATTGGATTCCTTAAAAAACGGTTTTCTGTATGATTTAACGAAAGAACTGAAGGTATATATTACGCGATCCTGGAAGAAAAAGAAATCCACGAGGTTCCTATTTTAAGACCCAATCATCGATCTGTATCGATTACTCATCGCCTAAAGTCAAATCTCATTCAGCTCTGAATTATCAATGCTCTTCAATTTCAGAAGTTCTGCCGAAGGTGAAGGGGTATCTTGATTTAAGACTGACTTAAAAGTAAGGCTAAAAAGTGAGGGAGTTAAAAATTAGCTTGAGGAAACAAAGGATGTTAAACAAAGAATACATCACTGTTTAGAGCATAACGATCGCGATCGATTTATTGCTGCGCCTGATTGTGGTTTGGGCTTACTGAATAGAGATCTTGCAAAAGCAAAACTGAAGAATCTTTGTGAAGCTGCTCATAGCATTGAATAACAATCTATATCCATTAAAAAGAGTAATCCTATGAATTGTACTTTCATTGGTTTAGGCAATATGGGGAGAGAACTTTGTTCTCGGATCGGTTCTGCAGGGTTTCATACGTTTGTTTATGATCTTAATTCAGCAGCCTCTCAATATGCTGAGAAGAACTATAAAAATGTTTATCAATCCAATCTAATCGATGCTGTTAAGCAATCAGAAGTTATTTTGAGCTGCCTTCCCAACTCTCTTTTGGTTCGTGAAATTGTAGACCAATTGCTAGATAAAGAAGGTGCACTGACGAATGCCCAATTATGGATTGATACCACTTCGGGGCATCCTGGAGAATCACAAAAAATTGCCTCAACTCTTAAAGATGCCAAAGTGGAATTTTTTGACTGTGCTGTTTCTGGTGGACCTGCTGGAGCAGCCGCTGGAACTCTTACGGCCATGGTGGGAGGAGATGAAGCCTCCTTCCCTCAAGTGAAAGATATCTTATCTTCTTTTTCAAAGAATATCGTTCACTTGGGACCGAGTGGTGCTGGACATGCCGTGAAAGCAGTCAATAATTCTTTGCTTGCAGCAAATATATGCAGTGTTTCAGAAGGTTTACTCGTTCTGAAAAAATATGGACTCAATCTTGAGAGTGCTTTGAAGGCCATCAGTACTTCCTCAGGACGTTCCTGGGTCACGCAACAACGATTTCCTGAACATGTGCTAAACAGGAAATTTGATTATGGTTTTTCCTTGGGTTTGTTACTGAAAGATGTTGATACCTGCATGGGAATGCTACAGGAAAGTGACACACCCGCCCCACTTTTAAGGGCTACCCGTGAATTAGTTCAAATGGCAAATAAGGCATACGGGGATGAGGCGGATCATCTTGAAATTGCAAAGATGGTCGAAAGCTGGTCTGGTGAAAAAATTGAATGATTTCAATCTTCTTTGTTTGAATGAATCATTAATGATATGAGGTCTTTTATTTCAAAAGGCTCCGTGCTTTTTGATACATTTTTTTAGATCAAGACCTCATATATCTTACATCCAGGGCATAGAGAAAGTTTTGAGGTTGGTGAAACTTTTCATTGCTTCAATCACCCCTTCCTTATAACCCAAACCAGAATCTTTGATGCCTCCGAAAGGAGACATTTCGATACGGTACCCAGGGACTTCCCAGATGTTGACGGTGCCGTGGTTGAGCTCGCTGATGAAGCGGGTGATGTCATCGAACCGGTTGGTGCAAACTCCTGACGAAAGGCCGAAATTGGTTCCGTTGGCAATCCGAATTGCATCATCAATGTTTTTGACTCGGATTATTGGGATTGCGGGGCCAAAGGTTTCTTCCATGACCAGTTCGCAATCCCATGGAACATGATCGACCACCGTTGGTGGAAATAACGCACCGTTACGTTGTTTCCCATAAAGTTTCTTTGCACCCAAAGAAACAGCATCATTGACACGACGTTCAAAGAGGATCGCTGAGGCCTCATCGATAACGGTTCCGACATCGGTTTGAGGATCGGAAGGATCTCCGCATTGGAGATTGGAGGCTTTTTGAACGATTTTTTCCACCAGGGCATCGGCCACTGGTTCTTCGACAAGAATCCGTTTGACGGCTGTACATCGTTGTCCAGAATTTTTTGTTGCCCCGGCAACTGCAAGTCTGGAAGCACGTTCCAGGTCCGCATCTTCCATGATGATCAATGGGGCGTTTCCTCCGAGTTCCAGCACGGTCCGTCGATAACCCGCTTTTTCAGCAATGTATTTACCTACACCAACACTTCCAGTAAAGGTGACTAAGTCAATATGAGGGTGAGTGATCATTGCATCGCCAACATCTTCTGGAAGTCCCGTGACCACCTGAAACATTTCCGGAGGCATCCCTGCTTCAACGAGGACATCGGCTAGCAAAAGAGCCGTCAGAGGCGTTTTTTCAGTTGGTTTACAGACCATTCGATTGTTGGTGACAATACTGGGCGCGATTTTGTGTGCCACCATGTTGAGAGGGTGATTGAAAGGAGTGATTGCACTGATCACTCCTTGCAAAGGTTCTCTTTGGGTGAAGATTTTTCGTTTCTGTCCATGGGGAGTGAGGTCACAGGAAAAAATCTGACCATCGTCCAGAATGCAAAGTTGTCCTGTAAGGCTGAATACATCAAAGGCCCGTCCAACTTCATACAGTGAATCTTTTTTACTGAGTCCGGATTCAGCAGTGATGAGATCCGAGATCTCGTCCCGACGTGAGACCAATAATTCTGCCGTTTTAGAAAGAATTTGCTGCCTTTCGTAACGTGTCAGTTTGGGTTGGAAGTTCTTTGCAATTTCCATTGCTTGATCGACCTGGTTTTTGGAGGCTCGAGGAACGGTCCCAACTTTTTCGCCGTTGAAAGGGTTAAGGACATCAATACTTCCGTTTTCTCCCTCCATCTTTTTTCCACCGACACGCATTGTTTCTTCAATCATTTCTCACTCCTGAATTAAACTTCTGTTCCATTGAGGGCATATTCAAAAATCTCTCTACTACGCAATGGACGCTCTTTCGCACGCCTCATATATTCTTCATTAATTGGTTCACTGAGGATGAAAGGGACTTTTGCCTCATGAAGACTTCCGTGGGTCCTTAAGCGTTTGCCCTTCAAAGCACTGAGGTCGTGATCCTTTTCACTTCCGCCGATCACGGTCTTCTTATCAGCAACTACCGCAAGATCTCCTTCACGGTCTAGGGGTTGTTCGAGTTCTTTTGCTACGTTTTCTGCAGTCCATACCTGTTCCACTCCTTCCAGTGATGTTACGAATTCAGCAACCCTATTCCGATCTTGTTCTTTCTTGAGATAAATTCGGACAAATCCACCCAATGCTCCATGATGCCCGACAAATGCGTCGGTGATGGGGCAAATTACTCTGCAAGTTCCAGAGCCTAGGTTTTGATCCAGAGTATCTTGGAGCCAGATCACATTCGGCTCACCGTTTTCATCGGATTTGTCTCCCATCCCATGATCGGCCGTGAGTGCAACCAATGCACCCAGTTCCTGCAAACGTCCGAAGCGTTGATCCATCTCAATATAAAAACGGTTGGCTTCCTCTGATCCAGGTGCGTGGGCATGCTGGATGAAATCCGTGAGCGAGAGGTAAAGCAAGTCCGGATTATGTTCTTCCAGAAGTTTGATTCCTGCATCAAGCACGAAAAGGGAAAGTTCCGCAGAATACATGTCAGGGAGGGGCTGTCCGACAAATTCGAGCACGTTTTCAATTCCGTTTTCTTCCATTGTGCACTGGTCTGCATGCTGGGAAGAAATACTGACTGAACCTCTGGAAAGATCCATTTCCTTTTGCAACTGCTTTCTTAGTTTGTCTTTCGCGGTGATGGAAACCACTTTGGCCCCTTCACGAGAAAACTCACTCATGATCGAACGTGAACGCAGTAATTCCGGTCCCGTCATCACCACAGGTTCTCCAGACTTTGGATCTATGAAGAAGTTTCCAGAAATACCATGTACCTCAGGTTCTGTCCCAGTAACAATCGACATGTTGTTTGGACAAGTAAAACTTGGCATTGACCCCTGTGCCACTTGGTAAAACCCATCTTTCATGAATCGGGCGATGTTGGGAATGATTCCGTCTCGAAGCCCTGTTTCCAGATATTCTGGGTCACCACCATCAATACACACTACCGCCAGTGGTTTCTTTGGCCAAGAATAGCTGATGCCGTTTAATTCCATAAAATTATCCTTAAATTTTTGTATCTAAAAAAATCAAATTATAGGCCTATTTTTTTACAACAATCAAAAATAACTTATAATGAATCATCATTTTAAAAGCATAAGGTTATTCCCCTCATCTTGAACCCTAACGCTGGTTTTTTGAGGAGCTCTGAGATAATTTTATTACATCAATAAAGAACGATATGACTCCCACTCTCCAGGAACAGATTTCATCTCAACTTGCAGATCTGCAACAAGAAGGACTGTTTAAGGCCGAGCGCGTTATATGCTCGCCACAGCATGCCACGGTCAAAATGGAGGAGGAAAAGGAGTTACTAAATTTCTGTGCCAACAACTACTTAGGGCTTTCGAACCACCCCGAATTACTCGCCAGCGCCACAAAAGCACTGGAAACATATGGCTTTGGCATGTCTTCGGTGCGATTCATTTGTGGGACTCAAACCGTTCACAAACAACTTGAAGCACGCCTAAGTGAATTTCTCGGTATGGAAGACACCATCCTTTACTCCTCATGTTTCGATGCCAACGCAGGACTTTTCGAAACTTTGCTTGGTGAGGAAGATGCGGTGATCAGTGATGCACTCAATCATGCCAGCATCATTGATGGCATTCGACTCTGCAAAGCACAGCGATTCCGATACCAAAACAGCAACCTGGAAGATTTGGAAGCGAAACTCAAACTGGCCTCAAAATCTCGACACCGAATGATTATTACCGACGGGGTGTTTTCCATGGATGGCATCATCGCCAAACTCCCAGGGATTTGTGATCTGGCGGAAAAGTATCATGCGCTGGTTGCAGTTGATGATTCACACGCGGTGGGGTTTATGGGAGAAAAAGGCCGCGGGACTCATGAATTTCATCGGGTGTTGGATCGGGTTGACCTCATCACTGGAACTCTGGGCAAAGCTCTGGGCGGTGCTTCAGGAGGCTACACTTCAGGAAGGCGTGAACTGATCGAATGGTTGCGTCAACGTTCAAGACCTTACCTGTTTTCCAATACACTCGCTCCGGTGATTGCAGCCACCTCCCTCTCCGTGCTCGATCTACTCGAAACAAATCCTGGGTTGCGTCAGAAGCTTCATCAGAATACCACCTATTTTCGAAAAAACCTGGAAGCACTTGGTTTTGAAATTGTCCCTGGTCAGCATCCCATCCTGCCGGTGATGCTGGGAGACGCCAAGGTTTCCCAAGAGATGGCTTCCCGCTTGTTCGATCATGGAATATACGCAGTCAGTTTTTCATTTCCGGTCGTTCCTCGGGAAAAAGCCCGCATCCGCCTCCAGATGTCTGCAGCCCATGAACAGGAGCATCTTGATCAGGCCCTGACTGCGTTTGCCAGGGTAGGAAGAGAAATGAAAATCATACCAGTGTAAAATAGGCTTCCATGAAGAACATGAAAACCCTTTCCAAACTGAAAGCCGAATCCGGAATCTGGATGGATGAGCAACCTCTTCCCGAAGTCGGGCACAACGACATCCTTATCCGGATTTCCAAAACTGCGATCTGTGGGACCGATATCCATATCTATAACTGGGACGAATGGGCACAACGTACGATCCCAATTCCCATGACCATCGGACACGAATTCGTGGGCATCGTCGAAGAGGTCGGGATTGAAGTCAAAGGGATCGAGCCCGGTGACCGGGTTTCAGGTGAAGGACACGTTACCTGCGGATACTGTCGTAACTGCCGGGCGGGGAGAAGACACCTTTGCCGTAACACGATCGGTGTCGGGGTCAACCGTCCGGGATGTTTCGCTGAATATCTCTGCATTCCTGCTGTGAATGCCTTCGTCATTCCGGAATTCATTTCTGATGATATCGCGTCCATTTTCGACCCATTTGGCAATGCCACCCACACCACCCTTTCTTTTGATCTGGTCGGAGAAGACTTGCTGATCACCGGTGCGGGGCCCATCGGCATCATGGCCGTTGCGATTGCCCGGCATGTCGGAGCCCGTCATGTGGTCATCAGCGACATCAATGAATACCGCCTGGAACTTGCAGATCAAATGGGAGCAACTAGATCTGTCAATGTGAAGAACGATTCCATTGAAAACGTGATGAAGGAACTGGACATGCAGGAAGGCTTTGATGTAGGACTTGAACTTTCCGGCAATCCGGATGCGTTCGAAACCATGCTCGAAAACATGAACCATGGAGGGAAGTTGGCGTTGCTTGGATTTCTGCCTAAAG
>NYUB01000094.1 GCA_002683785.1 Deltaproteobacteria bacterium
CGGATGGGTGAAACGATGGCGATGCTCAACGATGACGTGAACCAGATCGAACGATTCCTGAATACGGGTTTTAATGAAATCCTTCAATTGGTTGTGTTGTTCGTTTTTTCGAGTTTTGTGCTTTTTGGTGTTTCCTGGCAATTAGCACTGGTTGGTTTGATGCCCCTTCCTATGGTCCTTTGGGGAAGCCTTTTCTATCAACGCCTGATTTCCCCTCGATATAAGCGTGTTCGGGAAGCAGTAGGAAGTCTAAGCAGTCGTCTGGAAAACAACATTGCTGGAATATTGGTGATCAAAAGTTTTACGGCAGAACAATTTGAATCGAAACGGGTGAAAGAAGCCTCTGAAGAATATCAACAGGCCAACCGTCATGCGATACGGCTCAGTGCCGTCTACGTCCCTTTGATCCGGATGGCGATTGCCATCGGTTTTGGAGGGGTTCTGTTGTTGGGCAGTTACTGGGTACTGGAAGACAAGGGGGTTTTGACCGTAGGAGAACTGGTCCTGTTTTCGATGCTGATCCAGCGAATGCTGTGGCCTCTTACGAGGATGGGAGTCACCCTCGATGAATTCGAACGGGCCAAAGCCAGTGCCCGGAGGACCTTTGGGCTTTTGGAAACTCCAAGCAAGATTGTTGATCCCCCTGATCCAGACTCACTTCCCCTCCCTGTTCGAGGAGCTATTTGTTTCGACCAGATTCATTTTACCTACCACCGTGGGACTCCGGTTCTGATGGGTCTGGATTTCATGCTATCTCCAGGGGAAACGGTTGGCATTGCAGGAGCAACCGGAGCCGGGAAATCCACCCTGATCAAGATGCTGCTCAGGCTTTATGATCCGGATAGGGGTTGTGTGACCTTTGACGGCATCGACCTGAAACAACTTGAAGTCAGGGAAATTCGTCACAACATTGCCTTGGTCAGTCAGGATGTCTACCTCTTTCATGGAACGATTGCAGAAAACATTGCTTATGCTTCCCCTCAAGCAGGCAGGGAACAAATCGAAAGGGCATCTCGTTCAGCTCAATTCCATGAGTTTGTCCTAAGCCTTCCCGAAGGCTACCAGACGTTGATCGGTGAAAGAGGCATCCGGCTCTCAGGAGGCCAACGGCAAAGGTTGAGCATAGCAAGAGCGGTGCTCAAGGATGCTCCAGTGATGGTTTTTGATGAAGCGACCAGTTCGGTCGATTCGGAAACGGAACGTGCGATTCAGGAAAGCCTGATGCCAATCACCCAGGGAAGAACTGCTCTTATCATTGCTCACCGCCTTTCCACCATCCGTCATGCAGACCGGATCCTTGTCCTCAACCAGGGAAAGGTGGTGGAAGAAGGCCATCATAACGATCTGATCGAACTTAATGGAATTTATGCCGATCTCTGGCATGTTCAATCTGGAGATTTGACCCCTGAAAAGATCCTTCCGAATTGAATTTAGGTTTTTCAGACGAGTTTTCTGAAAATTCTTGCGATCAGGCGTTTCAGGGGTGTTACCGGAGGCATCAGGAAAAAATCAAAATTGAGCCGGGGTTGGATGAAGATGGGTTTGAGGTGACTGAAGGTATCGAATCCCGCCTGCCCATGGTAAGCTCCCATTCCAGAAGCCCCCACTCCTCCGAATGGTAAAGTTTCACAGACGAATTGGTAGAGAACTTCATTGACGGAAACCCCTCCGGATACTGTTTCCCTTAGGACCTTTTCACGCTCTTGTGATGATTCGGTGAAAATGTAGAGCCCTAGTGGATGTTCACGTTGTTTGACGAAATCGATGGCATCCTCGAGTTTTTCGTAGCTTAATACGGGGAGAATCGGTCCGAATATTTCTTCCTGCATTACCTTAAGAGAAGGATCAGGAAGCAGGATCAGGGTTGGAGGAATCTTGCGATTTTCCATGGGAAAGTCTTCCCCTGCAGGGTTGATGGTGATCACCTCTGCTCCTTTTTCACGTGCTTCTTCAATCATCTGGTTCAAGCGCGAGAAGTGCTGATTGGAAATGATCGAGGTGTAGTGCGGATTTTCTCCCAGGTTTGGATAGGCTTTGCTGGCCTGGGATTGAAGATGTTCCACGAAATTGTGAAAACGGGATCGTTCTACCAAAACATAATCCGGTGAAATGCATACTTGTCCGGCATTCGCCAGTTTGCCGAAGGCGATCCTGTTGGCGGAACGTTTCAGGTCTGCCCCGGGACAGACGATCGCTGGTGACTTTCCTCCCAATTCCAAGGTGGTTGGAGTCAGGTTCTCTGCAGCAGCTTTTGCCACTTCCTTTGCAGTCTGTTTGGATCCTGTGAAGAGCAGATGATCAAAAGGAAGTTCTGAGAAGGCCTTACCCACTTCGACTCCTCCTTCAACCACTGTAAATTCATCGGTTTCGAAACATTCCGTCGCGAGTTGTGCCAAAAGCTTCGAGGTTTTGGGGGTATATTCGCTCGGTTTGAGCATCACCCTGTTGCCTGCTGCAAGTGCTCCGGCTACAGGGGCGATGCTGAGGATTAAAGGAAAATTCCAGGGTGAAATCACTCCCACCACCCCAAGAGGTTGAGGCAACAGCCTGGCGCGTCCGGGGAGCAGATAAAGTGGTACCGATCGTTTCCGTGGACGCATCCAGCGAGCTACATTGCGGAGCTGGTGTTTGAGGTCTCCGATGGTGGTGGTGATGTCGTAGTTTGCGGTTTCGAACGTGGAGCGGAGCCCAAAATCCTCTGATATCGACTGGGTGAANGCTTCCTCTCTTTCTTGAAATCCCTCCAAAAGCCTTCGAAGCCGGTCCTTGCGTNTTTCNAGATCAGGCATTGGATTTTCTAGATGCGCTTCCCGCATTAGCCTGAGATGCTTGAGCAAATCTTCTTTTGGGGTGGGTGCTTCCTGGGTTTCAAACATTTTTTTATTCAGAGCATTAATTCGTAATGATGCCGGAACATGATCGTGATTCGTGGATCAGCAGCATTTACTTTAGGGACGGTATGTTCACTGGTTTGTTGGCAGCTTCCTCCCATCACCAGAAGATCTCCCCATCCCAATGAATAATCATAGGATGGCCCTCCGGAAAGCAGTCGGATCCGAAACGTTCTTGGAGAACCCGTNGAGACTGTGGCGACNTGTGCCTCCGCCTTGAATTTAAGTTTGTCTCCATGCCAGGCCACACTGTCCTGCCCATCCCGATACCAGGCAAGCATGATGCTGTCAAACCCGACTCCGTAACATCCTGAAAGGGCCTCTGCCATCTGACTGATCAAGGGATGTCCCGGACCATCATCTGGAAGCCTGGCGATCAGACGCGGCACCTCGATCACCTGATCATACATCTGACGCTGCTGGTTTCGCCAGCGAGTGGTTTCTTTGAGCGTTTCGAAAAGCTTTTGATGTCCCTTCAACCAGNTAGGGAGGTGATCAACCCAGGCTTTTTCACCAAGTTCTGTTCGTCGGATTCCTGAAAAATCAGAATCTATTTCTGGTTCGCCTAGATCCAGAAGCGAAGGCTGCTTAACCCCTTTCATTTTTCTCCTCTTCCCTCACGAACACAAACGGAATTCTTCATAAAAGCGTGCTAAACAAAAAAATTAGTATATGCGTATTTTTACGTATGGTCAGCATCTGAAGGTCAAAATACAATGTTTCAAACACTACAGCTGAAACATNTAAAATAAAAGGACTGGCAAATGGAAACGGCATTCTCAAACCTCAAACCCGGCGACAAGGGACATGTATTGGGATACTCGGAAGGGAATACTCCNTATCGAAGCAAACTCCTGGCGATGGGACTGGTCCCTGGAGTTCCTTTCCGTGTAGTCCGCAACGCTCCGCTCGGGGACCCGGTGGAGATCCAGGTCAACGGTTTTCACCTTTCCCTGCGCAAGCAGGAAGCGGACTTGTTGAGGATAGAAAAGGAAGGAGCATGAATACCCCTGTAATCGCCATTGCCGGAAATCCTAATTCTGGTAAAACCACCCTCTTCAATGCCCTCACTGGTGCCCGCCAACGCGTTGGTAACTGGCCCGGGGTGACGGTCGAGAAGAAGACCGGTAACTGTNTTGTAGAAGGCCAGGAACTAGAACTGATCGATCTGCCCGGAATCTATTCCTTTAGCGCTTCTTCCGTGGATGAAAGCATTGCCCGGGATTTTCTGGTGTCCGGGAATGCTGATCTGGTGGTCAACATCGTTGATGCCACTTCCCTGGAGCGCGGGCTGCTGCTCACCATGCAGCTCTTGGAAATGGGTGTGCCGGTGGTCGTGGCCGCGAACATGATGGACCTNGTCAAAGAACGCAATCTGCAGCTCGACATAGATGGCCTTACCCGAGAACTGGACTGTCCGGTGGTCCCGATGACTGCCTCGAAGGGTAANGGNCTCAAGGCCCTCAAATCGATACTCTTGGAAACCGTCCTAAATCCCAAAATTTCGAAAGAACCCATTACACCCCCGAAAGCAATCAAGCAGGTCCTGCCGGAAATATCCGCAATGCTGGGTGAAAACGCAAAACAGTCTCTCCGAGATCAGCGCTCGCAGGACTGGTTCTGTCAGAACCTGATTGAAACAGAACAAGAGTATGGTACAGAACAGGGGCTGACNGATTCGGCCCAATCCGAACTGCTGGTTCTTCGTGCGAANCTGGCAACCGAGCTGGGAGAGGAGCCGGATCTGGTGATGAGTGATCTGCGTTATGGTAGGGTGCGCGAAATCACCCGGCAGACGGTCAATCGTGCACGCGAAGTGTCCCGTACTCTAACGGACCGAATCGATGCGCTGGTGCTCAACCGCGTCCTCGCCATTCCCGTATTCCTGCTCGCCATGTACCTGACTTTCATGGTGACNATCAACGTAGGCGGGGCCTTCATCGACTTCTTCGATCAGTTCACCGGCGCCATCACCGTCGATGGATTCCGAGCTGTGCTCGAAGCCCTCGGTCTACCAGCACTGCTGGTGACACTGCTGGCAGACGGAGTGGGAGGAGGGATTCAGACTGTCGCAACCTTCATCCCGCCGATCTTCTTCATGTTTCTCTGTCTCACCCTGCTGGAAGATTCGGGCTACATGGCCCGTGCCGCCTTCGTCATGGACCGCTTGATGCGTGCGGTGGGACTTCCCGGCAAGGCAATGATTCCGATGATGGTTGGTTTCGGCTGCAGCGTGCCCGCGGTGATGGCCACCCGCACTCTGGAAGACCGTCGCGAACGGACGCTGACAGCGATGATGGCTCCGATGATGTCATGTGGTGCAAGATTGCCCGTTTACGCACTTTTTGCTGCAGCCTTCTTCCCGGTTCAAGGCCAGAACGTCGTTTTCGCCCTCTACCTGATTGGCATCCTGATGGCAGTGCTCACCGGACTTTTGCTGCGAAACACCCTGCTTCAGGGAGAAAGTGCTCCGTTTGTCATGGAACTCCCGGCCTACCATGTGCCAACCCTGCGGGGCATCCTGACCCACACCTGGGAGCGCCTGAAGGGATTCCTGATCCGTGCCGGCCGCGTGATTCTGGTGGTCGTGGTCATCCTCAGTTTCCTCAACAGCATCGGTACCGACGGCTCTTTCGGTAACGAAGACAGTGAAGAATCCGTGCTCAGCCACATCGGCATGAGCATCACCCCGATCTTCACCCCGATGGGAATCCGTGAAGAGAACTGGCCCGCAACCGTCGGTCTCTTCACCGGCATCTTTGCCAAAGAAGCGGTGGTCGGCACACTCGACTCGCTATACGCCGGAATGGACGCAGATGCAACGGCAGAAGAGGAGTCCTTCGCCTTCTGGAATGCGATCCAGGGAGCGTTTGCCACCATCCCTGAAGGTCTGCTCGGCGTGGCGGATACCTTTTCCGACCCCCTGGGCATCGCCGTGGGAGAGATCGAAGATGTTTCATCAGCAGCCGAAGCCCAGGAGGTCTCCAGCTCGACGTTCGGGGCGATGATACGACGCTTCGACGGCACTGCGGGCGCCTTCGCCTACCTGCTCTTCATCCTGCTCTATGCTCCATGCGTGGCAGCATTGGCTGCCATCTGGAGAGAAATCAGCCCAGGCTGGGCGGTCTTTTCATCAGCCTATCTCTCCATCCTGGCCTGGAGTACCTCCGTGCTTTATTACCAAGTCTCGACCTTTGCGGAACATCCCAATACTTCCCTTTTCTGGCTGGTCCTGGTTTCGGTTCTGCTTGGTGTGGGAATCTTCGGATTGACTCGCTGGAAAAAGAGAAGCCCCTCTGTGACAGGCGCCATGCTGGGGAAAAGTTTTGCCTCCTGAAACCCTCGAAGGGCCACTTTCATACGGCCCGCAAGGACTCCTTTGATCCTCTTCGAACTGCGTGATTTCCTCAAAGGACATGACACAGTATCCCTCAAACAAATCTGTGATCACTTTGAAAGCAGTGAAGAGGCGATGGAAGACATGCTCCAAATCTGGATCCGCAAGGGCCACCTCAGGGCCCTTGATTCGAACATCCCCTGCGGAGGTTGTACCGACAAAAGTTGCTCCCGTCCTAAATTCTTCCGCTGGGGGAAGTAACCTCGTGTCTCCTCAAAAACCCCGGATGCTTCTCCTGATGAGAACTTCCGTTTGCTGAGTTCAAAAAAGACGTAACCACCCGGATTGGATCAACCTGCTTTTCCTTTTAGAGGAACGAAGGAAAGAAAGCATATCTGCAATGTATGGCATCCTGTTATTTTTACATATCATTTCTGCAACCGTCTGGACCGGAGGGCATTTGGTCCTCTCCCTCGCGATTCTTCCCAGGGCATTCAAGGAACAATCGACTGAAGAGTTGAAGCAATTTGAATCCGCCTATGAGCGTGTTGGCATCCCTGCGCTTCTGATACAGGTAATCACCGGGTTATGGCTGGCCTATCGATTGGCCCCGGACCTAAGCCAGTGGTTTAGCTTCAACAATATGGTTTTAAGTTTGATCGGGACCAAGTTGATCCTTCTGGCCTTGACCCTTGGACTTGCGATCGACGCCAGATTCAGAATCATTCCTAAATTATCCCTGCATGAGTTGAAGGTCTTAGCCTGGCACATCATTCCAGTGGCCATCCTATCCGTCCTGTTTGTCATTGTTGGTGTTTTATTCAGGACAGGATGGTTTTTTTGAACCCGCCTGTGGAAGTAGACACGTGTCTCCCATAGACCCTTGAAGTCTTCTGCAGTCCTATTGTTGAAACCTGACCATTATGTTGCAGTTCTAATTCCAAGGCATCACCTTCAAAAAACTGATTGGTTCAATTTATTGTTCGATCTATATTTTCCAAAAAATTTAATGGTTCAATTTTTAGTAGATTTGTTTTACAAGGAAAAAAGACTGGACTCTCTGACAATTATGGAAACAGTTAAGTTGGATGACTGAATTCCAGAGATTGAATCAATAAGGACAAGGACATGACTAAACCAAAAATCCACTTTACTCTTGAAGAGTTCGCGGACCGACAGAACCGTGTTCGACAAGAATTGGTTAAACGTGAATTAGACGGTCTGTTGCTTT
>NYUB01000095.1 GCA_002683785.1 Deltaproteobacteria bacterium
ATGGTTGTAAGGATAGAGTAATGACAAAAATTTTTAAACTAAGTTTAACCAAAGGTGGGATCGTATTTCGCATGGTTTTTCATTTGTTGCTTTTGAGTTTGCTGCTTTGTGGGTTGTTTGCAAGTGAAGTGGTTTCTTCCACGGTCAGACTGGTTCAGGTGGTAGACCAACTTCAGAATCCCTGGGCTCTTGATTTTCTTCCTGGAAGCGAGGCCTTGGTTACTGAAAAACCAGGAAGACTTCAAAGGGTCAATCTGGAAACAGGGGAAAAGGTCCAAATCCAAGCAGTCCCGGAAGTCCATGCAGTGGGACAAGGTGGGCTTTTGGATGTCTTGGTCCATCCTGATTTCAGGAAGAATCAGACGGTGTTCCTGACCTATGCCGCACCGGATTCATCTTCTGCAGGGGCAAGCACTACGCTGATCAGTGCAAGACTCGAAGGTGATCAGTTAACCAGACAAAAAATACTTTTTCAGGCTAATCCGCCTGTGCCTGGAGGGCATCATTTCGGCAGTCGGATCCGAATAGGAGAGGACGGAATGCTTTATGTTTCTGTAGGGGAGCGAGGTAGGATGAATGAGGCACAGGATCCGATGAATTATTTGGGAACCGTGGTCCGTCTCCATCAAAATGGTCAGATCCCGGATGATAACCCTTTCATGAACAACGGAAAGGGGCGGAAGGAAATTTATAGTTACGGTCATCGAAATCCACAAGGCATGGCACTGGATCCTAAGTCGGGGAAAATCTGGGTTCATGAGCACGGCCCCCAGGGTGGAGATGAAATCAACATTCTCAAAGCCGGAGCGAATTACGGCTGGCCCAAAACGACTTATGGAGAACAATATGGAGGAGGACGTATTGGCATTGGTTCGACTGCTCCTGGGATTGAAGCTCCTCTGATGCATTGGACTCCCTCGATTGCCCCCTCAGGCATGTCCTTCTATCAGGGTGAAATATTTCCGAATTGGAAAGGGGACCTGTTGGTCGGTTCACTGAAATTCAGGATGCTGGTCCGGGTGGACCTAGAAGGGAGTGAGGTTCAAGGTCAGGAGGTGGTGTTTCAGGATCGGATTGGAAGGATCCGGGATGTACGTGTGAATCGCAAAGGAAAGGTTTATCTGGTCAATGATGAGTACCCTGGGGGAATCTTCCGTCTGGATCCTTCTAATTAATTTATTCAGTCNTCGTTGGAAGATTCACCAGAAAAATTCCGGGAAGAATGAGCCCCGCTCCAAGGTAATGATAATGCTGCAGCGGCTCACCCAAAAAAAGCCATGCCATCAGAGCAACATAAAGTGGATTTAGGTACAGAATCAGTCCTCCTTTTGCTGCACCCAAAACAGCCTGGGCTTTCCCATAAGCCTGATAAGCACCAAATCCTGCAATAAAAACAAGCAGGGCTACTGCGGTCATACTGTCTGGAGTNACCGGCATGGTCTGATACATGATGCTTTCCCAAAGGTAGAAGGGCAGCAGGATCATGGATCCAAACAGGCAAATGGCGGTGAAGCGTGTAGACATGGGCATTCCGGTGGGACGAAATTTAAGGATCACCACATATACTGCCCAGGAAACGACCGCAGTCAAGATCCACAAATCACCGACGTTCAGATCAAGATTCAAAAGAGTTTCAAAACTGCCTCGCATGACGATCCACAAAACTCCACCTAGGCAAATCACTCCGCCAAGGATCTGACGCAGCGACAGCCGTTCCTTGTAAAATTTCCAGGCCAACAAAACGATCATGACCGGTGACGACGAATAGAGTAGACCGATGTTGGTGGCTTGAGTGGTTTCCGCACCGATGTAGACAAATGCTCCACAGATTCCCATACCTAAAGATCCTAAAACCAGAAGGTCCTTCCATTCTTCCTGAACCTGTTGACGATGCAACCAAAGTTGCTTTCCTCGGAGCAGCAGCATCAGCAGCAAAACTCCNAACCAGCGCCAAAAGGCGAGAGCGACTGGNGGGGTTTCGAAGGCCATCCANCGTGCTACCAACATGTTAACGGCAAACATTCCAGGTGCGGTGAAAAGCATCAGATAGGCGATCTGGGTTTCACTCATGAAGTAAATGCGCCTTGCAGTCTGAGAAGATGATANGGATTCAGGCGAATCTGAATTCATCAAAATTTATTTTGGATNTGCTTTTATGGGAGGNTGATCANGCTGTTATNTTTCCAGGAAAGATTTGTTCATTCCATTGGAGTTTTTCTTCTATTTTCGATCACGGTTTTTGGAAAGACTTCCTGTTTCCAAGAATTGTATTGGATTAAGATTTTCTCCCTCTTGCGACGTATGCGGACCAGCTTTCTGAATCGATGTTGCTGCCGCAAAGGATCGCCGCTACGGAACGGTTGGCACAGTCTTTCCTGAGTGGACCATGAAGGGCAGCAAGCACGGCAGCACCAGCAGGTTCCAGAGCCAGTTTGAGTTCATCAGCAGCCCAGGCCATTGCTTGACACATTGCGTTATCACTGACAAGAACGGTTCTGTCAATAACCTTCTGGCAAACACTGAAACTGATTGGTGCATGCAGAGGAGCGCCAAGACTGTCAGCAATGGTATCCACGTCCACTTTTTCGAGTGCAACACCTTTTTCCAGACTGTCGGTCATTCCCATCGCACCCTCAGGTTCCACACCAATGATTTCAACTTCAGGACGGAGTTGTTTGACGGCAGCTCCGACACCGGAAATCAGGCCTCCTCCTCCCACTGCGACCAAAAGGACATCAAAGGTTTGGGACTGTTCCACGATTTCCAAACCGAGGGTGGCAGTTCCCTGTATGGTGTGGAAACCTTCGAAGGGGTGAATGATGGCGCGTTCTTCGGTTTCGGCAATGCGGAACATTTCTTCAAAGGCTGAATCGATCCTGGCGGAAATCACAACCTCTGCGCCATATTCCCTCGCACGACTTACCCGGAAAGGACTTGCGGTACTTTGCATCACTACTTTGGCATCAACATCAACAGATCTGCTGGCATATGCAACTGCCAATGCATGGTTGCCAGCACTGACCGCGGTTATACCACCTTCACGCCTGGATGAATCCAGTTGTAGGATGTTATTGAGAGCCCCCCGTGCCTTGAAGCTTCCTGAACGTTGAAGGAATTCAAATTTCAACTGCCAGTCTTTCCCTTGTTCCGTGTAATGAAACATCGGAGTTTTATTGATGAAAGGCTGAATCCGTGCGGATGTTTCCCTGATGGACTCCAGGGAAAGTTCGTCAGGAAACTGTTTTATTTGAGTCATGAGGAATTTCAGAAGGAAGAACCGGGTTGTTTCAAAAATTCGAATTCTTCAGCAGTAGAAGGTCTGCCGAGGATATGGTTCCGGTGGGGGAATCTGCCAAAACGCCTTATTACTTCATGGTGTTTGATGGCATAATTGAGGTTGTCTTCAATTCCAAGATCCTTAAAAAGACGCACGGACTCATCTTGGATGAGGATGGATTCACTATGCATGAAGGGCATGTAGAGGAAGGTTTTTTGTTGTGTTTCCAAATGATGATTGAGACTCATGGCCAAGGCTTCTTGGGAAAGGGTCAAGGCCTGAGGATCTGCAATGAAAGAAGCAGGTGTTTCACGATGAATGTTTCGGGAAAACTGGTCCAGAACGATGATTTCTGCTAAGCGTCCTCTTGAGGTATTCCTCCACTGAAACAATTCACAAGCTCGAGCTTGGTTCAAGGTTTCATGGAACCGGGTTTTGATTTCCGCATCCAGTTTCGGATCTTTGAGCCAATGTTGCCGTGGTTCTAATTCAGTGAACCAAAAGTGGAGGATCCTCTCGCTTTCCGGATGATGGTTCAAGTTGTCCAGTCCAGGAAGGTCGCTGCCTAGTGAAGCAAATCGGGTTTGTTTTTCCACTCATAGTATTGTTGACGAAGCATCATGATTTTACTGCGTGCTTTTTCAATCAGTGGTTCGGTCACACGATAGGCATGAAACTCCGCTTTGCCGCCAGGCCGTCCAATGGTGCAGATCAGGAGCTCAGGCCAGCATCCGTTGGCTTCATGAAAACAGATGGCGTGAAATGCCGTTTGTAGGATGGCTTTGGAGATCTTGTCCGGGTAGACTTTTTTCCAGTTTTTATGATCAACCACCACCAGCTGTCCCTCCCAGTCACAGATCAGGTCCACCTGTCCAGCAATCTGAAGCTCATGGCTGAACTGCATCAGTTCCGCCGCATAGAGTTTGTCAACATAATGGGTGAGATGTTTTTTCAGACCCTGATAATAAGGCAGCCCTTGTCCGAGTTCAGCTTCAGCAACTTCCTGGTTTAGAACTAGTTTTTCAAGGGCTTCGTGGACTTGGGTTCCAAGTTCCGAGGATTTTTTGGTAATTTCCTCTGCTTCTTCCTCCCCTATTCGCATCCTCCATGCCTGGAGTTTACTGCGTGAGTTCGGATCTGCACCAAGGACTCCCGTGATGGAAGGAAACTGCGGTTCGGGAGTATCCAGGGGAGTGTAATAGCGGTCTCCCTGTGGAGGATTGAATTGCTGGGCCAGTTGGTAACGGTAACGGGATAAATCATGATTGAAGATCATTCCATTGATCCTGGTTTGAAGTTGAAATCCATTTCGTCGGTCATCATATCTTAATTGTGCGTTAAATCCAATCGGGCTTTAACAAAAAGCCCTAAACGGAAAACTCAATTGGCAGGAAAACAAGCCTTTTCACTTACAAGCGTTTCCGTTCGGACAGTAGGCGTTTTCCATGATCAATTTGCGGCTCATGGGTCGGACATTATGGGTGTTGAAACGACCTATGGCTTTAGCATTCAAAGAATCAAAGACTACACAACGGGCATGAGTCTTCACGGCTCCTGGCCAGCATTCAATTTCATAATTCCCTGGTGGAATTTCAAAGGTTTTTGGAACTTCCTCAACGGTTCCGATGGTGAACGTTTGACCGGTCAGAAGCATCAAGATGGCACAGCAGAGGAACCCGATGAACACGCTTTTAGAATCAATTTTTTTCATGAAAGGATCTGGAAAGAGTTGGGAAAAAACACGGAACAAGTTAGTTCAAATGCTTAACATCCGCTCAGAAATAGTGCAATTCTTTGAACAGGTTTTTAGATTCGCTGGCAGAATTTATCAGTATTCAGTCTTCAAGGATGTTGGGAAGGTGTGAGTACTATTCAGGCAGGGATATATTTTTGGACCTCTGTTCCTCTAGATAACGGCAATAGTCTCCAGAGGGGATCAAGGAGAGATGATCGGTTTCATGATTGTATAAGTATGCTTGTGCCTTCAGGCTTTCGCCCCCCTTGAGCAGGACTTTGACATCAATCCGAAGATAATGGGATTGTGCGGGATCCTCCTCCTCAAACCCCTCGAGCAGATCGATCCTCCTCAAACCTTCGGGTTCCACACGATAGACTTCTCCATAAACGGTTCCTTCTCCTTGAATCAGGGCGGGGTAACGTCCGACATCGAAAAGTGTTCCAGGGGTGCTAGCAAAACCAATAAATGGAGCTTCGTCTAAAATATTTCCGGTTTCAATGAAAGCATTCCTGCGGGATGCAGGGATGTCAAAACTTTCTGGTCGAACCTTATGCCGCTCCTCACGACGTAACGTTCCGTAGACAAATAAATTCACTGGCGAATCTGATTTGGACATCGAATCAATATTTATTATATTGAAAAATCAGAAATAAACTTCCGCAGAAATCAACAGTATCAATAAACCCTTTTGTTCCATTGATCATCGAAAAATATATCCCAAGCCGATTGCCGTCCCTAATGTCAAAAGACCGACCACAATAAGCATCAAAACTTCCCCCAAAGCTTCCTTTCCTACGCCGGGGTTCACAGTCTCAGATGTTTGAGGATCTTCTGATTTATTTTCAAGTTCGTCTTCGGGAGACCCCGAGAAAGGGGGCTTTGCATCTTCTGAAACAGGAAAGCTTTTGATGGCGGTCCTTGTTTTTGCAGCAATCACTTGGTGTTGCAACCCGTCCTCCTGGAGTTCTTCATCCTCATCGTCATAAAATTCAATCCATTCGAGCAGTTCTGCTTTACGAGCCTTGGAAATTTCTGTAAGGGTTTCATCTATTACCCCCTCTTCATGCAGTTCCCGGGCACGTTTCCGGAGTTCCTTAACGGTTTTTTTGTTTAAATCAGTGTTCATTCAATTTCATAAACCAGGGTTGATACCATCCAAATTTCTATTTAAGCTTAGCCTTTTCCAAACTGAAACGGATTCATTTAAAGGAAGAAAATGTCGAAGATCAATGCAGAACGTCTTCTTGATGACCTTCGCCGCCTCAGCCAATTTGGTGCAAACAATCCCGGTGTGGTCCGACCAGCCTTTTCTGAAGCGGACATTGAAGCACGAAACTGGTTGAGGATTCAATACACCAAAGCGGGGTTAGATGCATCCATCGATGGCATGGGCAATGTTCTAGGGCGGTCTAAAAAAAGTGGTCCGGCTCTATTGATTGGTTCTCATTCTGACAGTCAGCCAACTGGGGGATGGTTGGACGGAGCCCTAGGAGTGATATACGGTTTGGAAATCGTAAGGTCTTTGGCTGAAGACCCTCTCACACGGGGCCTGGCAGTCGATACTGTGTCATGGCAGGACGAGGAATCTCGTTTTTTCAGTTCGCTGGGGTGTCGTTCTTTCTGTGACCAACTTCCTCCTGGAACACTTGATGGACTTTGTGATAAAGAAGGACATCCACTTGAAAAAGCTTTGGAATCAGCAGGTTTAATAGATGTGCCATTATTCAAACTGGAGCAAGGGCGCTATCTTGGATATCTGGAAGGTCATATTGAACAGGGGCCTCAATTAGAACTGCAACAAAAGAAAATTGGTGTTGTTTCTAGCATCGTTGGAGTTGGAGGAATGGTGTTCAGTTTTAAGGGGATCCAGAATCATGCCGGTACAACGATGATGAAGATCCGGAAGGATGCTGCCACCGCACTTTTCAAGCTGGCTTCCAGGATCAACGAGGAATTTCCAAAAGTGGCAGGAATACACTCGGTTTGGACCATGGGGAGAGCGATCATCCATCCTGGAGCACCGTCGATCGTTCCTGGAGCAGCCGAACTTGAACTGCAGTACCGTGATGCCTCGCTTGAGGTTCTGGAAGCGTTTGAGGAAACAGCGAAAAACTTGATGGAGGAAATCAATGTTGCGGGAGGGGCAACCGTTGAATCTCGAGCATCCCGTGTTCAGATTCCACCATGCGAGATGGATTCGAATTTCAAAAGGCATCTTTCTGATGCTGCCGAAATGCATGCACCAACACTGTGGGAATTGATGCCTAGCGGTGCTTTCCATGATGCGGGCATCGTGCAGAGGGTCATTCCCTGTGGGATGCTCTTCATCCCTTCCATAGGTGGAGTGAGTCACGATTTTTCTGAAAACAGTCATGACGAAGATATCGTTCTGGGGTGTCAGGTGATGGCGGATGCGGCCGCATCCCTGTTACAGGAACAAGCCATCTGAAGTCTTGGTTCAGAGGATAATTTTGGGACCACAAAAAATAGATCAGCGGAAGGCCCGACAAATCTGGCACCTACGAGGAAGCCAGTCCGGGTGGTTGGGTTAGAGTGTCGGTTTATAAATGCTGTTGAACAAAGGTCTGCTAATGCATTTCAACATTCTTTGATGATGAAAAAAAACCATTTTCAGAATATAAGGTGGAACAATCCAGACCCTCTTCTTTGAAAAATTATGTGAAGATGAAACTGATTTTTTCTTCTGCCCCAAAGCAGTTCATTGGCGTTTTGAGTTTGCCCGAAAAAATTTCATGATTTAAACCCTGAATGAAACGAGAAGAGAAAGGCTAAATGCAAAAACAAATTTTTATTTTCATTCAAATTGGAACATGGGTCTCTCTTACAAGCATAATTCAATGTTCAATTTACAAGTTTAGTCCCTAAATCTAGAAAAAGGATAAGACCATGAAGATTCTGATTGCCGGTTTTCAGCATGAAACCAATACCTTTGCGCCTTCGGTCGCGGACTGGGATGATTTTGTCGAGGGCGGAGGTATGCCTGGAATGGTGGAAGGTGCTGCATTGCTTGATTTTAAAGGAATCAATCTGCCACTCGGTGGGTTTCTGGATGAACTGGAAGGTGAGGAGCATGAGTACCTGCCAATAATCTGGGCCTCGGCTTCTCCTTCAGGGCCTGTCACAAAAGACGCATTTGAACGGATCGTCGGTAAGATCACGGATGTTCTGAAGCAACAGACTCCGGATGCAGTCTATCTCGATATCCATGGGGCCATGGTCGTGGAACATGTTGATGATGGTGAAGCAGAACTGCTGTCCCGGGTTCGCAATCTTGTTGGTGATCATGTTCCGATCATCGGTAGTCTGGATTTGCATGCGAATGTCAGTTCCAGGATGCTGGAGCAAGCGGATGCTCTGGTGGCCTACCGAACCTATCCTCATGTGGATATGGCTGAAACCGGAAGCAGGGCAGCAAAACTGCTGAAATTGAGAATGGAGGAGAAGAAACGTCGTTTCTGTGCATTCAAGAGGATTCCGTTTCTGATCCCGATCAATGCACAGTGCACCGATCTAGAACCGTCTCTCGGAGCCTATGCTTTGCTGGAAAAACTGGAAGCCGAAGACGATCTAAGACTTTCCTTTACCCCGGGTTTCCCCGCTTCCGATTTTCCCGATTGCGGGGCTTTAGTTTGGGCGTATGGAACGGATCGACAGAGAACCCTTGAGGCTGTGGAAAAGCTGGCAGAACATGTGGAGGCAAAGGAAAGTGATTGGTGGGTTGATCTGCATGATCCTGACCAGGCTGTCTTGGAGGCAATCCGCATCAGTGAATCCACAACCAAACCCGTTGTGATTGCTGATAGCCAGGACAATCCTGGTGCAGGAGGCAATTCCAACACCACTGGCATGCTGAGAGCTCTGCTCAGGCATGATGCCTCAGAGGCAGCAATCGGAATGATTTACGATCCTGAATCAGCTCTTGCAGCACAGCGTTCCGGAGAAAGATCTTCCCTGAAACTCGCATTGGGAGGAGAACCAGCATTGGAGGACCAACCCCTGGAAGATACCTATTTTGTCGAGAAAGTCTCAGACGGAGTGATGACCGTCAAAGGTCCGATGATGAAAGGTGCGGTGATCGAACTGGGACCAACCGTCTGCCTCAGGAAAAACGGGGTCCGGATTGTGGTTGGTTCCAGGAAGGCGCAAATGCTGGATCGGGAAATGTATCGAATCGCCGGGGTTGAACCGGAATCGATGCGTATCTTAGTCAACAAAAGTTCGGTTCACTTTAGGGCAGACTTCACTCACATTGCAGAAAAAATTCTTGTGGCTCAAGCTCCTGGGCCCATGCCGGCAGATCCCTCCACCCTGCCATGGAAAAATCTATCGCATGGGATAAGAGTCAAACCCCACGGTCAGGTTTTTAAGAATTCGGCTCAAGCTCCGGTGAAATTTGATACCGTTATCATTGAATAGTTTTGGATGCAAAAGAGAAAACATGGTTCTCCTGAACACAAAAATCCCTTAAAAAAGGAAGCTCTGTGACTGACAAGAAGGCCGAACGACTTCAGCATGTGGCTGAACTGCTCAATGCGGTAGGACGCGATACAGAAACAAAAATCCTTTCCACTTTGGAAGAATCCAACCCCAATCTGGCTTCCCAGATTCGAGATAGGATGTTTACATTTGATGACCTGACTCTGATCGACAGTAGGCAGATGCAATTATTGCTCAAGGAACTCAATTCTGAAGTTCTGGTGCTTTCTCTGAAAACTGCCAGTGATGCAGTCAAAGAGTTGGTTTTCAGCAGTGTGTCTACAAAAGCTGCGGAAGGGATGAAGGATGATCTCGAAAGCCTTGGTCCACGAAGAAGAGAGGATGTTGAGGCGGCCCAGATGAAAATTGTTCAAACAGCGAGAAAGCTAATGGAGGAAGGAAAAATCGTAATCCTTGGATCAGATACGGTTTGAATCGTTATTTGCTTTGAAAAAGAAATGAAGAATAAATAAAGGATTCTTTACATCATATGTTTTCATCAACATTGAAAAACATTTCAATAAGTTTGGCAAAGATCATCTTGTGAAGGTCATCCGGATCGTTTTTTTCAGACCATTCCTCCCACTGTTCCACAATTTTTAATAGATTCACATCCAGGCAATTTCCAAATTCTTTATAGAATTCAAAAGCCAGCCATTGAATTTGTTCTGGTGTTGAGATGGTCGTGTGCAATTTAATCAAAGGCCGAAGCTCATTGAACCAAACTGCATTCCTTTCGGAAGAACGAATTACTATTCCCGTAGGGGTTGTCATGCTCTTTTAAAATATAACAGGATTAATCAATATCTACCCGGGGAAGTATCAATGTCGTTATCTTAATGATGAAAATCAATTTAAATCAACAAAAAAAATCATTTTAAGCCTGATAGATCTTTCTTGAATAAAAAAATCCTGATAATAAAGAACTCTTTGAGATTCAGCAAGAGGTATGGTGAAATACTAAAAAATCCTTTTCAAAACTATGACTTTGAAAAATTTTCTATGCTTAGATGATTGATCAAGGACTAAATAAGTGGCAAAGAAAAAACGTGAAACAATATTTCACATCCTGCGACTGAAACCGAAGCCGATACTGAACCGAGGTTCGCTGCGGCCCCTGAGCCCGGACTCGCAGGTGGAAACAGCTTCTTCAGTGGAGTATTTTGCACATTGCGGATGGGTCATCACTCCAGCTTTGGACATCACCTGTTCTACACTGCAACCCAAAAACACCAACAAATAGCAGTAAGGAAATATTGTTCTCAGTGCTTTGATTTTTTTCATGTTCTATCAAATATCTTCAAAGGTTGAATTCCAATTTACGTTCAGATTTTGAGTGAAGGTTTCAGGAAACACTTGATGTCTTGATCACTATTGTTTTTTTGAATCATAATCCGAAATTGATGGTCCGCTCATATCAGATACATAAATATTCCGCATAATTATGTAGATTCATGAAACATGGAGTTTTATAAAAAAATCAGTTTTGTGATTTCTGCTTCATAAAGTCCGGACCAGTTTTCGGGTACGATGTGATCAATGAAAAAACCGAAGCTACGAATCGAGTTAGGTGCCAAAGGATTCCATTCGTTTTTAGAATAACGGTTGATAGGAAAAAAATCATGAGTTTTTGAAATCGCTCCATCTTCATCAAGAAAACTAATACTGAGAGTAAGAATGGAAATATCTTTTTCTGTTTCATTGGTAAGGGACCCGAAAAGGGCTGTACCCATGAATTTTCCTGATCCTCCCACTGCAATTTTTAAATCCTCGAGCCTAACCTGAGCAATCGCCTTTTGCATTTCCTTCTGTTTTGTTTGGCGTATATGAAAAAAAACAAACAAAAATAGAACTGATAGCAATAACAGAAAAAGTAGCCTGCGATGATGGGGGATAAACTTAAACAATTCGGTATGAATCTGTGATGAACTGTTACTCAATCTATTTTAACTTTCTGGATTAAAGCTTTTTTGGAACTCTGCGCTGAGGGTGGAGCTCTTTTTTGAAAAACCATCCTACCAAAAACGGACTGCATTTTGATAGACTTTTTACTTTGGGGAGACGGTCTCAATTCTTAAGTCCGGGGATCATCAACGGTTTATTGGATCAGATTTCTACCCAGTGTTGAAAATGGATTGGATGGAATTATTGTGAGGATTCCAGGAGGATATTGAAAGTCATGAAACTAGAATGAAGTTTTAATTTGGAATCATCCAATCCACCAAAATCCTCCTACCTGGCAGGTATTATGACCATGCTGTTGGGACAGTTCTGTTTTTCGGTTAATGACAGTCTGGTCAAGTGGACTGTCCTCAAAATGCCAGGAAACGACAACTTGTTTATGGTTGTTTTTTTTCGTGGAGCTCTCATGTGCCTTATGATTTCAACGATCCTTGCCTTCCAGGGGAAGTTTCGATTCGAAAGGATTATTAAACTATCGGTGCTTCATGGTCGGGGTTTGATAGAAGTCGGGTTGACTTTTTCCTTTCTGACTTCAATTTTGATGCTTCCTCTCACGGACGTCTACACGATCCTACTCACCGCCCCACTGATGATCACTGCATCTGGAGTCATTTTCTTCAAAGAACGAGTTGGGCCGCGTGAATGGTTTGCCGTATCCACAGGTTTTGCAGGAGTGATGATTGTTGTCTGGCCCGATGAAATGGGTTGGGAGATTGGATATGTTCTTCCACTTTTTGCCACTTTGATGATCGTGATCCGTGAAGTCTACACCAAGCGTCTACCACACCATTATTCAGGACTTGAGATCGTCCTGATTACTGGACTGCTTTTGACTGTGGCTGCAGGAATTGCTTCGATTCCTTTTTGGCAGACTCCGGATTGGGCCATTCTGGTTCCAGTCTTTGGTGCTTCGTTGGCCGTTAGTGTGGCACACGTGATGACGGTCCTCACTGTGAGGTTGGCACCACTTTCCGTTACCTCTCCAGGGCGCTATTCGATCATTATTTTTGGTGCCATCAGCGCTTTTTTCATTCTTCAGGAAATCCCTTCTCTTAGTACAATACTAGGTTCCATCATTGTCATTGGCAGCGGACTTTTTCTGCTGGGACTTGAAAAAAAGAAGGCATGACCGAGGCATGAGGCATTGAACTGGAATATTATTTAATCCCTGTTCAATTATTTAAAATTTATTCCTTCCATAGGCCACCGTAGCTCAGGGGTAGAGCAGCAGTTTCGTAAACTGCAGGTCAGCGGTTCAATTCCGCTCGGTGGCTCCACTGTTTCCATAGAATTACAGCCAAATCAGGGGGTATACAAAAATCCACAGGAGACTGGATTGACGAGCGCAGACCTAATTGAGTTAGTCCGCACACTTGGGATACCATTAATTTTCGTGGGATTAGCTTACTGGTTCATCCTATACCAGTTCGATCAGAATGCGGCTGAAAGGGTGGAATACAAACAACTGGATGCTGCCAATGAACGCAGGGCCTTCGAACTTGCTGAACGTAGCAATGAAGCTATGCATAAGTTATATGAAGCAGTGGCCCAAGAATACCAGGGCCATTGAGCATTTAGTAAACCTACTTGGCAAAGGGCTGAAATGAAGAGTCGAGGGGGATACCGCGAACCCACTGACATATGAGAAGTATCCCTTCCAGATCAGCTCCAGATCAGCCCTAAGCTGAGTATGGAGATTTCCTCAGCAAGGTAGTGGAAATGCAGAACCACTACCCTGCGAAGAGAACTTTTAAAAAAGGTGGTGCATTACTCCACCCCAGGGTCACGAATTACTTTCGTCTGCCCTTAAATATAAGGTCTAATACATTCATATATGATATGTCAAGTTTATGATTGTACCACTAATTGTAAGATGCGGGTTGGCTGGAATAAATTTGAATGATCAAGAGATGGTTCCTTTTCAAACAAAAGGCTGAAGATTTTTTTCCTTGGGAGGATTGCGGCAAAATATTACGGTTTTTTCTTTTCTGTTTGACTAGGGAAAGATGAGCGAATTTCAATTCAATCCAGAGCAGTGAATCTTTTTCATCTATGGTGTTGAGTTCCATAACATCCATCCTACAGTTCCCAAATGAATATCAGAAAAGTAATCTATGAGGATCTAGAGCCCATTTTACACCTTCTTCATGATGATATCCTTGGAAGTGCTAGAGAAGAAATCAAAGTCTATGATTACAAATCTGCTTTTATTTAACTTCTTGTGAATGATTATTTCGATATATTTGTAATGGAACAAAAAGGAGATATCATTGGATGTTATCAGATAATGTCTCTTCCTCATCTATCCTTCAAAGGATTCTCTAGAGCCCAAATTGAAAGTGTCAGAATTCGTTCTGATATGCGTGAGCTAGGTTTTGGGACTCAATTAATTCGGCACACTATAGAAAAAAGGAGGGAACGAGGGTGTGGTATCTTTCAACTTACTAATAATAAGGAAAGAACCGAGGCCAATAAGTTCTATGGCAAACTTGGTCTAATCGCATCACATGATGGCTACAAATTTTTTTCTTGAAAAATGATTTTTTTTTACCTTAACCAATGAAGATCTTCTGATGGGATTTCTCGATAATCTAGAACGAAAACAAGGCCCGGGGGAACAAAAGAGTAAAATCACCAAAAGGACACCAATCCTGTTAACCTATGGAAAATGGCTGTTGAAAAGAGGTTTCTTAAACAGCAGGTCAGCGGTTCAATTCCGCTAGGTGGTTCCAACTGATGTGACAGCTATTTTATCAGGAATGCAAACCATTCTGCTTCAAACATTTAATCAAACCATTTTCAGATCTTTCAAATATTTTCTAAATCAATGGATGAAGATAGAATCATGACTGGTAAACATGAAAAGCCCGACTTTGCAAAACATCTAGTGAACTTGGCATCCCAGAGGTTGGGAACAATGGTTCTGGAGGTGAGCGATGATTTTTTTGCAGAGGCTAAAAGGATGCTCCAGGATTCTGAACCCGTTTTTCTGCCGGATGAATATGATGATCATGGGAAATGGATGGATGGATGGGAAAGCAGGAGACGCCGTAAACCTGGGCATGACTCTACCGTGATTCAACTTGGGGCAAGGGGAGTCATCCGCGGTGTGGAAATCGATACCCGTCATTTTACAGGGAACTATCCTCCTCAGGCCTCACTTCAAGGGGTGGATCCTCATTCAGGATTTAATAATTCATCAGAAAAGTGGGAGGAATTAATTCCTGTTTCAGATTTGGGTCCTGATCAACAGCACTATTTTCCCATTAACAACAATCGGGCTTTTAGTCATTTACGTTTGAACATCTTTCCTGATGGAGGCATTGCCCGTTTGAGGGTCTATGGCGAACCTCTGCCCAGGTGGTCTGAAATCGATGGTTCTCAAATGCTGGAACTTTCCTCCATTGCCCTGGGGGGAAGAATCGCAGGGTACAACGACGCACATTATGGGATGCCATGGGTGATCTTGACTCCTGGAAGGGGGATCAATATGGGAGACGGTTGGGAAACCAGGAGACGCCGTGAACCTGGGCATGACTGGATTCTGGTGCGACTGGGGGCAACTGCTGAAATCAAGAAAATCGAGGTTGACACAGCACATTTCAAAGGAAATTATCCAGACCGATGCTCTATCCAAGCCTCAAAAATGGGAATAGAAACGGATGATGAATTGGCTTTAGCTGCTGATGCCTGGTCAGAACTCCTCGCTCCCCAAAAGCTTTCCATGGATCATCAGCATTTTTATCAAAAGCAGCAGTTGACTAATTTGGGTCCGGTCAATTGTGTCCGTTTGAATATATTCCCCGATGGTGGAATCAGCCGTCTCAGAATTTATGGACGACCCCAATTCTAAATCCATGCATCGCATTTCACCCATTCCTCTAGATTCTCAATCCTTTGCTGCTTTTGGTGATGTGCTGGAAGCGACTGGAAAGCATAGGATTGCAATCAATGAAGGGACCACAGTTCGATTTCATGATCTTGCAAAAATCGATGTTGAAAAAGACGGGGGCAAGCCGATTGTGAACATTTTTCGTGGAACTCCCTACCCTTTTCCGTTGACAATCAGGATGATGGAAAAACACCCTTTCGGTTCCCAACTGTTCATGCCTCTTGAGCCGTTTGAGTACCTGGTTGCCGTAGCAGAAGCAAAGCAGAAAGTGGAGGTGGAGGACGTGGTGATTTTTGCTTGTTCCCCCAAACAAGGTGTGAATTTCAGGCCTGGAGTGTGGCATCACCCGCTGCTGGTGCTCTCAGAAAAACAAGACTTTCTGGTAATCGATCGGGGCGGAGAAGGAATCAATTTAATTGAGCAGGAGTTGGCTGTGCCGATTGTCATTGATCTATAAAAGATTACAAACTCATGGCAGATTGGTACCACGTCCAAGGCAGTAGAGTTCATACCATTCCTCGCGCTTCAAATGAACTTCCAGGGACTTCGCACAGTTTTTGATCCGTTCCGGATTTTTGCTCCCGAGCACGGGCAGGATTCTGGCAGGATGGTGAAGGATCCAGGCCACGACAATCGCTTCTGCTGGAACTTTATGTTTTTTTGAAAATTCCCCGACTTTCCTGCTGCAATTCAGGATTCTTTCTTTCAGCTTTTCATCCTTCCCTTTGTATTTTTGACCTGACAGGAGCCCCTTGGAGACAGGGGACCACGCCTGGAGACGGATGTTATGGAGACGGCAGTATTCGATCGTTCCTTCAAGCCCAGGTGGGTCCATAGGGCCTTTGGATCCTGATATTCCTCCATCCAGCATTCCGCTTTGCAAGAGATGGAATTCCATCTGGTTTGATGCAATCGGAACCGTCAGGAATTTCTGTAAGAGTGCCATCTGGGCTGGAGTGTGATTGCTGACTCCAAATTCTTTCACCTTGCCTGATTGTTTAAGCTGTTCAAAAACATTCGCGACTTCCTCCGGTTCCAGCAACGGATCAGGGCGATGCAGCAAAAGCATGTCGATGAATTCGGTTTTGAGGCGCAACAGGGACTGTTCTACGGAATCGAGGATATGTTCTCTGCTGAAATCATAACGCCCCTGTTGGCAGCCTGGAGGGTCTCCGGGAAGCTGGATACCACATTTCGTTTGCAGGAAGATCTTTTCTCGCAGTTCGGGACGGGATTGTAAGACTTCTCCAAAAACTGCTTCTGCTTTGCCTCGGGCATAAATGTCGGCATGATCGAAAAACCGAATTCCTAGCTCGAGGGCGGTTTCGATCACCTTTTCCGCCTGTGTGATATGGTTCTTGTCATGAGCCTTTTCATTCCAGCCTCCACCAAGGCCCATGCAGCCAATTGCCAGTCGATGCGTTTCCTGATTCATCCAATCTCCTGAAAAATCTGTAATCATTTGTTAGTGTCTCTCACTTCCTTCACTCTGTGAAGCTTAAGTTTAAATTCATGAATTGAGAAAATATGTTCAGCTGGTTTGAATCAAGACTGAATCCCTACCCCCTTGAGGAACCTGGACAACCTCCGGAAGGACTGATCGCTTTTTGTTGGCACTACACACGATCTGCATGGCCCTGGTTGGCATTCATGTCGGTGTTGACGGCATTGATATCCGCGGGTGAAGTCTACCTCTTTGGTTTTTTGGGCAACATCGTCGATTGGCTTTCTGCCTCGGATCCTGCGGGATTCATCGAAAGGGAAGGAAGTCGTTTGCTTTGGATGGGAGCATTCCTGATCGTGGGATTGCCGGTTGTGGTTCTGCTTCAATCACTGCTCATTCATCAGACTCTGTTGGGTAATTTTCCGATGATCGCCCGTTGGCAAATGCACCGTTATCTGCTGCGACAAAGCATGAATTTCTTTGCCAGCGAGTTTGCAGGTAGAGTGGCCACCAGGGTCATGCAGACCTCACTGGCGATACGCGAGAGTGTGCTCAAACTGCTGGATGTTTTTGTGTATGTATCGGTGTATTTCATTTCGATGATGGTTTTGGTGGCCTCATCCGAACTTCGCTTGATGCTTCCACTGCTTTTATGGTTGGTGGTTTATGTCGTGCTGATCACCTATTTCGTACCCAAGTTGAAGAGGGTTTCTCGGGAGCAGGCCGATGCTCGTTCGATGATGACAGGCAGGGTGGTGGACAGCTATACGAACATTTCGACCGTTAAGCTTTTTTCCCATGCTCATCGTGAAGCAGGCTATGCAAGACAGGGTATGGATGATTTCCTGGTCACCGTCCACCGGCAGATGCGTTTGGTAACGCTCTATCATTTTCTGATTTATTTCAACAATGCCTTTTTAGTCTGCAGTATCTCTGCCCTTTCGATCTGGCTCTGGATGTCCTCTGTGGTCTCCATTGGTTCGATTGCCATCGCGATTGCCATGTGCCTAAGAATCAATGGCATGTCCCAGTGGATCATGTGGGAAGTTTCGTCCTTGTTTGAAAACATAGGAGTCGTGCATGATGGAATGAGCATGATGGTGCAACCCCATGAAGTGGTCGATCGTCAGGATGCTTCCAAATTGGAGGTCAAAAACGGCCGGGTGGAGTTTGATCACGTTCATTTTCATTATGGACGTCTAGGAGGGATCATGGAAAACCTGAGCCTGTCGATCGAACCGGGTGAAAAGGTCGGGGTGGTAGGGCGATCCGGAGCCGGAAAAACCACTCTTTTAAATCTGCTGCTGCGTTTTTACGATTTGGAGAAGGGAAGGATTCTAATCGATGGTCAGGATATTTCAGGAATCACTCAGGAAAGCCTGCGGTCCCAAATTGGTGTGGTGACTCAAGATACCTCACTTTTGCACCGCTCCATCCGTGACAACATCGCATACACGTCTCCTGACATTGCAGATGAAGAAGTCATTGAGGCAGCCAAAAGGGCGAATGCTTGGGAATTCATTGAGGAACTGGAAGATTCCTATGGACGCAAGGGGCTGGAAGCTCACGTCGGAGAACGGGGAGTCAAGCTTTCCGGAGGACAGCGTCAGCGAATCGCGATTGCCAGGATGTTCCTCAAAGACGCACCGATTCTGGTTCTGGATGAAGCAACTTCAGCCCTTGATTCGGAAATCGAGGCAGCGATCCAGGAAAATCTTTTCAGGCTAATGGAAGGTAAAACCGTGATTGCGATAGCCCATCGCCTCTCAACCATTGCTCAACTTGACCGTTTGGTGGTGATCGATGCGGGTTCTGTTGTCGAGTCTGGAACCCATGAAGAACTGGTTCGTGATTCTGTGATCTATTCTGATCTTTGGAATCGTCAATCAGGTGGTTTCCTTGCTCCTGCTGAATATGAGGAAAAGGACGAAGCGGCCTGAGTTGTTGCTCAAAAGCCTTCAGGGATTGGAGCATTCAATCCAGTCGAAGAATCTCCCATGTCTTCGTTGATAAAATCCTTGTTGATTGTCTCGATGATTGTGGCATGTGTGATCCTGCCTTTTTACCTCTGGCAGGTGATTGACCGCAAATCCTATGAGGATTTTCTCTTGAAAAGTTCTTCTCCCCTTTCCCGGGATTCACGCAATGAGATTCTCAGGCAACGTGGAGAACTGCCCTAATATCATAGATGGAGGTGGTTAGATATTCGCAGAATCGTCGGTTTTCTCAGGAATTCGTCCGGGAACTAATATTGCGAAGACAGTAGAGATTAAAACCAACATCGAGATCATCCAGAACACCTGGGAAATTCCCCATTCATCCGCCACTGCCCCGGTAATCGGGGGAGTGAGCATCGCAAAAACGGAAGCAACTCCAAAGAGGATGCCAATGGCTGAACCGGCCATGGCTTTTGGAGCAAGGTCCATACACCAACTGTGTTCTACGGGTCTTACGGCGAATAGCAGGAATCCGAGAATCAGCACACATGGGATGAAGAATTCAATCTGGTCTGCCATTGCCATCAAGGCGGTCATCAGGGTTGAGCCTGCAAGGGAAAAAAGGATGATGGGTTTGCGACCCAAACGGTCCGAAAGGAGCCCTGTGATTGGGGCCGCCACGACCCCTCCAATCTGCAATGCCGCAAACCCCAAACCGGTAATCATCGAACCAGCATTAAGATCATCCGCAAGGTAGATCGGGATGAACATCATCAGTCCGGTTTGTGCGGCCCCATGAAATCCTGAGACGAGGGAGAGCAGGATCAATGGTTTGTGTCTTCCTAATTTTTTAAGATTCTTAAAATAGTGTCGCCATGCTCCTGTTTCAGAGAATCTGTTTTCTGGATTTTCTTCACGTCCGAGAATCCACCAAAGCAGGATCACCACCCCAAAGACAGGGAGTCCTGAAGAAAAAGCCGCCGTTTTCCAGAGCATCACACTCAGTAGCATTCCTAGGATCAGTGGAGCCATGGTGTCTCCAAGGCTTGCTCCCAGAGAATGGGCAGAAAGGGCAAAACCGCGTTGGTTGGGATAGAGCCTGGAAAGATAACTGATTGCCGCAGGATGCCAGACATGACCTGTGGCCCCTGCCACGGCGATCAGGATTCCCAGTTCAAGAGGATGATCGATAAAAGACGTACCGATCAATGCTAGGGCTCCCAGAACCAAAGAAAAACAAAGGATCAGAATCCTTCTTCCAGTTACATCTGTCAAAGCACTGCTCCCGAAATTGGCAAGCAGGGAACTGAGATGAGTGGCGGCTACCAGGCTTCCAGCTAAAAGATAGTTGATGCCAAGATCCTCCCGAATCCATGGAAGCAGCATGTAAAACGCGGTTCCAATCCAGTGTGTCGAACCATGTCCAAGTGCTACCAGCATTGCAGGCATTTGCTCCTGAAGACGAACACCAGTGATCTGTTCGTAACGTGCGGTCAGTGCCATGATCAGCCTGTAACACGTAGGGCCAATTTACGACCGAAGGTGGAAGTGATCATTCCCAGGGCGAAAAAAGCCAATAACCCCGACATGGTCCAGAGCATCCAAGTCATTTGATGATGATGAACCAACCATCCCCCCAAGGCCGGGCCGGTGACCTTTCCTAAATTTTTCATGGAACCAAATAATCCTGTTCCAGTACCCGTGTGAAGTTGATCGATCCGGGCTGCAAAAAGAGCCACGCACGATGGAAGGATCAAAGCCTGGGACATTCCAAAAACCATAGAAATTCCCAACATCGATGTTTCATCAGGAACTATGGGAAGGGCGCTAAGAGCCCCTGATGCGAACATGAGGCCCAAAGCCGCTGTGAGAAGGTAACCGAAACGATCTCCGATTCTCCCACCAAAGGGCCTGAGTAGCAGGTGGGTGAGTTCCTGCATCGAAAAAAAGATCCCCACCCAAAGGATGGGAATGCCTTCAGAAAGAGCCAATAAAGGGAGAAAAGCTTTAACGGCATATAGTCCGAGGTATAGAACGCACTCAAGACTTCCTGCAATCCAGAGTTCGGGAAGCCCCAGACCTGCTTTGAATGCTCTTGAAAGATGACCTTGCCAAGATTTTCTCAATCCTGGTTTTCTTTTTCCTGAGGGAAGCATCATCACCGGGATTAAAGCAAGGCTGCTGAAACATCCAATGATGGTGTAAACATCGACAGGTTCCATGAAACTGAGTAGGCTTGCCGCGGCAAGTGGACCGACCAGGGATGCTCCATTTCTGGCAATACCGAACCAACCTACCCTTTCTGCACACCCGGAACGTCCCTGCTCGACAACCCAGGCGAGGGTGACCGGACCATAGATGGCTGTGGCCAATCCGTGGACAAGCCTCAGCAGCATCAATTCATTCGGAGTTTCTATCCATTTGTACAGGAAAGGCATTCCTATGAAGATCAATGTCCCAGCCATCATCCAGGACCATCGCCCCCAACGGTCAGAAAGCAATCCGAAGAGTGGTTTCAATCCCAGTCCGGTCATCGTAGAAACAGAGACGATCATGCCGAGGAAGAAGGCATCTGCCCCAAGAGAGGCAGCCATTAGTGGGAGCACCGGGCTTTTTCCCATCTGGTAGGTACTGCGAACCAGGAAATCCGCAGCAGTCAGTTTGACCAGATTTTGAGTGGCAGACATCTCACCCCTCAAACATTTGGATTTTTTCTTTATGTACCAACTGTTTCAGGGTCACCAGTTCATTGGATTCCAGTTGATTCATCCTGGAAAAATGCTTCTCGAGCAACCCACTGAGATGTTCAAAGACCTCAAATGCTTGTCGAGGCGGAGAGGCTTCTGCGACAGCCACGACACTGATCAGTCCTTCCAATCGGTCCCTGAGCTTAACCGGATGGCGGAGCCGGTCCGAAGGGGTTTCATTTCTTGTCTGAAACAATTCATTTTCCAGCTCATCCAGTTTTTGGAGGAGCGATTCTGCAGAATCCCTAAAGCTCTTGGAGCTATTATCTGAATGATCCTTGGTCTGATCAGGACGTTGAAGAATGATACTGATTTCACTTCGGAGTCTTCTCAACCGGTTCAGCAGATGGTTGGTTTCGGAAAGCCTATCACGGATGCGAAGCCATAGATCAAACTGGGCCTGGTAGTCGTCGTGGGTTGTGTCCAGTCTGGGATCTTTCAGGATTTCAAAGCTTTGTGCCTGTTCTTTGTTTTCCATCCTAAGAACAGCGTGGTAACTTCCAGGAATCGCAGTAGGCCCACCCCGTTCTCCCATTTCTCCTCGTCCTAAGGCTTGGTATCCCTTTTTTTCAAGAGATTTGTCGATTCTTTCTGCAGGGCCGGGATAACGCATGTTCCAGATAAAGCGGTTAAGTCCTTTTGTAGCAGGAAGATTCGGTTTTTTCTCGTCCTCATCTTCATCCTCTTGATCCTGGGAAACTTGACGGTCTTGTTTTGTTTCAAAAGTTTCGATGATCTTTCCTTCTGAATCCTGGATTTGCAGTTCAAGCTTCGTGTTTTCCGGATCATTCAGAAAATAATGGAAGATCACTCCCTGGGGAGGGTTTTCTCCAAGATCCAGAAATCGGGTTTGTTTTTCTCCGTTAGAGTCTTCAACCACATAACTGGTTCCCGGAATTCCAAAGGCCGGGCTGTAGTTCTTACCGTCTCCCATGAAGAGGTTAGTGCTCCAGTTCAGGGTTCTCCGATAGGAAGGTTTTGGAGCAAAGAAATGGAATTCCTCTTCGGATCTGATCCAAGAAGATTCCCGAAGAGGGTTCAGGTCATCGAGGATCCAGAATGAACGGCCGTGAGTTGCCACCACCATCTCATCGTCTTTGATATAGAGATCGTAGACGGGAACGACTGGAAAATTACCACCAAGTTGACTCCAGTTGACTCCATCGTTGGTACTGAAGAAAATCCCTGTTTCTGACCCAACATAAAGTAACCCGGGAATTGTTGGATCTTCACGGACCACCCGGCTGATTTCACCTTCAGGATAATCACCGCAGATGGATTTCCAGTTTTTCCCCCCATCTTCGGATTTGAAAAGAAAGGGCCGATAGTCGTCAAGTTTGTAACGTGTTGCGGATAGATAGAGAACTTCCGGATCATGATTTGAAGCTTCGATGCAGTATATATATGCCCAATCTGGAAGATCCTTAGGTGTCACGATTTCCCAGTTTTTGCCCCCATTGCTGGAAAGCTGGACGAGTCCATCATCGGTCCCAGCATAGAAGATTCCCTGATGATGTGGTGATTCCACAAAGGTGCTGATGGTTCCATAAGTTTCGGCACCACTGCTGTCAACAGTAAGCCCACCGGAAACTCCAAGTTTGCTGTCATCGGCTCGGGTCAGATCCGGACTGAGCGATTCCCAGTTCATCCCTTCATTGTGAGATGCAAAGACCCGGTTACCGCAGGCGTAGACAGTGTTCGAATCATGAGGAGAAAAGGAGATGGGGAAGGTCCAGGAAAATCTGTTTTTCAGATCCCTGTCAGCCCATCCGAAATGCTCTTCGGGCCAGATGTTGACCAGACGAAGCTGACGCGTCCGGTGATTGTAATGTTGCAGGGCTCCATGCCCTCCAGGAGAACTTCCGACGGCACCGATGTAGACGATATCCGGATCATCGGGTTTAACGGCAATGAATCCGCTTTCTCCGGTACCAGGAAGGGTACATTCCCCAAGAGAGATGGCTCCGTGCTCACTGGCACTGGGAACACTGATGCTGGTGTTGTCCTGCTGGGTCGCATAAACCCGGTAAGGAAATTGGGTATCAAGATCCATGCGATAAAACTGGGCGGTGCATTGATTGTAAATGCTGGACCAGCTTTTCCCTCCATTGAAACTGACACAGGCACCGCCGTCGTTGCCTTCGATTATCCGATTTGGATTTTCAGGATCTATCCAGAGATCGTGGTTGTCGCCATGAGGAGTGGTGATTTCACTGAAACTGGATCCGCCGTCGCTGGATTTCCACATCTGCAGATTGGTCAAGTAGACCGTGTCGGCATGTTTTGGGTCGGCAAAGACATGACAGTAATACCAGGGCCGGTGAATCAGGTCGCGGTTTAGGCTGGTTCTGGTCCAGCTTTCCCCATAATCGTCTGATCGGTATAGGCCGGCTTCCTCTGCTTCGATGATTGCCCAGACTCTTCCGCTCTGGGCAGGAGAAATGCTGATTCCCATTTTTCCCAGGGTTCCTTTTGGAAGTCCTCTACGATGGGTGATATCCTCCCAACTGTCACCGCCATCCATACTTCGGTAGATGCTGCTGCCGGGGCCGCCACTTTGGAGACTCCAGAAATTCCGCTGAGCTTCCCAGAATGAGGCGATCAGGATTCTTGGATTGTTAGGATCCAGGCTGAGGTCGATTGCCCCCGCCGATTCACTCCGGAAGAGAAGATGTTCCCAGTTTCTTCCACCGTCTTTGGAACGGAAGATTCCCCGCTCTTTGTTCGGACCGAATGCATGGCCTAAAGCTGAGGCATAGACCAAATCCGGATTGTTCGGATGGACACGGATCTCACTGATCTGCCGGGTTTCCGGAAGCCCGAGATGATTCCAGCTTTTCCCTGCATCGGTGGAGCGGTAGACCCCGTCACCATAGGAAACATCAATCCTGATGGTGGATTCTCCCATGCCAGCATAGATGACATTGGGATCGGATGGGGCCACTGTGAGAGCACCTACGGAGGAACTTCTCAGGAATCCGTCAGAAACATTTTCCCAGTAAATTCCTCCATCCTCTGTTTTCCAGATTCCCCCTGCTGCTGCTCCAAAGTAAAAAACCTGCTGATTTTCAGGATCTCCTGCGACTGCTACCACACGACCTCCCCTTGATGGGCCGATGCAGCGCCAACGTAGATTCTGATGAATTAAATTTATTTGAACATTGTTTTCTTGCATATGGTTTTTGTTTTCTTCTGTGTTAGCTTATATTGAATTTTGTAGCATGTTGGATGTTGAAGAGTAAATCAGTTTCAATGAATGGATATTTGACACTCCTTAATTAAAAGTTATTATCTCTTCCTTTTTTGGGAATCTCCTGAATTTTAAGAAATGCCTATAGGATCGAATGTCCTTCAAGTTGAAAACGTGGTAACACGTTTCAATACTCAGGATGGGAAAGTTTTCGCAGTCAATGGGATCAGTTTTGACTTGAAGGAGGGCGAACTGCTCGGGGTTGTCGGAGAAAGTGGTTCAGGGAAAAGTGTAACCATGATGTCACTTCTTAAACTTTTGCCGATGCCTCCTGCTGAAATCGTGGAAGGCAGGGCTTTATTTGAAAATCAGGATTTGATCCAAATGGATCTGAATCAGTTGAGGAAGATTCGAGGTGGTAAAATTGGATTTATTTTTCAAGACCCAATGACATCTCTTAATCCGGTGTTGAGCATTGGCTATCAATTGATGGAACCCATGCGTGAGCATCTTAGGTTGAGCAGGGTGGAGGCCAGAAAAAAAGCTGTAGAACTGATGGAACTGGTAGGCATTCCAATGGCACGAAGTCGGCTCAAGGATTTCCCTCATCAATTTTCAGGAGGAATGCGACAGCGTGTTATGATTGCTATCGCTCTTGCCTGTGATCCAAAGGTTCTCATTGCTGATGAGCCAACCACTGCTCTTGACGTGACGATTCAGGCCCAGATTCTGGACATTGTCAAACGTCTCAGGAAGGAACTCGGAATGGCCATTATATGGATCACCCATGACCTTGGTGTTGTGGCAGGCATGGCAGATCGTGTGGCTGTGATGTACGGAGGCTTCATTGTTGAGGAGGCTCCGGTTGAGAAAATTTATTCAAAGCCGAGGCATCCCTACACCCAGGGTCTTTTGAAGACTCTTCCAAAGGTAGAAGGGGAACGTGCTGAAAGACTGGAAAGTATCAAAGGGCAACCGCCGGATCTTCTTAGAATCCCCAATACCTGCCCATTTGCACCTCGATGCGATCAGGTTTTTGAGAAATGTCATGAAGAAAACCCCGGTCTGGTTATGACGGATCCGGGGCATCAGGTTGCCTGTTGGTGGAATCCGGATCCGGGAGTTTCATCCTCATGAATGATCATATGGACGTCCTGCTTCAGGTCGAAAATCTGGCAAAGCATTTCCCCATTACAAAAGGGGTTTTTCGCAGACAAGTAGGTACTGTTAAAGCCGTGGATGGGATTTCGTTTGAGATCAAGGAACAAGAAACCCTTGGGCTTGTTGGAGAGAGTGGTTGTGGAAAATCCACTGCCGGTAGAGTCATTCTGCAACTGTATCCAGCCACCTCAGGAAGTGTTGTTTTCAAGGGCGTTGAAATGACTCACTTGAGTTCTGAAAAATTGAGACTTCAACGGCCAAAGATGCAGATGATCTTCCAGGATCCCCAGGACAGTCTGAACCCGAGAATGACAGTTGGGGACATCATCGGGGAACCAATGATCGAACATGAGGTTTATAAGGGAAAGGAACGAAGAGAAAAAATTGAACATCTCCTCAAATCAGTCGGTCTGAATCCTAAATATACCAACCGTTACCCTCATGAATTCTCTGGCGGGCAGCGTCAAAGAATTGGAATAGCCAGGGCATTGGCACTGAATCCTGATTTCATCATCTGTGATGAACCTATTGCAGCACTTGATGTTTCCATACAGGCTCAAGTGGTCAATCTGTTGGAGGATTTACAGGAGCAGCTTGGTTTGACCTACCTTTTCATCTCCCATGATCTTAGCATGATCCGGCACATTGCCGATCGGGTAGCGGTGATGTACCTGGGAGTTATAGTCGAATTGGCAAGTAGCCCGTCGCTCTATGGGGAACCCCTTCACCCCTATACTCAGGCACTTCTTTCCGCAGTCCCCATTCATGATCCGGGACTGGAGCAAAAGCGGGAACGAATCATACTCAAGGGAGATGTGCCGAGTCCGGCCAATCCGCCTTCAGGATGCCGCTTCCGGACCCGTTGTCCCATTGCGGGAACTCAATGTGCTGAACAAGTTCCGGAATGGCGTGAAAAAAAACAAGGGCATTGGGTTGCTTGCCACAAAGCCTGATTGAATTCTCGAGAGGAAGAAATGGAAATTTTTGATAAGGAAAAACATTGATTCATGAATAGAGTTCAGATAATTTAGTCCATCCCTTTAAAATGTAAGGTTTGAATTTGGTCAAATTTTTATTTTTTATGGGATTGGAAATGTTTTTAAAATCTCATCAAGAGGAGAACTTATGAGAAAATTCTTTGCATTGATTGTAACAGGCCTGATGGTTTTGAGTTTTTCCGTTTCAACTCATGCCAAACCTCAAGGTCAGCTTAATCTGCTCTACTGGCAGGCACCCTCCACCATGAACCCCAATCTTTCTGGGGGAACCAAGGAACTTGAAGCATCTTCAGTCGTTCTTGAACCCCTGGCGAGATACGATGAAAAGGGCAATATGCTTCCTTGGCTCGTAAATGAAATCCCTACTGTTGCGAATGGAGGAGTCGCAAAAGATCTAAGTTCTATTACTTGGAAAATTAAAAAAGGGATTAAATTTTCAGACGGTTCTGAGTTAACAGCCGATGATGCAGTTTTTACTTATGAATACTGCACCAATAAGGATACGGGATGTACCCAGACCAATTATTACAGTGACATCAAGTCAGTTAAGGCGGTTGACCGTTATACGGTTCGAATTGATTTCACCGTATCGAAACCCTTTCCCTATCAGGCTTTTGTGGGTTACAACTCTCCCATTCTCCAGAAGGCTCAGTTTAAAGACTGTGCAGGAGCAAGGGCTCAAGAATGCAACAAAGAGAATTTTTATCCAATCGGAACAGGCCCCTTTGTTGTCAAAGATTTCAAACCCAATGATGTAATTGTCTTTGAGGCAAATCCAAATTACCGTGATTCCAATAAACCTGCCTTTAAAAAATTAGTTTTTAAAGGTGGTGGTGATGCTGTATCTGCTGCAAGAGCTGTTTTGGAAACCGGTGAGATGGACTATGCGTGGAACCTCCAGGTAGAACCAGAGATTCTGAGCAAAATGGAACAGAGAGGAAAAGGAACCGTTGTTTCTGCTTTCGGCACAGCCGTTGAGCGATTGATGGTGAACTTCACCAATCCGGATCCTGCTTTGGGAGAAAATCGTTCCGAGTTCATCGGAGGGAACAACAACCAAAATCCTCATCCTTATCTATCCGATTATGCGGTGCGAAGAGCATTATCGCTGGCCATTGATCGTCAGGTCCTGGTGGATGCAGGTTATGGTCAGGCAGGTAAAATTAGTTGTAATGTGCTCCCAGCACCTGCGATTTATGCATCCAGTGCCAATGACGAATGTAAAACGCCCAATGTTGCAGAAGCAAACAGGCTTCTTGATGAAGCAGGATGGAAAAGAGGTTCAGACGGTGTGAGACAGAAAGATGGGGTACGTATTTCAATTCTGTATCAGACTTCTACAAATTCCGTCCGCCAGGGAACTCAAGCCTTCATTAAGGAAATGTGGAAGCAGATTGGTGTGGAAACTGAACTAAGAAACATTAGTGCCTCAGTCTTTTTCGGAGGAGATGTTGGTAGTCCGGACACCTATCAGAAGTTCTATTCAGACATAGAGATGTACACCAATACTTTCAGTGGAACAGACCCGGAAACCTACATGTCAAACTGGACGTGCAAGGAGATGGCTCAAAAGCGTAACAAGTGGGGTGGAAACAACATGCCTCGCTGGTGTAGTGCCGAGTATGACGCTCTTTCTGCTGAAATGGCAAAGACTGCTAATCTACAGGACCGCATCAGGCTTGCCAAAGAAATGAATGATAAGCTGATGAAGGATTATGCTATGATTCCCCTCATTCATCGTGGTGGGGTTTCTGCCTATTCCAATAGCATTAAGGGGGTTCGGATGAACGAATGGGATTCCGAACTTTGGAACATTGCTGACTGGAAACGGAACTAAGCATTCCGAAACTTTTCTTATGAGGCGGTTTTTTTGAAACCGCCTTTCCTCCTGCCTTCCCTGGGTAATAAAATAAGTGACAATTCCTTAATCATTGGGTCGAAAATCTGTCTAACAGGTTATAGCCATTGATTCACTACATCATCCGACGAATACTGATTGCCATTCCAACATTGCTGGTAATCAGTTTTATTATTTTTGCTATTTTGGATCTCGCTCCAAACGATCCTACTGGTAACCTTCCTATGACCGTTCCTCCAGATGTGAGGGAAAAGATCAGGCAATCGCTAGGTCTTGATCAACCGATGCACATTCGTTTTGGAATGTGGCTTCACCAGTTTTTTGTGAATGAACCCCTCAATGCCCTGGATCAGGTGTTTGACATCAAAATTGGAGATGCGGAGAATCGGACCCGTGTGATTTCATGGGCAACAAGAAGTCCTGTTGTCGATTTAATCATACAACGAACGCCTCAGACCTTATGGGTGGTTGGATTGTCGTATTTGTTTGGGATTTTAATTGCAATCCCCATCGGCATTGTTTCAGCTTACAAGCAATATTCGATGTTTGATCAGGTAGGAACCTTCGTAGCGATGGTCGGTTTTTCCGTACCTACTTTTTTCACGGGAATGGTGGCCATCATCATCTTTAGTGTTCAGTTGGAGTGGTTCCCGATGATCTATGATACGACACTGGTGGTTGACAGTTGGAATCATTTTGTGATGCAGGTGAAACAGATGATCATGCCTGTGACGGTGCTTGCACTTTACAATGCTTCCCAATTGAGCCGTTTCATGCGGGCTTCGATTCTTGATAATCTCAACCTTGATTACGTGAGGACTGCCAGAGCCAAGGGGCGATCCGAGAACGTCGTTTTGCTGATCCATGTTCTACGAAACAGTCTAATCCCTGTGGTCACTTTGATCGCGTTAGGGATACCAACCATTTTCAGCGGGGCAATCATCACCGAACAAATTTTTCGGGTTAACGGACTCGGTCAACTGCTTGTGATTGCAATTGAAGGGGCCGACATCCCTTTGGTCCAGACATTGACATTTATTTTTGCTGTATTGATTGTGGTCTTCAACCTGGTTGCTGACGTGGTTTATGGCATCCTTGACCCCAGAATCCGGTATGACTGAAAATACAGTGGCATTGGAATCTTTTGAAATCCAGACGGAACATCGATCTCTCTGGGGTGATGTGTGGCGCCAGTTCCGCAAGCACAAAGGTGCGTTGGCAGGAATGTTTATATTCATTCTAATCACACTTTGTGTTTTCATCGGACCCTATTTTTATGATGTGGATCCGAATGCGATTAATTTCAGGGAACGGAACCTAGGGCCTACCTGGTCTCACCCCTTAGGGACTGACAACATTGGGCATGACACAATGGCCCAGATGCTTGCTGGAGGGAGAGTCTCCTTGGCAGTAGGATTTCTTGCGATGTTGATATCTCTGCTATTGGGTTCATTGATAGGGGTTCTGGCAGGTTTCATCAAGTCCCTGGACGGGCCATTGATGCGATTGACGGACCTCTTTCTGGCTCTACCGATCCTTCCAGTTCTCCTGGTCATCATCATGCTCTTCCGGGATAGACTGAGATCTCTTTATGGACCAGAGACCGGGATTTTTCTCCTGATCGTATTTGTCATTGGCATTACCAGTTGGATGCATACAGCCAGGATTGTCAGGGGAGATGTATTGGGAATCAAAGAAAGAGAGTTTGTAACTGCTGCCCATAGTATCGGGACCCGAAAAAGCAGGATCATTTTCCGTCACATACTTCCAAACATCCTCAGTCCGATCATGGTCTCAGCGACACTTGGAATTGCCAATGCAATCATCACGGAATCCGCTTTGTCTTTCCTCGGACTTGGCTTCCCTCCCGATTTTCCAACCTGGGGCCGATTGCTTTATGACGGTGCAACCTTTATCCAGATCACTCCATCTCGGGTAATATGGCCAGGTCTCTTTATTGCCCTTACAGTTTTGAGTGTCAATTACATTGGTGATGGTCTTCGGGATGCACTGGACCCAAGGCTGCGAGGACGGTGAAGGGCGATTATTCCTTACCTGAATGAATTAACCCATACATTCTTCTAAGGTTGATTTAACNCTGTTGATTCAATCTTGAATCAACAGTTTCTCAATGTTCCCTAANTTTTTTATAAAAAGCTCGTCTCTTTTCCGATCAAGTCAGCCATTGATGCTGCCGATGACTTTGTGCAGTTCTTTTTCCAGGATGAGCTCTTCCTGCAAAGAGAGTTGATCAACGGGAAAGGCAAGCTGTCATGGAAAGATTTTTCTGATCAAATCCAGAGTTTNCATTACGAGTCTTTTGGTACTTGTTTTTGTATTTCAGTGACAATCTGTCTGGCGGTTTGAGTGCAGATTATTGGATAGGCACGGATCTCGACTTCTTCCCATTCGGGAATGGCTGGTTGATTTTTTTGGAACGAATTCAATGGGTTTCATATCTAGAGAAGGCACGCCGATCGAATCAACCTACTTTAGGCTCCAGGAATTTGAAGGGGTGACGTCTACTGTGAAGCCAAGTCCTGGATTTTAGAGGCATGTGGAGGGAATGGGACTCCCGACAGGTAACATTTTCAGGGTCCTGTTCCATTCGTTTTTGGAACCGTTCTTTGAGGTGCAGTCTTTTCTGTTCGTGGATCTGTTGCAGTCTTTTCAGTTTTGCCCGCCTGATGGAATCATCCATGATACTTCTCAGATTGCCTGATTCAAATAATGTTCTCTGCCGATGGATTCATTTTGCTAAAAAGAAATGTCTAAAATTCAGTCAGTTTGACCCNCCTTCTTTCACTGGCAGAGAGATGGATGGCGGCCATTTTCTTCATGTATTTCAGTCCTTCAGCAAAATCTGGACTAACGGGTCTTTCGTCCGGAGTTGCCCCTTTGAGGGCAAGGCGTACGGCCTGAATAAAATCTGATTCCACCATCCAGTCCCGAACCTGATTTTCTGGAACCTCAATGGGTTCAAAATCCTTTCCAGATTCAGACCATTCAAGGGAAGTCATGGCTTTCAATCGGAGGGTCCCTTGATCTGTGATCAATTCGAATTGATTCAGGTTTTCGTGTTTGGCGATGCCACAGTGGTATTCGCTGATGCTAATCCCGGATCTGAGAGTTCCACTGATGTTCACGACTTGTGGGATTTTCATTTCAACCGGTTTTCCGTTCTCGTCCTCTTTTGTTTGGATGGGGATTGAAAAATCAGCAATCAATTCTTCATATTCTCCAAAAAAGGTATTGATNGTTTCTGCCCAGATCCCAACGAACATGNCCTGCTGTCCGGAAAACTCGACCAAGTCCCGAAAAATCAAGGGTCCATAACAGGAACCGTTGGAGCAGGTGACTCGGACATGCAGGGGAGTTCCAAATTGTTCTGAAGCTAATGCTTCAAGCAGGAANGCTTCCCANGGCATACGGTGNGGAGGAGGGCAAAGCATGTTGACCAGTTCAGGATGACTNGCGGCAGTCTCCAACATTCTTTGTGATTCTGGAAGAGTCGTGGACATNCTTGCNTGACAGAAAACATGTTTTCCGGAGTCCAGTGCAGCACACGAAATATCGGCATGGGTGTTTGGGTAACTGCCGATAAATACCGCGTCGATGTCATCACGCCTAAGTATTTGCTCCCAGTCGGTCAGAACTTCGGAAAATCCGAATTCTTCAGCGATTTGCTGTCCGCTTGCTTGACTACGGTTACAGACGGCCACCAGTTCGATGTTATCTAGGGCCTTCAGACCCGGCAAATGGCGTTGCTTGCAAATGCCTCCTGCACCAATGAATCCAATTCTAACAGGAGTAGAGTCTTGAGGGTTTGTAGGCATGGTTGTCTATGATTTGGTAAATGAATGGATCTTTGAAAAAGAAATTCCAATGAACAAGAACAATGATTTTAAACAAAATCAAATCCGTTTAACGTTGAGTAACTACATAAGACTACCATAACCTGTCCCATAAACTACCTCAATATCTGATATGCTTGTGCCTTAGAGTATGCTCCATCATAATATTTTCTAGATAACTTCTTGAAGAGATCCTCCTTCCTGAAGCAAGTCTTCCTTGCTAGAAGATTTCCTCCGATTCCAGGATTCTCCTTTCTAATTTAAAATCTTTTTAGGAAAGATGTGAATACATCCACCGGGCAACGGATTCTTGCCAAAAAGGCGCCCCTTTGGCTTCTGGCATTCAACATGGGATGTGGAACCCTGGGAATCACGATTATTTCTCCAACTCTGGGCCTGGTCACCGATTTTTTCAGTGTCGATGAAGCCACAGGCCAATGGGTGCTTTCGGCGTACTTTGCATCGATTGCAGTTTCGCAGCTTTTTTACGGCCCCTTGTCCGATCGTTTTGGCCGAAAAATTCCACTGCTGAGCGGGTTGGCTCTTTATGGTCTAGGAGGATTCATGGGAGCTCTTGCTCCCAGCATAGAAACCCTGATTGCTGCAAGAGTAATTCAAGGTCTTGGAGGAGGATCGATCATTTCGATCATCCGGGCCATCATCAATGATTCCTTTGAAAGACTGGAAGCGGCAGGGGCATTTGCGTTGGTCAGTGGAATCATGGTGGTTGTTCCGATATTCAGTTTCATCAGTGGTGGAGTAGTGGGAGAACTGATTGGTTGGCAGGGAACGATGCTGGTGGTGGGATTGTCTGGCTGTATTTCCATGGCCCTGAATTATTTCTTTCTTCAGGAAACAAATCTTTACAAACTGGAAAAATTGGATCCCCGTGGACTTTTAAAAAATTATCTTAGTTTGCTGGGAATCCGGGATTTCAATGCTTTCATGTTCGCTACTGCCTGCAATTCAGGCATATTTTTCAGTCTGATTGGTTTCCTTCCCTTCGAGTTTGCCCGTCGTGGACTTTCTTCAATGGAATTCGGATTCTGGTTCGCACTTTCTCCTTTTGGGTACATGGTTGGTAATTTTTTAACACGATTTTTTGTCAAGAATTTAGGTATTGAAAAGATGACTCTTGGTGGCAGTATCCTCAGTCTCGTTTCAATGCTGTNANTGTTGGGGGTTTCATANCTNGAATGGATGCACCCAATTTGGATTGCTNTTNCGNCAATGATTTATGGGATATCNGCAGGNCTGGTGATCGGCAATGCCTCTATGGGTGCAGTCTATGCTGCGGAAAATTTAGCCGGCAGCGCCTCAGGAATGCTCGGTTCAGTTCAAATGGGTTTCGGCGTTCTCAGTGGTGGATTGGTGGTGATGGCCGGGGGGTACCAGGATTATTCTCAAGGGGTGCTGATCCTGATTGGGTTTTCTGTGGTTTCCGTCATCTGTTCCTTGATGGCAGGAAAGCAAAAGACTGCAAACGTATTTTGATTGGAATTTGTTGACGGTTATGAAAAAAAAAGAATTCAAGCAGTTCCCAAAATATTGAATGAAATAGCAGAAATGTTTTCTATGATTTCTTGAGTCGAATGAAAACAATTCAAGTCATTGACTCACACACCGAAGGGGAACCCACAAGGGTTGTGATTAACGGAGGCCCTGATCTGGAACAGGATTCGCTTCCAGAACGCCGAGATCGCTTTGCCTGCAATCATGACCACTTCCGTTCAGTCGTCATCAACGAACCACGAGGGTCAGAGGCCCTTGTGGGTGCCCTGCTTTGTGAACCACAATCTAAAGAATGTCTGTGCGGTGTGGTCTTTTTTAACAATGCTGGTTTTTTGGGGATGTGCGGACACGGAACCATGGGTCTCATCATTACGATGGTTCATCTTGGAAGGATCCAGCCAGGAATGCATCAGATAGAAACTCCAGTGGGGATTGTCGAAGCGGAACTTCACCAAGATCAATCTGTCAGCGTTTCAAACGTACCGAGTTTCCGTGAAGCAAAAAACGTGTCCCTCAAAATTCCTGGAGGACGAATCATTCACGGTGATGTGGCCTGGGGAGGAAACTGGTTTTTCCTTTGCGAGGATCATGACTTGGAACTCTGCCTTTCAAATCAACGGGAGCTTACAGATTTTGCAATCATGGTTCGAGATGCAGTTCATGAAGCAGGTTTCCCTAAAGTGGACCATATTGAACTCTTAGGGGCTCCAGAATCAGACCAGGCAGATTCACGAAATTTCGTTCTTTGCCCCGGGGGTGCTTATGACCGCTCTCCATGTGGAACCGGAACCAGTGCCAAATTGGCCTGTCTCGCCGAGGATGGCAAACTCCAAGCCGGTCAACCCTGGATTCAGGAAAGCATCACCGGAACCCACTTCAGTGCCAGTTATGCAAGGGATCCGCAGCATCAAAATAGGATTTTACCGAAAATTCGCGGGAGAGCCTTCATCACTGCAGAAACAACACTCTTTATCGACGAGAAAGATCCTATAGGTTGGGGTATTTCCAGAGAAAATGATTGATAATCATTCATTACTGTAACGATTCTAAAAGTCAAAATTTTTTACAATGAGGAGGTTGGATTTTTTGATCCAGAATCAAACGCTTTGGGATCTGAAAAAGAACTATATCAGGCGATTCAAAGCCTGAAGCGGATGAAGGGGGCGGAATTTCTCAAATCGCTGAACCTGTGATCTACATGAAAATCCACTCACCAGAAGCGTATCTTCCAAGCCATTTTTTCCCCTGCAATGAGCCTTCCAGCTCATTTCGTAGATTCCCTTGGATTCTTCAAGATGCTCAAGTTCATGTCCGTAGGTTCCGGCCATTCCGCAGCACCCAACTTCGATCCACTTCAATTCCAGGCCCATAGCCTGAAAAACATCGAGCCACTGGTTTTTGGAAGCAGAAGCCCCAGTCTTTTCCATGCAGTGGCCAAGGAAAGAATATTTCTGACTGACTGCAGGTCGATGGGCCTTGAGCCGTTCGAGTTGTTCGACCAGAAATTCTTGGGGAAGCATAACCGTGAAATCTAATTTTTCTTTCATTAGGATTTCCGGATATTCATCCCGATAAGTCAGTACGATGCTTGGTTCAATACCCACCAGAGGAATGCCTGAAGCGCAGAGTTCTTTGAGTCTTGATTCTTGTTTTTCTGCAACCTTCCGGAATTGTTTGAGAAACCCTTTCACATGCAGTGGTTTTCCGTTTTCGTAAAACGATGTTAGAAAAACTTTCATGCCGAGTTTTTTCAGCAGATGGTAAAATTCGATGATCAGACCTGCTTCATAAAAACTGGTGAAAGCATCTTGAACCAGAATCACCTTGTCTGAGATTTCCTCATTAGAATGTGATGCTGACTGCTCCACATTCCAGGTGGGAATCTGTTCTTCACTCTGCAAATGTTGAAGAGATAGTGGGCTGAATCGTGGAACGTCCACCATTCCTGTACCTTGGATCAATTTCTGAGAAAACGGTGAATTCAGCAAAGCATTTGCCATCCGAGGAAATCGAGCCAGGATCCGGCCAGTTTTTTCCGTGCTTCCGACCATATAATCTTTGATAGGTCTCCGGTATCGCGAGTGATAAAGCTGCAGAAATCTCGATCGGAAAGAGGGTACATCGACATGGATCGGACACTGGGTGGCACAAGCTTTACAGGCCAAGCACCCATTCATGGCATCATAGACATCATGGGAGAAGTCTTTTTTTGATCTCTGCTGGTTGCTTCTAAAAAAACGGATCAAAGGCTGGAAACCCAATGAGGATCGGGTCTCTGGAGCAGGATTCTTTTCCAAAAAAGGAATGGCCCAATGGGAAGCCTGTTGAGGAGCCTGCAAAGAAAGCAAACGGAGCCACTCTCTTAACATGCCTGCCCGTCCTTTTGGAGAATGGATACGATCACGGGTGATTCTAGAGGAAGGACACATCACGTGGTCTGGGGCATAGTCGAAACAGGCACCGTTGCCATTACATTCCAGGGCCGGGCGAAAAGCCTCTCTCAGCTTTGGGTCGACCTGACGATCGCGTTGTCCGCGTAATGGGCCCTCCACTTTGACGACATTTTCCGAGTGTGAGAGGGGGGTGACAATTTTTCCTGGGTTCAAACGGTTCAGCGGATCAAAAGCTTCCTTGATGCGCCGGAGTTCACGGTATAGTTCTTTGCCAAAGAAATCCTCGGTGTACTCACTCCGAAAACCGCGTCCGTGTTCTGCCCACATGACTCCCTGGTATTTTTTCACCAGATTCCGAACCTCATCGGAAATATCCCGGACCCAACCCTCTTCTTCCGGATTCTTGAGGTCCAATGCCGGGCGGACATGGAGACAGCCAACGTCAACATGACCGTACATTCCGTATTCTATCCCGTAACGATCCAAAAGAGCACGAAACTCCCGTATGTAGTCCGCGAGGTGTTCTGGAGGTACGGCTGTATCTTCAACGAAAGCAACGGGTTTTCGTTCGCCAGGGAGGTTTCCGAGAAGTCCCACCCCTTTTTTGCGAAGATTCCAGAGTTCCGAGATTTCACGAGCTTTGTCGGTGATGAAGAAGCCATGCGCTTCTCCGGGAGTGTCTCGTTTTTTAAGGATTTCCTCACAAATGGGATGGATCTTTTTTTCCAGTTCCGTGATTTCATCCCCAGAGAACTCGATCAGGTTGATGGTGCGGGTAGGTCGACCTTCCGGATCTTCAACCCACTTTTGGACCCTGGGATAGATTTCATCTTTTTTGGCGAGGGTCAGGATTTTCTCATCGAGGGTTTCAATGGCGGCTGGGTCGGACTCGACCAACCTAGACGCGTCTCGAAGAGCATCATCGAAACTTCCATAATGAACCACCAACAATAGCCGTTCCCGTGGAATTCGAGTCAGTCTCAGCCGGGCTTCACTGACGAAAGCCAAGGTCCCTTCAGAACCGGAAAGCAGTGCATTGAGATTGAAGGTTGATTCATCCGCATTGAGGACTCCTGCCAGATTGTAGCCGGTCATGAAACGGCTCAATCTAGGAAAAGTATCGTGAATGAGCTTTTTCCGGGATCGGACCACCTCATCAACGGTACGGTAAATTTCCCCTTGGATGCCTGTCATCTGTTTGTATTCTTCAACCGAATCCTGATTGATTAGAACGGAACACATGCTTTCCCCATTTGAAAGTACGCAGTTCAGTTCCAGGATATGGTTGCTGGTTCTTCCGTAGATGCGTGAGCCTTTACCACAAGCGTCAGTGTTGATCATCCCTCCCAAAGTGGCTCGGCTGCTGGGAGAGACATTGGGAGCAAAGAAAACCCCATGTGGCATGAGAAAATCATTCAGTTGGTCAAGCACCACACCCGGTTGAACCCTAACCCAGCCTTGATCCAGATTGAGTTCCAGAATTTGATTCATGTGTCGTGAGCAGTCAACGATCACACCTTCTGTAAGGGACTGACCATTGGTTCCCGTTCCACCTCCTCGTGGAGCCAAACTGATTTTCTGAAAACGGTCTTCAGAGGAAAGTTCAAGCACCAGTTTCAAATCGTCTGTGTCTTTCGGGAAGATCACTGCCTGAGGCATGACTTGGTAGATGCTGTTGTCGGTGGAAGTGACCAGCCTCGTCCCGTAATCCTGGCGTAATTCTCCCTTGAATCCCTGGTTTTCCAGGACCTCAAGGAATTGCTGGTATAGATGGTCGGTTCGCCCGGAAGGTTCCAGGGCAGGAATCACCCGCATCGGAAATAATAAAGGGGGAAAGCTCAGTCAGGAAAATTAGGAGTACGGTTCTGAAGATTGGCCATCATTGCCTCTTCAAGATCCTGGGATAGCAGCATGGCGGCATTCCAGGTTGCCACCTGGTTCAGGGATTCCGAAACCGTGTGGTCCCTTGCATAAAGGAGGGTTTCCTTGATTCCGCTGATGGCCAAGGGGGATTTTTCAGCGATGCTTTTTGCCACCTGAAGAACACCCTGCATCAAGCTCTCTTGGTTGTCAAAGCAGTTGTTCAGCAGTCCCATCGAAAAGGCTTCATTACCATCGAAAATGCGTCCAGTGAAAGCCAGTTCTCGCGCTGTGCCCTGAGGAACAAGAGTTGGAAGCCTTTGCAGGGTTCCCACATCCGCTACCAATCCGAGATCGATTTCCTTGATCTGGAAACGTGCATCCTTGGTTGCATAACGCAAGTCACAGGCTGTGATCAGATCGACACCACCTCCGATACATGAACCGTGAATTGCAGCAATCACTGGTTTTCGACAACGTTCAAATTCGTTGAAGGAGGCTTGGAGCTTCAGTATTTCTCGTCTGAGAAAATCACGTTTCCTGCCCTCGCATTCATATTCCTCCGACTGAATTCCAATTTCCTGGAGCAGATTCAGGTCGATGCCGGCGGTGAAATGTTTTCCTTCACCTGAGAGAATGCAAACCCGCACGGAGAGGTTTTGATCAAGATCCCTGAAACATTGTCCAAGAGCTTTCCAAAGCTCTCCATCCAGGGCATTGGCTTTTTCAGGACGGTTCAGACGTATTTGCGCGATCGGGCCTTCAATCTCGATCTTTAGTTTTTCGGTCACGAAAGTGTTTCAGGTGCAGAATTCATTTTAAGTTCGGTGAGTTCCTTCAGATTGCTACAGTCCAACTCATCAATTTGTTTGAGATGATAACAAGCACCTTCCAAATGTTCTTCAATCTTTTGCTCAACCGGGACCCAGCACCACTGAAGCAGGTTTTTCCAGTTATTGTCATCAAAGTTTGAGCCAGTATTCGATTCTGAAAGCAGCTTTTTCATTGTTTCGGAATCCCTTGATCCCATTCCTTTTTCGAGCCATAGGCATACCGGATAAAGCAATTTCTCTTGCTGAAGGGCCTGTACCATTTGAGCATGATTACAAACTGTTTCAAGGTCCTTTGCTAGACGGGATGCCATACCCAGTTCACATCCAAACTTTCCAAGGTTATCCGTTATTTCCGTATTTGCTTTTCCCCATATCGAGGCACACACCGCTCCAGCTTGAAAGAGGCTGGCATGCTTCAGCAGGGTTATTTCTTCCCAGTCTTTCGAACCAATTTTAAAATATGGTTTGGAGACTTCAAGCATTTGTCCTAAAGCGATTTTCTGGGTTGTGCTGGAGATGGTTTCCAGGACTTCTAGATTTCCGGCACGGGTCAGGATTTCAAAGGAAATGGAGAGCAAATAATCTCCAAGCAAAACGCTCGCTTCATTGCCCCAGATTCCTTGTAAAGGCTTTAATTGTCTTCTGGATTCTCCAGGTTTTTGGACCCTTCTGTGGAGTTTTGTGGAAGCATGAAGAAACTCCAGAATTCCTGCTAAGTCAAGAACCCTCTGGTCTGCTGACTGGAAGAGTTCCGCACATCGAATCGTTAGCCTGGATCGAAGCTGGTCCTTCTGTTGTTTTAAGAGATGTCGCGCAATTTGAGGGACAAGAGGAAGTGAATCCCCAAGATGATCGAGGATGGTCTGATGAACATCCGTAATCCGATCCTTCGAATTTTCGATTTCAGGAATATTGACCATGTTGAGCCATCAGTCTTTGATTTTCTCGTGATACGACTAAAGACTGAGGGGCAGATCTTCAATCATCAATTGCCTCCATTCCATCCCCAGAGCTATCAACATCATGCAAAAACCAAGGATCGGCCAGAGGACATACCAGCGATTGGGTGCGGGGTTAATTTCACGAATCAGAATCAGTACCGCATAAGTACACCATACTCCCATTGAAAGCCCCAGTCGTACAGCAGACCAGCCTGTGCGTTGCCCCTCAGAGAGCATCATTCCCAGGATCATCCCGAAGGTCAAACCGACAAAACCCCACTGGGTTGCTCTGACATTGATACGGTCTAATGTGGCCAGTGCGGGAAAACGATTTTTTACAATGCTCTTTAGTTTGGCCTTGATTTGATGTTCTTGATAAAGGAAAAGCATCGCGGCAACACAGGCGGCACCAAACAGGACATAACCTGCAAGGAAACTCATTACATGAGTAGCAAGTAGGGTTTGATGCAGCCAGTTTTGTTCTTGAATCATTGCTAGTGCTGGAAAATGAACCTGGCTGATCGAGGTTGATAGACCCAGAAGCAAAATGCTGAAAACCCTTAGCATTGCTGAGTGGTTCATGGTCTTCCAATGTCCTGGGAATGCTTGGGAGATAACGAGACAGACCCAGGCCACGCCACTAAGAAAATCACCAACAAATGTTTCCGGCCAATGAGATATGGTATATAGGGTGACCAGAAGCACAAGTGTATGAAGCAGCCAGGCAAGCCTCAAAACCTGAAGATCCAGCCAGGCATAACGGCTTGATGAATTCAGAGTGAGCCCTGAAACCCAGCTGATGCTGTATAGTAAAAGGCTGAGCCAGGTTCCAAGGATCAGCATTTTGATGAAGAGAAAATTATTGTATGTAACATCGAACGAGGGACCGGGAGCAGGTCATGTGAATTTCAGGCTGAGGTGGCCCCTTTGGTTAATTCAACTGTGGGGTTTCATACCAACGGCTTGATACTGGATACGCTGCTCGCGTAAGTTTCTTCCATATACCGTTGGACTGATGGCTAGATCTGTTTGGCTTCCCATCCATTCGAAGCAGTTTCCACCATTCCAAGCAACCACTTCGGTAGTATTGTTCTCCGAACCAAACTGAAATTTCAGATGCTTTTTCCCGAATACTTCAGCTGAGTGCGGAAGGACATTTCGGACTCCCAGAACCGGTTCCGGATTTCCCCGTCCAAAGGGAGACAATTTTAACAGTTCCTGACCCAGTTGTGGTTTGAATTCATCCTGATTCAACCAGGCATCGATGACAAGTCCTCCTGGGGGGGAGCTTTTTTGTGGACTAATCCTTGAGGATTGATGATTGAGAAGTTGCTGAAACCGTTGGCAGAAACGGTCCAAATTTTTTTCTGAAAGGCTCAATCCGACAGCAGCAGGATGGCCTCCAAAACGGTTTAGCATCTGTTGGCATTCCTGAAGCAAGTTGCACAGATCCAAATCGCCTACACTCCTTGCAGAACCCACTGCTATGGATTCATGGATTGATCCGGAAGAAGAATCTGAATTGAAGGTCAGAGCCAAAGTCGTTTTTCCAAAATCCCTTGAAATACGTGAGGCAATGTTTCCCATCACCCCTGGATGCCATTGCTGATCAATAAGAATCAATGCTTTTTGATGCATTTGTTGGCGGGCCTGAACTAAAGCATCGTTGAGTACGCTTTCCTCGATTTTCTGCCTTTGCTGATTCAGGGCAAACATTTTATCCGCTAAGGGTCTAGCCTCAGCCAGTGAATGCGACAACAGAAGCCGTACTGCCAGGTTTGGGTCATCGACCCTTCCAGCGGCATTGATCTTGGGTGCCAGCTTGAAGCTGATTTCAGTGGAAGTCACCCGGCCTCGTACTCCGCAAACCCTGAGCAATGCCTGAAATCCAGGACGTCTGCAGGGATTCATCAGTTCCAGTCCTTTTTGGATAAAATAGCGGTTTTCATCGGTCATGGGCATGCTGTCGGAAATGGTGGCAAAAGCAACCAAGTCCAATTCCTGTTGAAGATTTGCTCGAACCTTTCCTGTCCTTTCCCAGAAACCATCCACGTTGAGTTGGTGGTCCAGCGCTTCCAAAAATTTGAAGGCTACGCCTGCTCCAGATAGCCCCTTAAAAGGGTATGGGCAGTCGGGACGCATCGGGTTGACCATGGCAAGTGCCTCGGGCATCTGTTCTCCGGGAGGGTGATGATCGGTGATCAGTAAATCGATTCCCATCCTTTTCAGGAAAGCAGCTTCCTCGACTGCCCTGGCTCCGTTGTCAACGGTGATGATGAGCCGGGCCTGACGCGTCTTCAGTTCCATCAGGGTTTGTTCTGTCAAACCGTAGCCGTCTTTGAGCCGCTTTGGAATGAAATAGCTCACTCTCACGCCCAACCTTTGCAGGAAGCGATACAACAGCACAGTTCCAACGGTTCCATCAACATCATAATCTCCGTAGATGACAACTTTTTCACCAAGTCGAAGGGCTGTGATCAATCGCTGAACCGCATGATCCATGTCCCGCATCATGAATGGATCGTGGCAATGTTTAAAATGAGGTTCGAGAAAATTCCAGATCAGCTGTTTGCTGGTCAGGTTTCTGACTATGAGGAGGCGTGCCAGGATAGAAGAAATTTTATTTTCTTTGCTGAGACTCCTGGCCTGAATACGGTTTTCCGCAGTTTCGTGATTTTCCCATTTTTGTATATCCGGCCATTGAGGCATGATTCTTCTCCCTAAAGATTCATTAAGAGAAGCCTATCATTTTTCTTATCGATGTTAAAGAGTGCTCGAATTTCAATGATGGGCTTCAAGACCTTTTTCGAGCAAGGCATGTGCCTTCGGTAGACGGGGAAAATGGAGCTTGAAGGATGCCTGTATGATAGGGTTGATTTCGATGATGTTCTGTCGGGTGGGGACGATGGAAGGATCCTTTGAATGCCTCAGGGTTTCGTGCCAACGATTGAGGAACATCAAGCTTCCTGGATTCAGAGGAATCAACTTCGAATCCCTTCCAAAACATTCTTGGCAGCGTATACCGCCCTGGACAACGTCCATTAAGTACTGGAGATTTTGATTCAGTACAGGCTTTTTCCCCTTATGCTGCTTAATAGGTTTGGTGCAGATGACACAACTTTCCAACTGGGGGAACACACCAAGAAGGTGGAGCAGTTTGAGTTCAAATTCGAGTTTTTTTACCGTGATTCCTTGTTTAGACGGCAGATTTTGCAGGGCATTTTTCAAAAGCAAAAAATAGGCTTCACTTTCAGGATCGGGAATGATGGCAATATGCATCAGTTCCGTAAAATAACTAGCGAGTAGAAAGTAATGATAATTTTTTCTCAAGTGAACATGGCTTTCCTGCATATCGGCGCTTCGAACCGTGATCATCTCGGCATGTTCTTTTTCGGCAAATTCGATCCCAAGTTGACTGAAAGGTTCTGACATCCCCCGGAAGGCGGAGCGCAAACTGCGGGCACCATAAAAAATTCCGTTTTTTTTCCCATACTTATCTGTCAGAAAGTGAACGATAATGTCTTTATCCCGATAGACCGTAGTCTTAAGAATCAAGGCTTGAGTTTGGAAAACTTCCATCTGTAAAAAATGCAGGTGAGTATCAGCTTACCAGTTACCAAGAAATAGTGGCTGATTATGCTTTAGGATGCATTTCAAGTAGAGAAGAGGAATCTGGGATCTTCATTTTTTCTAGAGGAATCCCTAGCATTCGTTCTTCTGGCAACCATTCACTGATGAGGTAAGGAAGTTCCAGTTCACGATGCCCCTGTCGTGCAAGCATGAAATTCAAAGCCTGATGTAATTCAGGGACTGATCCTTCGGGCCAGTTAAGGCGGGAGATAATTGCTGCTGATTTTTCAAATTCCATTCGTTGATAGTGAGCTTTTGCCAAAATCAGGGACGCATAGGCATTTCGTTTTTTTGAATGTTGAGCTTGCTTGAGAGTAGCTAGAACGGAAGACTTTTTACCGCTTTCAAGGAAAAGATCCTCCCAAAGCCGAAGCAATTCCATTTCTCCGCTTTCTAAATAATGATTCGTGCAGAGTTCTGAGCCTTTTTCATATTCATTTTGGGAACGAAGCAGTTCGACTTCAGCGATGGCATTCAAAAACCGAATCTTTTGATCGGGGAGAAAATTTTTCAGATAATTTGAGTCCCATCTATGATGGAATTGAGGATCCTGTTGGAATGATTTTTTTAGATGTTCAGTGTGTTCTTCCAGAAAAAAGATTTCAGTATGTTTTTTGGGAAATTGTTCGAGCAGCCTTTGTTCAAGCTCAACACATTCTTTCCACAGTTGTTTTTGCGCCATCATTTTTGACAGGCCTTCCAACACTTCAGGATGATCCGGGAGTTTCTTTTTCATCTGGACGGACTGTTCCTCGAGTCGATCCCAGTCCTTTAACCTGATGAGCATTCTGAAATAGGAAAGTTCCAGTTCTATTTGATCAGGCTCATCAGACATCATTTCATCATATTTAAGAAGCACCTCTTGGGGATTTTCAAAAAAACGAAGCTGTTCTAGATGCTGAATTTTTAGTTGGAGGGGAGTTTCCGGATCTTTTTCCAAAAGACGGTAAGTTTTTTCTATCTCGTTGTAGTTGCCTTCGAGAACAACCTCCTGGAAATGATCTTGATGTCTGAGCCTTTGCTTTTCCTCTCTTCTCTCCCAAAGTATGCGCAGGCGACGAATCCATCCCTGTGGACTGGAGAACAAAACCCTGGCTTCGGAAAGCAGGAATCCTAAAACAAAAGATCCGATTATCAGGGTCCAGACTGCAAATTGCAGTGTGAATGATCCATAGAGATGGACTGCAACATTGTGACTGTTGAGCAATGCAAAATAGCCCAATCCTGAAATCAGCAGCAGCAGCAGGATTAACCCGATTAGCCTTTTCATGGTCGTGATTGAATGGAAGTCTGCAAATGATCAGTGATGATAGGATTCTCCGCGGATGATGGTGAAGGCTCGATAAAGTTGCTCAAGGAACATGATACGAATCATTTGATGATTCATAGTCATTTCGGATAGGCGGATTTTTTTAGCAGAATCTGGAATGAGGTCCTGTTGAAAACCATAGGCTCCTCCAATAACGAAGGTCATAGATGAAATCCCGGAATTCATCTGTTGCTCCAGAAAAGCTGCAAATTCTTTTGAAGAAAGCCCTTTCCCCTTTTCATCAAGAAAAATGGTTTGCTCAGCAGAGTCCACCCTTTGCAATATTTTCTGGGTTTCTTCTCGTAATGAATCATTCCTTCCTCCTTTTTTGTGTGGAGAAGAGTGAACTTCCTCACAATTCAAGCGGAGGTAGGGCCTAAGCTTTTTTTGATAATGTAGAATTCCTTCCTGAAGGAAGGTTTCTTTGGTTTTACCAACCCAGAGCAATTTAATTCGAAACATTTTAGCCTATGTATGATTTAAGACAGCACTCCTCAAAAGACAAAGCAAAAGCTTTTGTTGGAAGAAAATTTCAAATTAAGGAATTCCATATTGTTTGTTAACTTGAAGAGACTATGAACCCCCTTGGAAGAGTCACTTGGTTTGCTTCACCTGCCTTTGGGCTTGCCCCGAAACTCAGCCAGATTGATAATCATAAATAAAAATTCATAGCATTCACGATTTTATTTTTGAAATAAGCTTAAATCAGAATCAATGCGGACCAGTCAAATTTTAGAAGAAAAAACTCTATACCGTAACCGCTGGACCGAATTGGTTGAGTTGGTCTACCGTGACGAAAAGGATCAGATTCGTAACTGGGAAGGAGTGCATCGCAGCAACCGTTCTAGTGCGGTGGTGATCATACCCCGTTTATTCCCCTCGGGTTCCTTTGTGCTGATTCGTCAGTTTCGTCCTCCTACCGGGAAATATATGCTTGAATTTCCAGCCGGTTTGATTGATGAAGGAGAAACACCTGCAGAAACAGCACTGAGGGAACTGAAAGAGGAAACAGGATATATGGGAAGGGTCGAATCGGTAACTCCACCGCTCTATACTTCGCCGGGACTGCTTTCAGAATCCTGTTACCTAACCTATGTTTCTATTGATGAAGCAATTGTTGAAAATCGATTTCCCCAAGCCGAAAACGAGCCTGGCGAATCAATAGAAGTGATTGTTTTAGAAGCAGGAAAGGTTCTTCCTTATCTGGAGGTTGCATCGAAAAATGGGGATGGAATTGATATCAAGCTATTTACCTATTTTTACAAGAATGAAAAATAGTTCATGGTGTGTTTTTCTTCAGTTAGAGGATCTAGTTATTGAATTGGTTTTTTTCCAACGTTGAAAAAAATGCGGTCCTTTTCATCAAATTGAAATTTTTCATGTTGTTGTAGAATTGAACTGGATCTGATTCAACCCTGAGAAACCGATGCCATCAGGCTTTTGAACGGGATTTGATATGGGAGATGATGCACAAAGAAAAATGGTTGAAAGCTGTGGAAATGCCTGAATTGCTGGAGCATCCCCAACTTCGAAAGTTGATAGCCGACTGGCATCGTCTGGTTCCTGATTCCAGGAATAGAGAGTCATTCAAAGACAAACTTGCCCGCTTGTCACCTGATCGGCCTTTTCTGGTGGCCGCTCTACTTTATCATCTCTTTCCTGAACCTGAAAAACTTCCGTCCTACTGTATTGTTTCATCTGAAATCCAGGGCGGTAAGAATACCCTGGATGATTTTTTTCAGGAGGCGCTTCCTTTTTATTTCAGGCTGCAAAAGGTGTCTGGTGCTTTAATGACGCCGCAGTTGGAAAAACAGGCAAAGCTTGCCATCCGGATGATTGCCTCGTTGCTTTCAGATGTCCAATTGGTCAGTGTCTATCTCGCATTGAGGATGCAAAAACTGGAATGGCCAGAACCTCTGAGTGAAGAAGAGAAGCAGCAAACCGCCTGGACCAATCTATATATTGATGCTCCTTTGGCAAGCAGGGTCGGGGTTTTTTGGATCAAATCTGAGTTGGAAGACCGGGCATTCCAAATCCTACAGCCTGAGCCGTATGCAGAACTGAAACGTCTGGTGGCACGGAAACGTGATCAACGCATGATGCTTGTTGAAAAAAACCTTCAGGAGATCCAGAAGATGCTCCACGAAGCAGGGTTGAAACACCAAGTCCAAGGCCGCTACAAACGTTTTTATTCTATCTTCGAAAAATTGAAACGTGTTGATGATGATTTTGAAAAAATCCACGACCTAACGGGTTTTCGGGTAATGGTTGAGCATGTCAGGGATTGCTTCACTGCCCTGAGTTATATTCATGAGCGCTGGATTCCTTTGGAGGATCGTTACAAGGATTATATTTCTCAGCCCAAACCAAACGGCTATCAGTCATTGCACACGACAGTTTTGAACGAGGAAGAAGAACCTTTGGAAATTCAGATACGCACCCATAAAATGCACCAGATTGCAGAATATGGTTTTGCCGCCCATTGGCTATATAAGTCCACTGCGGAATCTCCACATTCCCCTGGAGAAATCAATCCGGACAAGGATTCGAGCCATCATAGAAAAATACTGAATTCGGGTAATCGGGAGAAGGAGGATTTAACCACTTCTCCTGAAGAGTTTGGGAAAACGCCTGATTTTCAGCCAGGTTTTGAATCCTATGCTGACAAAATATTTGTCAGAACACCGAGAAAGGACATTTTCGAACTTCCCTGTGGAGCNACGGCAATTGATTTTGCCTATGCCATCCATACAGGAGTCGGCAACCGNATCGTNGGAGCCAAAACCAACGGAACGATTATCAAACTTGAGCTGCCTCTTGAGAACGGAGACATGGTTGAAATCCTGACCTCTACCAAACAGGTTCCCCGCAAGGAATGGCTAGATATAGTCAAAACACGTCATGCCCGCAATAAAATCAAGCATGCCCTTTTGGAACAGCATCGTGAAATCTGCAGAAAACGAGGCACCGAAATGCTTGAAAAAGAATTCCGTGGAAGCGGACTTAACCTCAGTAAAATGATTCGTGACGGCAGGATGGATCAGGAATGCAGATCCAGGAAAAATCAGTCCTNCGAGCATATTCTGTTCTGCGTTGGCGATGGAAGCATCCGTTGTGAAGAGCTTTCAGGCTGGTTTTTGGAAACTCCCAAAGAGGAAGACACGACCAAGATTGAAAATCAGGAAGAACCCGCAGATCAGGTTTTATCTCCAGCATCCGGGATGGCCACAGCGAAAGATTCTGGAGCGACTTTCGTGTCCAAGGAAAATTTTATTGTCGAGGGAACAGCCAGGGTGAATACGCGCCTGGCTAAATGCTGCCAACCCAAGCAGGGAGATCCCATCCGTGGATATCTGACGCAGGGTGGAGCCGTGACCGTACACCACCAACAATGCCGGTCCTTTCGTAAGTTGAACCCAGACCGAATGCTTTCGGTTCGATGGACTGCAGGTCTTTNAAAGGATAAAGAAACTCAAGTCCAATGACTTGAATTCTGAAGGAATTACAACTTTATCTGGTTGAAACTGAGAATTTTTCAAATTGACCGAGATAATACTCGACACCATCATCATGTGAGATGCTGGTCTCTTTTTGAGCCAGTTCCAGGGCATTTTTTGCAGCTTTCAGGGCTGCATCGGTTTTTCCTGATTTCCAGTAGGCTTCGGCTGCTGTATCCCAGATGAATGCAGCATCCATTTGTTGAAGAGCTTTTTCAATCAACCGGATACTCTCAAGGAGCAGGGATTTATCTTTTTCATGAACTTGACTTAAAAGCCAGGAGAGGTTGTTCAGGACATAAGGATCCTCTGGGTTTATTTCCAAGGCCCTGCGGTACCATCTTTCTGAAAGCTCATACTGTTCATCAAAAAAAAGAAGGTCAGCCAAATGCCTCATGCGGGGTTGATGTTCGAGGCTCCANTCCTTTTTGTTTTCTTCAAGTTGACTGTTCAGCCAATGGATTTTGAAAGCATTTGATTCCAAATACATATTGCTTCCCAGCAAAAGGCTGACGATCATCAAGCATCCAGCCTGGATTTTCCTCACCCTTTGATGATGTTGGTGGATCTTTTGCGGTTCCTGTTCGCATTGTTTCAGAAAATTCACTCGCTCTCGGATTCCCCAATGATGCCAATTGCTGCGTTCTGGATCGATGGCNTTGATCCAACTNACTTTAANGAGGGCATTGGCGATGGGCAGAAGGCCGTTTCNNGNCAATGCATTGCAGTCTGCCTGTCGTTCAAAGTTTCGGCTAAGGAATCCGAAGCCAAAACGTAAAAAAAGCAGTAAGCCCAACAGCATAAAAGGAATGAACAAATAAGTTTCTTCAACCACCGGGTTCTGAGGGAAGACCATTGTTACCCCAGTCAGTATAAGCTGACTCAATTCCATGAAGCCAAGCATCGCAAAGGCAAAAAACATGAGGTGTTTTTTTTGGAGNTGGCCAGCTTCATGAGCTATTACCGATTTGAGTTCATCCTTGTTTAGGAACTCAATCAGTTTNTTGCTGATCACCAAATATCGGAATCCGGGTAGTAAACCAATCACTCCTGCTGTGGAATGAGGCAGAACTTCCTCAGGCCAGAGGCGGATGCTTTTCACCGATACCCTGTTTTGTTCGAGTTCCTTCAGGATGAGTGTTTTGTTTTCAGATGATTCCAGGNGGCTTGCCCCCCAACTATGGATTAATATCGGTGGAGCAGCGATGAATAAAAGTACCAAACTGCTAAGAATTTCAAACCCCAAAACTCCTGTTTCCTGGAAANGGTTCTGAAAATGACGAAGCAGAAAAAGCCAGCCAGATTGCAGGGTCCCAAGCAAGAGGATCGGTAGTTGGATTCTCGAATGCCAGAATGCCATTTTCGCTTTTTCCTTGAGGCCTTTGATCCCGTTTTGACTGATATGATTTGATGCCAGTGCGTCGGCAATCCAGTAACAAATTAACAGGAGAAGGATATTCAGAGATTCCCAATGGATTCCCCAGTCCAGCACATTCCGCAGCCAGAGGTCTGGGGTTCCTGAATGTACTAACCAGAACCATAGGAACCAGGCCAGAATGCGGGATGGGGTAAGACTGGAGCTTGAAAATGAACGATGATGAATGCCCTTTTGTAGTCGACTGAACCAGGGATTCATTTGTCCCAGCAGAAGGCTTCCTAAAAACAGAAAAACGATGAATTGCGGGAATGATAGTTCCAGCCAGCCTTGAATCCTCTCCGGGTCCAGGACCAGGAAGGACAGNGTCATCGATGCGAGGACGAGAGGAAGAAAATGTACAAACACCGTTTATTCNATTCCCTTTATTNTAAAACATCNTGATTGTGGAATGCATGAAATTGGCGTATCGGCTTGAGTTATTTTGATGAATANANANGNGAGGGTCNAATCTATAAATTTTGANACCNTNGGCATGGCTTGTGAGTGCATGGAAATTTATTAATATAAAATGTTCTACTTTTTATTCCATTGCCAAAGTCATCAGAAATATAAGGGATTATGGTCGATTCAGGGAATATTTATCAACTTGAACTGGAAGAACGGCAGTTGACGTTGGTGGGGACCGCCCATATTTCCCATTCGAGTGTTGAGGAAGTCAAGCAAGTCATAGAAGATGAAAAACCTGATACTGTTTGTGTCGAACTTTGTCCCTCTCGCTATGAATCTTTAAAAAACACGGACCGTTGGCAGGAAATGGACATCCTTAAGGTGGTAAGGGAACAGAAAACCTTCCTTCTGCTGGCGAACCTGATCATGTCTGCATTTCAAAAGCGTTTGGGGGCTCAGCTTGGTGTTCAACCCGGAGCCGAGATGCTCGAAGCATCTGAAGGAGCAGAACGCATTGGAGCAAAATTGATCCTGGCTGATCGCGATGTCCGGGTTACCTTGCAGAGGACGTGGCGCAGCATGAAATTTTTCGCCAAAATCAAAGTCTTTGGGCAACTGATGATGGGCTTGATGGTTCGGGAAGAAATCACCCAGGATGAAGTTGAAAAACTAAAGCAAGGTGACGCGCTATCTGAGGCAATGGAAGCATTGGCATCGGATTCTAAGGATATGAAGCGTATTCTGATTGACGAAAGGGACCAGTATCTTGCAGAAAAAATTCGGAAGGCACCTGGGAATAAATTAGTAGCAGTGGTTGGTGCAGGACACATTGCTGGAATTTTGGAAGAATTGCATCAACCGCATAATCTTGAAGCATTGGAAATCGTTCCTCCTTCAAGTTCTTCAGGACAGATTTTGAAATGGGGAATTCCGGCCGTGATTTTGGGACTTATCGTCTATGGTTTTTTGAATATGGATGCAGGTGTAAGTTGGCAAATGATTCAACGCTGGTTTTTGATCAACGGAATCCTCTCTGCATTGGGTGCAGCATTGGCTTTTGCTCATCCCTTGACCATTATTTCCGCTTTTCTTGCGGCACCATTTACCTCCCTCAATCCTATGATTGCTGCAGGCTGGGTAGCCGGATTGATCGAAGCGATACTTAATAAACCGCAAGTTCGTGATTTTGAGCAACTTGGAGAGGATATTACAATTT
>NYUB01000096.1 GCA_002683785.1 Deltaproteobacteria bacterium
TGAGTCCTTGTTTGGATCATTTCCACCTCCCTTGTTGTAAAAAGCAACCACGTCTTCCAGGGTGGCCAGCATGCCATTATGCATATAAGGCGCGGTCTGCCTGAGTTCGCGGAGGGTTGGTGTATAAAACTTCCCCATTTCACTGCCGTCGGCATAATGAGTGATCACATGCGCACCGGGGTCGCGGCGCAAGTTCATGTAGTTTTCATTACCCATGAACATGTTGAAGGCTACGAAAGTAATGTGGCGTAAAGGTTCTCTGTAGATGTCCCTATTCTCAGGAACCCCAAGGTTGTGCGCCTGACCGTCCGAGAAAAGCGGACCGCTGTGGCATTGAACACATCCTGCCTTGCCCGCAAAGAGTTCTTCACCACGTTTCGCTGGACCATCCATCCGGCCCTGGTCGTAGGGTACGTTGCGTGAGGTTAAGGTTTTGAGGTATTCCGGGATCAGCTTACGGACCTTGCCGTTGGAAGGCTCGCCCATGCCCGCTTCTTCGAACATCTTTATGTAAAGCGGATCCTGCTTGACCCGCTCCTGCATGATGCGCATGTCCATATTCATCCAGATCGTCTCGGTAATCTGATCACGGGTCACATCGTTTAAGCTGGTACCGATCCGACCATCGTGGAACCAGGGAATGCCGAGTTCCTTCTTGTGTGCTGTGTTGATTAACGTCGGCGTGTTGCGGAATCCTTTGGTCCCCGGATAGGCATCGGAAAGAGGCTTGCCGTCGGCATAGCCCTTTTCTGGAATGTGGCAGCTTGCGCAACTCAGTGCTCCGTCACCTGAAAGCCTTTCATCATAAAAGAGACGCTTCCCCAGAGCCGCTTTCTTTGCATCGAATTTCAAGGGGGGCAAGGTGTACTCACCCTCTGCAAAAGAAAACGGAGTCAATAGCATTAGCATTGCTCCGGTCAATATGCTTCCAACCCAAATCTGTCGCATTGATCCTCCCAGGATTGTTGTGTGATCTACTTCTGCAGAGATCCCTTCTGCGATTTGCATGCCGCATAGAATTACAACAAAATATTAATATAACATATTGATATTATTAATAAAAATTTGATTTCAAATATCAGAAATTCTGTTAAAATTCCTANTCCAACAACTTGATTTNATCATTTCCCTTTTAAAAACAGTAAGTTAAACAAAGAGTGAACAATATTTTCGAGGTTCAGAGGCTGNTTTTTCGTTTACTGGTCAGTAACTGAGCAGTTTCTCAGAAACTGACCAGCACGGCCGGTCAGAATCAGACCAGGTGAAACTTAGAAAACTCGAGGAACTTTGTATTTGAATTGATTTGACGTATGAAGCCCCAAACTCTTCTAGGGTATATAACTTGTAATTGAGATAGGCTGCAGGTTGAGTGGAGAGAAGACCTCAAGGAGCTTGTNTTCTATCAGCAAATTGGAACCAAGAGTGAAATTGAAGTGTTATCGACTGTTTGTATACACACACCAAACCCTTTTCTTCATCTCCTACATTTTATCAAAGATGCTTCAGCAAATGATCTGGGCAGTCCATTTTCAGGTTACTGAATAGCCTTCATCTTTGCAGTTTNTCGATGGTTCTCAAAGGGTTCCCGTCAGCATCACTTCTCCCAACATTAATTGTGTGAAAAGGAATTAGGAATCCTGTCCAGTTGGATTTCTACGTATTATTACGTATAGGACTTCTACGTTAAATTACATAACTATAACTACAGATCAGTAAAGTAATACACCACGAATTATTTGGAGAATGTTATGGGTTTCACAATTGATATTGATACGGGAGGAACATTTACAGACGGACTGTTCACCAGCGGAACGGAGATTAAACGGGTAAAAGTAGATTCGACTCCGCATGACCTTACGGTGTCCTGGTTGAAATGTATGGAAGCAGGCGCCGAACAATGCGGATTCTCCAGTCTNCCGGATTTTCTGGAGCAGGTAGACATTGTGCGCTGGTCCAACACGGTAGCCAGCAACGTCGTTGCCGAACGTAAGGGACCAAAAATGGGGTTGTTCGTGACAGAGGGAAACCGNCAGTCGCTTTATTCGGCAAACGGGGGGAACCCCGTTTTGGGTCACTTGATTGAACAGAATCATGTTGAGGAGATACGACACCCCATCGACACGGAAAAATTACTGATCAAACTGAAGGAACTGCTTGAAGCCGGTGTTCGCCGCATCTGTATTAGTTTAAATGACGCACTGAAGAATAAGGATGAGGTCACCATCAAGGAAATCATTGAAGATCAGTTCCCAGACCATTATCTCGGTCATGTTCCATTGTTACTTGGCAGAGACATCTGCAAACATCCTGATGACATGACCCGGACAAACATGGCACTGCTGAATTCATACGTTCACGGTCCTCTTGCCCAATCCATGTACAAAGCCGAAGACGAGCTGCGTGGCCATGGCTTCCGTAAGCCTCTCCTGCTGGGACATACAGACGGAGGTGTGGTCCGTGTTTCGAAGACCAAACCCGTGGACACGATTGAATCCGGTCCTATTTTCGGAATTCACGCAGGAGATTACTGGGCGAATCTCTATGATTTCCCCTGTGTTATCACGCTGGACGTGGGAGGCACCACCACCAAAATTGGACTGATCAAGGATTCCCATCCTGCAATGACCCGTGATCCTGATCTACTCGGGGTGCCTCTGAAACAGGCGATGTTGGATCTGAAGAGTATTGCCATTGGAGGAGGTACAGTGGCTAGGGTGAGTGGAGGAAAACTCGAAATGGGTCCTGAGAGTATGGGCGCCTTTCCTGGTCCGGCCTGCTACGACCTGGGAGGTACCGAGGCCACCCTAACCGATGCATGTTTGATCAGTGGCTATCTGGATGCGAATTATTTCGCAGGTGGTGAGAAGAAAATCAAACGTGAACAGGCGGAGAAAGTACTCAAAGAAAAAATTGCGGTTCCACTAGGATTGAATCTGGAAGATGCTGCTAACGAAATAATCAGTAAGGCCGCAGACATGATTGCAGCGGAGATAACTGAACTGGCTAACAAAACTGATAAACCCGCATTAGATTTTGTTCTGTTTGCATTCGGTGGCAACGGGGCTGTTCTCGGTTGTGAAGTTGCCCAAAAAGCCGGAATTCAAAAAAGTTATATCTTTTCACTGGGAGCCGTATTGAGTGCCTTCGGTTCATCCGTAGCGGATATCACCCACACCTATGAGTACTCCCCGCTTGTTCCGGTTTCGGAGCATGAGGTCCTGGCAGGAATGGCCCAGGAAATGTTGCAGGAGGCTCAGAGAGACATGGAAGGTGAGGGTTTCGATCTAGCAAAATTGGAAGCGGGATTGGACTTCACACTCTATGACCAACGTGATCCTAAAAATTTCATCCAATTCTCTAGTTCATCCTGGAAGAAAGCTGATTTTGAAGAAAAGAACATAAACGATCTGATCCGGAATAGTTTTGTTGATGCTGGCAAGGGCTCCGATTCAGAAGATTTGATTGTAGAAGTAATGAAACTGCGAGCCAGGCTACCGGTAGCCAAGGTTCAACCGGGTAAGACTCAACCTGGAAAAGAAAACCCTTCGGACGCCCACAAAGGTGAAAGAGTGATCCGGAGGGGGGGGGATGGGATTTCTTCCACAATATATGATTGGAACAAGCTTGCTGCAGGAAATACCGTGGCAGGTCCAGCCGTGTTGGAAGGAAGTGACACCACTTATGTAGTGCCTCAGGGTTGGCGGATGACCATGGATCCTTATGGAAACGGCGAATTGGAAAGGAGTTGATTATGGGACGCAAAATCATCATCACCGAGTATCTGGAAATGGATATCGACGAGTGCCAGTGGCACTGCAGCAGGTGCGGCAGGCAACTGATTGATGCCCAAACCAATTACAAAAAGGGTTGCCTGGTCAACAGCAGGGACCCGAGGGAAATTCACAACCCTGTTTTTGAAGCGGAGTACAACTTTGCCCCGGACCCCGACTGGGTGCGGATCATAGAGTTCTACTGCCCGGAATGCGGGACACAGATCGAGACTGAATACCTGCCACTCGGCCACCCGATAACACATGACATTGAAATCGACGTTGACAGTCTGAGAGCAAGACTGGACAGCGGAGAACTGGCAATTGTTGACAAGAGACTGGAGGTAATAGCATGAGTATGAATACGATTGATATCGACGTGGGCGGGACTTTCACCGACATGGTGCTGAATTATAACGGGAAAACGATTCTCAAGAAGACTCCTACGACTCCGCATGACCTTTCGGCCTGTTTTCTCAATGTCATCGAAGAAGCTGGAAAAGAACTCGAAATGGGGCCTGAAGAACTGCTTCCCGAGGTGGGACTGGTACGCTATTCCACCACCGTTGCCATGAACCGCCTGATCGAACGCAAGGGCCCGCGTTTGGGGTTGATCGCGACCGAGGGACACGAAGATGCCGTGCTCATCGGCAAGGGCGCGCAATGGGTAGATGGCACCCGTGTTTCGGAAAGGCGAAACCTGGCACCGCAGAAAAAACCGGAGCCTCTCATTTCACGGGAACTGATAGTCGGCGTCAAAGAACGGGTCGATTCTTTCGGGCAGGTCATTCGACCTTTGGACGAGGAAGACGTGCGTCAGAAAGTGAGGTACCTGGTTGACCAGGGAGTACGTGGTTTTGTGGTCTCCCTGCTTTGGTCTCCTGTGAATCCCTCCCATGAGCGAAGGATCAAACAGATCATCCGGGAAGAGTACAAAGAATACACCCTTGGATACATGCCGGTGGTGCTGGCGAGTGATGTCATCGGCCGTTCCGGTGAATATCAACGTTCGATGACGGCCATCCTGGATGCCTACCTTTTCCGGGCCATGCAGATGGAACTCGCGGCCATGTGGGACCGTCTCCGGGATTACCAATACAAAGGCCCGTTGATGATGGTTCACAATTCCGGAGGAATGGCAGAAGTCTTCAAAACGGACGCCGTCCGCACCTACAGCGCAGGTCCTGTAGCAGCCCTGATCGGTTCACACAAACTGGCCCAGGGACTCGGTTACAAAAACGTGATCGCCTGTGATGTCGGCGGCACGAGTTTCGACATTGGACTGGTGGTAGATCAGAGTGTGCGGAACTACGACTTCCGCCCCATCCTGGACCGCTGGATGGTTGGCATCTCCATGCTGCAGACCATGTCCATCGGCGCAGGTGGAGGTTCGATTGCTTCGGTCAACAAAATGCTCGGCAACCGGGTGGAGGTTGGGCCTCAAAGCGCCGGGGCGTATCCAGGGCCGGCCTGCTATGACCAGGGTGGAGAGGAACCAACGGTTACGGATGCGGACCTAGTGCTGGGTTATCTTGATGAAGATTATTATTTCGGCGGACAGATGCTGCTGAACAAAAAGAAAGCCGAGGAAACGATTAAGTCAAAGATCGCCGGCCCCCTTGGGGTCTCGGTTGAAGAGGCGGCAATACTGATTCGCAAAATCGTGGACGAGAACATGGGTACCGCTATCCGCAAGGAAATTCACCTGCGCGGCTACGATCCCAGGGATTTTGTTCTTTTTGCCATTGGCGGTGGCGGTCCAACGCATGTGGCGGGATACATGGGCGATATTCCGACGGCGGTTGTTTTTCCGTTTTCTCCCGTTTTTTCCGCGCATGGTTCATCCGTGATGGATGTCATGCACATCTACGAAAACTCACGGCGTTTTGTTTTGATGGAACCCGGGACCCGCAAGTTCGGCACAAATTACGACGATTTCAACGGTGTGGTCGATTTGCTTATTGAACGGGCAAAGAAGGAACTTGCCGGCGAAGGAATGCCCGTGGACGATGCGGTATTCCGCCTGGAACTGGATATGCTTTACGGCGGGCAAGTTCACCGGAAGCGCTCAAGTTCACCTGTTTTGCACGTCAATTCAGAAGCCGACATGAAGGCGGTTTATGATGAGTTCGAACAGGAATTCAGCAACGCCTTCAGCCCACTTGTCTGTCATCCCGATGGCGGGGTATACGTGGAGAGTTTCGTCCTCACAGCCTCCATTCCGACAGAGGTGCCGGATATTCCGGAATATCCGGTTGCAGGCCCGGACCCATCGGAGGCCCTGCGCACAAAACGACCATGCTTCTGGGGTAACGGAGGATTCGAGGAAACTCTGGTTTACGATTATTCCAAACTCAAAGCAGGCAACCAAATATCAGGACCTTCCATTCTGGAAACGGAATATACAACACTGGTGGTTCCACCAGGTTATATTTGCCGCGTTGATGAACATTTATTTGCCCGAATCGAACGGGCTTAAAACCTCATTCACAATGTTATTTCCATATTTTTTATGTGACATTTTCAGACTGATAAGGAGAAAAAATGACTATTCCCACTGCTGATGAAAAACTGGCTATGATCAAGGTAGTGCCTGCGGATGATGACGAACTGCGTTGCGTCGACACATTGGGGCCAGGCGATTACGAGGTCGGTTTTGAACGAACCAACAACATCCTGGATGAAGCGATGGAGGTTTTCGTCCGTTCCTCACGGAGCATGATGGGGATTGCGGGAGATTCGATGGTTGCTCTTTTCACAGCTAAAGGCGATTTGGCGAATGCCAGCTGCGGAACTTATCTACACGCCATCATCCAGCCCATCCTGATCAAGTTCATCCTCAATTCGTACCAGGATAATCCTGGCATCAAAGAAGGAGATATCTGGTTCACCAACGATGCGCTTTACGGAGGAATTCACAATCCTGACGAAGTGGTATTGATGCCGGTTTTTTATGAAGGTGAACTGATTGCCTGGACCGGAGCTGCTGTTCATACCACTGAAACTGGAGCCAGCGAACCTGGTGGAATGCCAATCAACGCCACTTCGCGTTTCATGGAAGGACTCAATTGTCCGCCGACTAAGATTGGGGAAAACTATGAAATCCGTGAAGATTTTGTAGAAACAATGAGTGCCTTCGGTATTCGTGCACCGCAAATGCTGGTGATCGACTTAAAGGCGCGGGCGACTTCTGCGCACCGTTCACTCAATCGCATCGTTGAACTGGCAGAGGAACGTGGACGTGATTATGTAGTCGGGCTGTTCCGCAAAATGCTGATGGTCTCCGAAGAAGGTGCGCGCAAGCGAATCAGCAGTTGGCCCGACGGCAAATACACATGTGTCAATTTCGGCGATGGTGTCGGTTTTGAGGTAGGCCTGGTGCGAAACAGCCACATGACTCTGGAAAAGAAAGGGGACTCGCTGACCATGGATTTCAGTGGAACCTCCCCGGAAAATCCCTATTCCTACAACGCGCATGTGCAGGCGGCGGTCGGACACGTCGCGAATTATGTGTATGAATATGTGTTTCATGATCTGCCCATCAGCAGCGCCACCTTTGCGCCCATCGATTTCGTCTTTCCTCCGGGCAGTTGTCTCAATCCGGATGCACGGGCAGCGACCAGTTGTTCCGTCATGATTGCCACAGGAATCATGAGTGGCGTTCACAACGTNTTCGGCAAAATGATGTTTAGCACNAANAATATGTGGAGACAGTCNTGTGCNTCTCANGGGAATGCNGGAAACGCNATGGTGNTNGCCGGACTTTCNCANTGGAANCTGCCTTTTGCGGACATGCTGGCNTATTCGCTCAACAGCGAAGGNCANGGNGGNAGACCGGAAATGGANGGNGTNAATGCCTTCGGTTTTCCNTGGTGTGTNTANGGANGNACTCCGGANATTGAAGAAATGGAAAATGATCTNCCCTTATTNATNCCNCTTTCCAATCACTGGAAAGATTCNTGCGGNCACGGCAAATATCGNGGNGGCGTGGGAACGGTGCAAATNTGGGTGGCGCANCATGTGCCGTATTTGTTTTTCATGGCNATTTCNGACAACAGNAAAATGCAGACTCCGCAACCCATGTTTGGNGGNTANGCACCCTGNACNGTTCCNGGAATCAGCATTTCCAATGCCGACNTGATGGAACAAATGAANGAAGGCAATGGTTTGAGTTTGGAACTTTTTCCGATGCTCAAAGAAAAAAGTATCGGCGGCGACTGGCAAAATGAATTTTTCGGACGTGCCACCCGTCCGGTGAATCAAAATGATGTCATCACTTTCGGNTTTGCCACNGGAGGAGCCGGNTACGGNGACCCNTTNGANNGNGAGCCGGAATTNGTNATNCANGANATCAAGGATCAAATCATTTCNGANTGGTCNGCGCAAAACGTGTACAAAGCNCAGTACAATACGGAAACGTTGAAACTGGATCAAGAAGGTACTGAGACCGCTCGACAGGAAGAGCGTCAAAATCGAATTCAGCAGGCCAAAACTTATGACGAGTTTGAACAAGATTGGCTCGGACAGCAGATGGACGAATCCCTGTTGAAATTCTATGGGACCTGGCCCGATGCCGGGATCGTTGCGCCGCCATTCAGGCCATAGTAGAATTTCAGGGAAATTGACAGGAAGACAGGATAATCCGTAATAAGATAATTTCAGGTTGAGTTAAGCGGTATTCCCTCCCAATCCGTAGATTCATCCTGTGCGGCCCTTCAAATTTTAGGAGTTCATACTGACCCGAGAAAAAAGACAGCGCATCAGGGAAGGGGGCCTGTTCATCCCCTGGGTTTTTTCTTTTGGCGCAGAGTTAGAGGGCCTGCCTGTAAGCGAGTTTCTGGAGGATCCCACCAAGCTTTCCAATTCCCTGCGCACCATTCACAATTTTTTCCAATGTGACGGCGTCGTCAGCCAGGGCGACCCCCTGCTCCTGGCAGAGGTTTTCGGGTGCAGCGTGTCGCGGGATCGTTCCCCACCCTGCCTCACACACACTGGGGGTTTCCNGGATGACATGGAAACTCTCACGGAAAGGCTTTCTCAAACCGGNCGTGTNGCAACNGCCCTCGATGTCACTCGGAGGCTCAGCATCCTCCTGCCGAACACCCTTCTTCTGAACATCATTCCCGGACCCGTCACGTTGACTGCGCAGTTGGCCGGCATGACCGCGGAAGAGGCCTGTCAGGACCCGGAACTGCTTGGAAAATCTGCCCGGGCCGTGGTGACTTTCACAAAGGCTTTGGGAGACGCAGGAGCGGATATGTTGGTGGTCCACGAAAATATTCTTCCGCAGCTTGACAATGAAGTAGTGAAACGTCTCCGCCGTTGCTATGCCCCGCTCTGGAATACCGCAAAGTTTTATGACCTCTCCCCACTGCTGATGTTAGGTCAATGGCATCCTGAAAATACGGACCAACTGGGAAAGATTGTCGATGAAATCATTTTTCCCGTAGGATCTTTACCTGACAACAAAAGAAACACAAAAAGGCTGTCGTTATCCCTACCAGTCTCTTTACTCGAAAAGGACCCCAAGGAAATCCAGAATTTTTTAGAACAACAGGAGATTTTGAACATAGCCAGGGAATCCCGGCTTTTTTTACTGAGCACAGACGTCGAAATACCATCTGACATCCATAAGGAATCCCTGATCCGGGGTATTCAGACCATTAAGGACATAATCAACGAAGTATGACCCCATTGATATGTTTCTTTCCTTTTGTGCAAAAACGTGTTTGGGGAACATTCTCTAATGGAATCCCCTATAAAATCATAAGAGCAGGGATGAAAAAGGTACGGGCTTTTAGAGCATCATATCCTGTTCCGTTTGTCATAATACTATGATAATGCTTTTTTCCGGAGTTTGAGCAATCCTAATTCTCATCTCAGCAATGATATTGTCTTTTTCAGGTGACACTGGGGTGTGGATGCACAACTTTGAAACAATTTAGATTACTCGCGAAAGAATATTTAAACGATATTAGTATTTTAAACAAACCCTGTCTTTATTTTCTATACATTTCACTAACCCTTCCCGAAACAAAAATGATGTGATACAAAGGATAACCAGGAGGCTCAAAAATAAATTTCTTTATAGTTACATGGGATTATTGTGGATGGTAAAAGTCACTCCCAGGTTTTTCCTCCCTGGCCGGTATATTATTCCAAGGTCCACAAGGTATCTTTCAGATGCTTTTGGCCTGAGAATCCTTTTTGAACTTCATGACTTTCATCTCAATCCTTCAGTAGACCATCATGTCGACTTTCAAGGCATGATTATTCTGAATCATGAGTTCCTAAAATGAAGGATCTCAATCACCTTTTCGGGCGGATTCCGATCCGACTGAAGTTGCTGATTCTTACGATCGGACTGGCAACCATTCCACTGATCTCGTTCTTTCTGTTTTCTTCCTTGGTCGGACTCAATGAACTGCGCAAATTATCCCTANACACTCTGCGCAGTGATGCTCTAACCATCGGAAGCCGGGTTGACGACTTTCTGGAAACTATGGGGGGGGACCTGATTCGTTTTACCAAGTCTCCTCAACTTCATGAATACTTCAGCATGANAGGTCATACCAGAGAAGAGGAATACCGAAAAAGGGTTGAACTGCAGTTACTGATGCTCGCACAGCACAATCCTTTTTATCACCAACTTAGATTTCTTGATCGTCAAGGAATGGAAGTAATCCGAATCGAACACAAACGGGGATCTGCATATGCTCTTCCTCCAACGGCCCTTCAGATGAAAGTGCACCGTTATTATTTCCAGCAGGCGATTGAACTTGAAGCAGGGCAAATGTTCGTCTCACAGATGGACTACAATATTGAGCATGGGATGGTGGAAACACCACTGCTGCCAGTCTTCCGTTATGCAACACCCGTAGAGTTCAAAGGGCAAAGGGAGGGAATATTCATCATCAANGTCTATGCTCGATCCCTGCTGGAAGTGCTTCAGGGCACTCCCTCAATGAACTACGAAAGACTCCACCTTGTTGACAAACAAGGAAAGATCCTCGCTTCGGGTAGCCAGAAGAATGGAATTTTCGACCTATTCTTGAACGATGAGAAAAATACTGACCCTAGGATTATAAAATTGATTGGGTCTGAAATTTCTGGAAACCATCATATCCGTACTTCTCTGTCAGAATTCATGGTTGATTATCCAGTCATTCCTACCTCCCTGCATGAAGGAGAACACTGGCACCTCGTTTTGGAGGGGGAACAGGATAAAATCATCAGCCCCTTCATCATATTTGGTGGCTATAGTATTGCCATCCTTCTTATCTGCATCATGGTGGCTCTCGGATTTGGCCTCCTTGCCGCCAGGCATTTCTACCGCCCGTTGCTTCAACTGCGTGAAGGTGCCAGACGCATCGCGGTAGGGGACTACGACATTCGGATCCCGGTCCGCACCAATGATGAACTAGAAGATTTAGCTCAGGATTTCACCATGATGGCCACTTCCCTTGAATCACGTGACCTTCAGATCCGAGAACATCAAAGCAGCCTTGAAAACCTGATCGAACTCCGGACCCAGGAAATCATTTTGGAAAAAGAAAAACTGGAACGGGTTGTCGAAGGCATTGGAGCAGGGATGCTCCTCATCGATCGAAGTCATAAGGTGGTCTGGTGCAATGATTATTTCCAGCAGAAGTTGAACCACTTCAATCCAACCAGTGAAAGAAACTGTTGTGAACTCCTTTCGGAAGAACTGAGCTATTGTGGAAATTGTTTGCCAGAAAAACAATGTGGAGATCTCGAAAAAGTCTTCCAGCACCAGGTGCTTGAACAACCTTCCAAGGAAATCAACTGTCTGGATGGGCATGAAAGAATTTTTCTAGGGCGGATATCACCGATCCACAATCATTCTGGAGAGATTGTTTATGCCCTCTACATCCTTTACGACATCACTGAAAAAGAATTGATGGAACGCCGTGAACAAAATCTTAAATCAGAACTGATACGTGCTGAAAGACTTTCTACCCTCGGACGATTCACTGCTGGAATCGCTCATGAGGTTGGCAACCCTTTAGGAGCAATCCGAATCACTGCCCAGTCCATCCAGGAAGACTTCTCCGAGAACAGTTCACAATGGCAGCAACTGGAACTGATTGTTTCTGAAATTCAGCGATTGAGTAAAATCACACGTGATCTGAACACATTCGGCAAACCCTCCCCTCCGGAAATCCTTCCCCACCTCCCTGAAGATATCCTCTCCGGACTCAAGATGCTGATCGAAGGTGAGGCCAAAGCGAAGGGGGTGCATGTAAACATCTCTACCGATTCGAATCCCGGCTTAATACACGTAGATGCACAACAGATTCAACAGGTGCTCTTGAATCTTGTGGTCAACTCCCTACAGTCCATGCCTGAAGGTGGAACCCTCAATTTGGAAATCAAGAGGAACAAACAACTTTCTGATGAATCTCAAATTGTTTTTTCCGTAGCCGATACAGGGGTAGGCATTCCTTCTGAGCATCTTGATCTGATCTTCGAGCCCTTCTTCACAACCAGGAAGCAGGGGTCCGGCCTGGGATTGGCGCTTGCATACACACTGGTCACTCAAAACCACGGTAACATCCGTGTCGAAAGCAAACCCAACCAGGGGACTACCTTCTTCATCCGTTTTCCCCTCTATTTAGAAAATCAGGAACAATCCCTCGCTCTATCTGCCTAATTGAAAGGATAAAAAATAGAGGGAATCATCCTCCTTCCATCAGCAATAAATCAAACAGTTCCGGGCCTCCGAATTCGTTGCCCCAGGTATAAGCTGTTTAGCCGAATCCATCTTACATTCTGGTTCTAGCACCATGATCAAGGAGAATCTTCACCATACTACTGCTAGCAGCAAAGGAGACCAACCAGCGCTGTTGAGATTTTCTACTGAATGACCAGCATCCAACAACTCAATGATCACCTCTTTATCTTCATCCAAGATCGCCTGATGTAAAGACATGGTGATTTAACAATGCTATTGACGTTGGAACTAATCCCCATGATCACACAACAAGGATTCAAAATGAACATGACCAAAGCATCTGATCCCAAGAGATTGATTTCAATGCTTTACAGCCCAGAATACAAAATAGATGAGTTCAATTTTTGGACGGTTTGGCTAATTCAGCGATCCTTCCAAACTGGAGGTCGTTTTTGCATGAAGGCGTCCACTCCTTCAGCAACGTCATCGGCCATCATGTTTCCAGCCATCACTCCTGAGGCATAGTCGTAGGCAGATTCGAGAGGCAATTCTAGTTGCTTGTAGAACATCCGTTTTCCAGTCGCTACGGCAACCCAGGACTTGGACATGATGGATCCCGCAAGATCGTCTACTTCCTGATCCAGTCGTGAGGCAGGGACGACGCGGTTCACCAGCCCCCATTGAAGGGCGGTATGGGCATCGATAAAATTTCCGGTGAGTAGAAGCTCCATGGCCTGTTTACGTCCCAAATTCCGACTGACAGGGACCGAAGGTGTGGAACAGAACAACCCAACGTTGATCCCTGAGGTGGCAAAGCGGGAATCATCAGAGGCAACAGCCAGGTCACAGGCAGCTACCAACTGGCAACCTGCCGCCGTAGCAATCCCCTGAACTTTTGCAATCACAGGCTGAGGCATTTGATTCAGGGTCAGCATCATTTTGCTGCATTGTTTGAAGAGTGTTCGGTAATAGTCCTCTTCCCTGCAGGCACGCATTTGTTTCAGATCATGACCTGCACAGAAGGCCTTTCCATTTCCAGCGATCACCACCAGCCTGGCATTCTGATCCTCAGCGATTCGGTCGAGTTCCTGTTGCAAAGCTGCTAACACCTCTTCAGACAAGGCGTTGAACTGACGAGGACGATTCAAAGTCAGGGTAACCAAGCCTTCATTTTCTTCACAAAGCACCAGGGCTTCTGATTCGTCAATGGTTTCCTTTTTGTTCAGGATTTCAGTGTTCATCGTTTCTTTTCTGCTGGAGTTTTTGGTACTGCTCTACCAGATAGCGTTCCACAAAAGGCACCACGCACTGTGCCGTAATCGAAGGGAAAATGTCAAACCCATGCTGTGCCAGTGGAACCTTGAGAAGGACCTGTTTTTCCTCTGCCTGCTTTTGCAAGTAAAGTTGCATCTGCACGGCCTCCTCCATCGGAATCAAGGTGTCGTGTCCGCCCTGAAGCATCATCCCCGGTGGGATCTCCCTTGAAGACCATTGAAAGGGTGAAGACAATCGGAAAACCTCTGGATGGGTATCAGGAGTTCCTCCCATCACGACCTCCAGCAGTTTCCTGCGTGCATTTTCTCGATGGTGATTTTCAAAGGCGGAATGCATGTCAAAAGCTCCGTAAAACCCAACCCAACCCTGAATTCGGGTGTTCACCTCCTCAAACCCGGGTTGGAATTTGGGGTGGTTGGCTGTGAGAGCCATCATCAACGCCAGATGGGAACCTGCAGAACCACCGGTCACAAACACTGCATCCGGATCGATTTCCAAATCCTGGGCATGACTTCGGATCCACTTCAAAGCACGCTTACAGTCGATCAAATGTTCCGGCATCCGGATTTCCGGGCTGAAACGGTAGTCGATCGAACAACAGACCCAACCACGTGAAGCCATGCGGCTTAAAAGGAATGCCCCCTGGCGCCGGCTGCCGATCACCCAACCTCCACCATGAATCTGGATCAACATGGGCCGGTTCTTCCCTGATTCACGTGGACGATAAAGGTCCAATTTCAATTTTAAACCCGGCTCAGCTTCGAATTCACGATTAAATTCCACCTCAATCTCTGGATTGTTGAAGATGCTTGCAGGCAGCCACAAGGATTTCCAGTCCACTTGAGCGAATGACTGCGGTGGAGGATTCCGCGTACTTGTTTTCAGGAAGAACTGACCAAGCTGGTTCTGCATCTGTTCTTCCAACCGTTGAGGAAGGTTGAGGATAAGCCAAAGCCGGATGATGAGAAAAAGCCACAAAATAGAATGGATTCCTAACAACCCAAAAAAGACGATTGGTTCCAGATCACTAAAAATCTGCAATAGAAGAAAACCTCCCATGTTGAGAAGGATCCACTGTGGAGCCAATTCCCCAATGATCCACCCAAGACCAAATCCCAATAGGAGGTTGAGTGGTTTGGCTTTGTCACGATTCATCAGAGGATGGATGACATTCAGCGTCAATCCCAGTGAAACCAAGGTCCACAAAACCAAACCAATGGAAGTCAGCGCATCCACTTTTTCAAAAACATTGAAGGACATCGGAACGAAATGTTCCGTTAAAAAGGAGGGAGACTATATAAGAACCCCGCAAGGCAGGGCAGGAACCAAACGCGTCTGAATCAGCGTTTTGAATATTGGTAGCTTTTACGGGCTCCAGGTTTTCCGTATTTTTTACGTTCCACTTCACGGGCGTCACGTGTGAGCATTCCCGCTTTTTTCAAGGTACTGCGGGAATCTTCGACTGCCACCACCAAAGCTCTGGACAATCCATGACGGATCGCTCCGGCCTGACCGGAGAGCCCACCGCCATTGACATTAATGAAGATATCAAACTGGTTGTGGCTTTCAATGATCTCAAGAGGTTGGCGAACGATCATCTTCAGGGTTTCCCTGCCGAAGTAGTCATCCAGTTTTTTTTTATTAACGGTAATTTTTCCTGTTCCGGGCCTGACAAAAACACGAGCCACAGATGATTTTCGGCGGCCGGTTCCGTAATACTGGATGGTGGGGGTGTTCATTTCAGATGGAAAGCTGTTTTGGTTTTTGTGCTTCGTGAGGATGTTCCGAAGTATTATAGACTTTAAGGCGGTTGAGCGCGTGACGGTTGAGGGCGTTTTTTGCCATCATGCCCTTGACAGCATTGTAGACCATCTGTTCTGGTTTCTTTTCACGAAGTTCTGAAAATCGTGCAGATTTGATCCCACCAGGATAACCGGTGTGATGATGGTACATTTTTTCACGTTCCTTGTTGCCTGTCACACGGATCTTCCCTGCGTTCAAGACGACCACGAAATCTCCGGTGTCCACATGATATGAATGAATCGGTTTATGCTTGCCGCGTAATACATTTGCAATCCTGGTTGCCAAGCGTCCAAGTGTCTGTCCTTCCGCATCCACTACCCACCAATCACGAGGTCTGGTGCCATCAATAAAATCTTCTTTTCTAGGGAAAACCGTTCTCATTCCTTCAGATCTAAAAGCGTGTCCAAGTGTTCATTAACAAAACACATTAATATATAGCCCAATTACCAGGAAAACAAGTTTTTTTTATTGAAACTTTCAGGAACTGAGGTTGGAAGCACTGATGACCACATTCCGACCGGATTCTTTTCCTTTATAAAGGCAGTCATCTGCTTTTTTCAGAAGTGTTTCCACATCATCCGCATCTTCGGGAAAAGTCGCCACTCCGAAGGTGGCAGTCAGGTTTCCAAGCGGTTGCTGATCCTGGTAGGGAATATCCTCCTCTTCGACGGCAACACGAAGCTGTTCTGCAATACGCATCGCATTTTCACTGCCGCATTTGGGAAGGATGACCACAAACTCTTCACCTCCAAAACGTGCGGCAAGATCTCCACGTCTCACCCGATTTTTGAGAATTCCTGATATTCTGGCCAATACAACATCGCCCATCTGGTGACCGTGTGTGTCATTGTAATGTTTGAAATTATCAACATCGCTGATGACGAGTGAGAACGGCGCACGCTCCTCAGGATAGAGGGTCACCAAGGCTTCAACGAATTCATCCAACCTCCTCCTGTTTGCAAGGCCCGTCAGACGATCTGTATCTGCAGCCTCTTCCACACGTTTTAATTCACGCTCACGGTAGTGAATGACTCGTTGACGGTTCAGGGCATGTTCAAAATCGAACTCGGGGCAGGGCTTGGCTAAAAATTCGAAAACTCCCCATTGTGACAATAGTCTTCGGTTTTCAGTGTCCTCGGCAAAATCACTGACAATCATAATGGCTCTTGCACGCTGCTTGGAAACAAGAATGCAGTCGCGGATCTCATTCATGGATTGGGATGATCCAGGATCCATGATGAGCAGGTCGATCAGTTGATTTTCTGATTGAAGAAATGTTTGGGGGGTTTCATACGTTTCCAGTTGGACGTTTTCCCAGTTCTTTTCGATCAACGATGCAAACTGCTCCCTTAACAGATTGTCCCCTTCGACCAATGCCAATTGAGGCTGGGAGTTATCCTCTTCCCGAACATTTCCCTCCAGCATCACTCTAGCGGAGGTGATACGAAGTTTCTCACTGAGGATGTGCGTGAAAATGAGATAAACCACTGAAACCCGTGAAGCACCAGGTTCCACCTCGAAAAGATTGTGGGAAAAAGCAATTACTGTGGATTCCGTTTCCGCCACCACGCTGGTTGTGTTTTTTTCACGGTCATCCAGGATCGACATTTCACCCACCATGTCACCTGCCTTTTCCAATCTCATCAAAAAGGTTTCCCGTGAAAGGACCGCCAGGGAACCTTCTATGAGGACATAGATTTCTGGTTTTCGGTCTTCACTTTCGCGGATCAGGTGTTCTTCCGCCTTAAAATTGACAATCTCTCCTTGGCGAAGAAGTTCCTTCAAAAGACTGATGTCGATGTTCTGGAAATAGCGGCTTTCTTGAATCTTACCTGCAAGGATTTCAAAATCCTGGTGATCCTTACGTATAGATAGGGGAACGCGTTCCATGAGTCAGAATCCTTTGGAAATCAGGCAATAGCAAAGAGTGAAGCCAGTTCTAATTGGACATACACTCAGCAAACTTTAAAATATGCCACGGAGATATTCATTAATCAAACTTAGTTACGACAAATCATGCTTTCCACTGCCGGACTGATCTTAGCACCGGCACTACTTTGGGTTTGGGTATTTTACCACTCCCACCGTTATAAACAGACCCGGTTGATGCTATTGCTTCTGCTTTTTGCAGGAGGCTTCATCAGTGGGTTGATGGCACTGGTGCTCAATCATTCCATCGAGAAATACACCGCTTTCTGGCCCGGGGCACGTTTTCCTGTGACGGAAATTCTGGGGCAAAGCATTCCGCTCTTTAGTGCGGGATTCTGGATGATGGTAGGAGTCAATGAAGAGTTGGCAAAACTGCTGATCCTCCTGTTGGTCGTCTATCCTAGTCGGCATCTGGAGGAACCGTTCGACGGCATCCTATACGCTGCAGTCATCGCATTGGGCTTTGCCACCATCGAAAACTGGTTTTATCTGGAACAGTATGGAGTCCCGGTCATTGTTTCTCGCTCAATCGTCACCCTTCCAGCCCATGCCTTCATGAGCGTACCCATGGGTTTCTTGGTGGCAAAATCAAAAATCCATCTTCAGAAGCATCAAAACGATCCCCAAGCTTATTACATCCCAATGCTTTGGATCTTATCGGGATGGTTTTATTCCACCCTGCTTCATGGGAGTTATGATCTGATGCTGTCCCTGAACCGGGAATATCTAGCCTATGGACTAGTGCTTTTGATGGCGTTGCAGACAGGCTGGCTTGGAAAGGGTGCTCTGAAACGTTCGAAGTTCCTTCCTCAGAGAAATGAAAGCAGTTAAAAAAACAGAGAAACCTTAGAGCATCCCGACTTTGATTTGTCCGATCAGATTAAACATCTGAGGACGTAGATTCGGATTCTGGTGCAGTTTTTTGAAATCCCCGAGAAGTTGATTGAGGGTGTTTTTCCTTACTTCAGGATCCTCGGTGACGGAGATCATGTTTTCCATCATCTTCATCAGTTCTTCCGATTCAGAAGCCGATGAAGATTGCGAAAGCTCTGAACCAATGGTTTCAAGGCTGTTGCTCAGGATATCAGTATCTCTGAGTTCCACTGCCATTTCCGCCATAATACCCAGTGCCTTGATCCTATCCTCTCCTTTCAGGTCATTATAAAGATCCTGCTGTTGTGCAAAGATGGCATATTGAAGAAAACGCTGAGCCTTTTCATAATCCGGAGAGGTCTTGTCGATCTTCCGGAATTCCCGAACCGAACGATCATAATCTTGCATCTCAAAAGCCTGCATTCCCCTCTGAAAAGGAATCTTGAGAATCATTTGGACAGATTGATTGTAGAGAGCCGACTCTGGAGGAACCTGCCGAAAAAAACCTGTAGCCTGACTGAATTCTGCCGTTTCATAGGCTTCCGTTCCACTTTTGAATGCTACGGCAGCACGTTCTTCTGAGGTCATCAACATCGACCAACCACAACCGCCCAACAGAAGAAGGGAAGTCATGATTAAAATGATTCCCAGGTTTTTCCTGTAGCCCATCCTTTTTCCAGTAAATGTTCCTTGTAATTTTTCGAACCGTATTTGTCTCAACCTTTTTTGTTGGAATGCACAGTACAGGCCAGTAGAAANCATTCTGGCTTGCAGACATTTCCNGNNGATTTCCTACCTCAGNAATATCGTCCNGAACCNATCNTTGAGCATNTTCTTNAAAANGNCTGAGATTTCATTCTTAATGAANAAAATATTATTATATAATTTTGGAGTAATAATTGCAGTAATCAACACATAANCTTNATGTTTTGAAAAAACCTTTATTTGATGGNCNTTTGAATGGAATGGTTGAATCAAATTCCAGTCGATTTGAACGGTGGATTCATTTCTCTCGGCATTCTGCTTTGTTCCATGGCAATCATTTCATGGATTGTCTTTTGGATTGGTAAATGGGATCGGGAAAGCCTCCCTGAAAACAGAAGTTCTTCAACAGAATCAAGGANAGAACAAGTATTGATGAAGGAAATGACCGAAATGACGTTGACAGACGCATTGCACCATGAACCATCCATACCGTTTTCTTCTNCCGGCAACCNCAAGATGCCAGAGATGGAAACCAGAAAAACCCTTCCTGCGAATCATCACCATCCATCAGCAAAAAAGGAAAATCCTTCAAAAAAAGGTTCCGCTCCAGATGACAATGTACCCTTGCTGAATCCCGTCATTTCGAGCTGCAGTTTCCGTAGGCTTTCTCCCCAAATGGCATCGATCCTGAAGCCCGGACCTTCCCTATCCTCCTTGACNGAGAACGCAGAAACCGAAGCTGCTATTTAAAAAATCTTTTCCCTGAAATTACCTCCATTCTCCTCAATCCAAATCATTCCTGAAATTCTGAATCTTTGGATTTGATTCAAATTTTATTTCGATTTTGTGAACTCCACGTTCAGGACAGAACTTGAAATAAGGAAGGAGCTACTGAGCTTTCCTGGTGGGCACCTTGTTTTTTAAATTGCTCTTCCAAAGGAGGGACAAGCTGAACTCCTGCAAATCGGTTGTTTTCGATTACTCCGATTAATTCATCAATATNTTTTGTTTCCAAAGGAATACAAACCGCATTTTCCTGCTGCTTCTGGAACTTCGCATTGATGGTTTTAAGCAAAGGCGAGTTATTCACCTTATCACCTGCCAATGCATAAATTCTGGATTGCTGATTCAAGTTCTGAATTTGATAAAGTTCCAGGAGTTCATTCATGGAAAGTTGTCCTGGAGCAACTGCTTCTCCAAAACTCGCATAGCTGATCGGAGCTCCAAAGGCAGTCGTTAAAATCCGGCTGGAGGTCCCTTNAAGTCCCATAGCAAATCCAATCCGGGAGATTCCATCTTTGGCGTCACGGACCCAGTCCNGCATTTGAAACGAATGTTTCAAAGTGGAAGCAGTTGGAACCACCTTGATTGCACAAGGCTCCAACTCGCCCATTTTCATGGTCATTTCCTGAAGTTCCTGATGGGTCGGCATTCCATCAAAATCATGATGGGAAAGCACCATCGGAGCTTTTTTCTGGATCATGGCTTCTGCAGAATCCGTGGCCCATTCCAGATCTATGATGTCTGCCCCTGCATCCAAAGCAGCCTGATTGATTTGAATGCGNTCTTCTTCTGTTCCAAAAAACTTTCCCCCATGCGTTGGGTGCCTCAAGGTCAAGAGTGAAGCCAGCTGTTTTGATTTNGTGCTTCGAACCAATTCTAGAATTTGATCGATTGTAATTCCAACATCCAGCAGCAGATCAGCCCGGATTTCAACGCAATTCAGCCTCAACTCAAGGGCCAAGTCCAATTCATTGGGATGGTTTGCAATGATTCCTATGACACCTTTGAGNGGGAAATCGTTCATCGTTTTCAGNAATTCGGATTCATCAAAATNTGTNNAGAGCANTGCNCCAAGTTTCCTGATCAAGTGGGAAGAATCNCAGAATTTTGATATTGTTTGAGTAGATGGACAAACCTGGTTTCAGTCTCATCCCATTCATGAAATCCCAAGCTACGACATTTATTATGACTTAGAATTTCATCCCAGTACCTTTCAAGCGTTGCATCGGCAAAACCCCAATTCGCCACCTGATCTAAACTGCTGGTTTTCAGTCCAAATTTTTTAGCGATGGATTTCCAGACTTCATCTCTTTCAGACATCACCTCTTCGAGTTTCAGAGGCCTTACGGAACCAGGGACCATGTCAAAACATTCTGCAATCCTGGGCCACAGGTGCTTCCAGCGAAAGACATCTGTGTTCGTGAAGTTGAAGGCCTGGTTCAGGCATGATTTTTCAGTGACCATCCAGGCAATTCCTTTGGCCAGCAGTTCGATGGTGGTCATTTGTGTGATGCTCTCAAAGGCACCAGGATTTCCTGGAAAATCCAGCGAAGCTCCAAGTTCACGGCATATGGCAGCGTAGGCTCCAAGGGTACTGACAATATTTCTGGAGATCTGTGGAGAATAATGCAGGAGGGTATTTGGCCTGGATGCAGACCAGGACCACTTTCTGTTTTTTGACCTTTGGTCAAGATAATCCTGCTGGTCATAATTGAAGTTCGGAATGGGAGCACGAGAATCCTCCTCCCGGGCGGGAGTTGGGAAAGGGCCAACATGCACTCCATAATATTTTCCTCCCTGGACCAGATGCACATGTTCCAAATTCTCTGCAACCGTTTCCACACCGCAAACGAGGTGATCCAACAATCTGAGATTGTCTTCCGCGTTTTCCAGAACCTGTTCTGCATGGGTTGCTCTTCCGCAATAAAAAAGATGCGTGACATCCTTGAAGGCAGAAAGTCCTGTCTGTAACGAATCCTGATCGTTCAAATCAAGTTGACCATAATTCACCCCTTCAATGGGACGGGTAGGAGCATTTCTAGAAAGTCCGTGGACTTCCCAGTTGTTTCTTGAGCAAAGTTCTCTTGCCAGTGCTGAGCCCACAGCCCCCGTGATCCCACCGATCAGTGCAACATGTTTATTCACTTCGAGTCCTGCTTCTGTTTTATACCCTTATCGATTTAGACCGCTCCTATTTCTGCAAGTGTCTCTAAAACCATTTCCTTACAGACAGTATTACAGACGAAAGGCTTTCCCAACTCTTCCAAAAGGACGAAGTTGATCCTGCCATTGACGGTTTTTTTATCATGCATCATTTTTTGATAAAGTTCCTCCTTGATCCAGGTCGTTTCAGAATGGAGTGACTGAAGGGATATGGGCATGCCTGCATCATCTGCATGTTTTTTGACCCGGTCCGTGATGCCTTCTGGACAGAAACCGGTTTTTTCCGAGAGAAGACCTGCAGCGATGACTCCCAAACCGACCGACAATCCATGTTGAAATCTTCCGAATCCGGCAAAGGTTTCAAAGGCATGAGCAAAGGTGTGGCCAAGGTTGACCAGGGCACGTTTGCCTTTGTCCCGTTCATCTTCACTGACAATCGAAGCTTTTGTCTCACATCCCATCCTGATTACTTCAACCAATGCGTCTCTGTCATGGTTCATGATTGCAGAAAGGTTTTTTTCCATCCATACGAATTCCTTGTCTCCACGTAATAGACCATACTTCAGAATTTCTCCATACCCTGATTTCATTTCATTTGCAGGCAGGGAAGAGAGGATGGAGACATCATTCAGAACAATCTTGGGTTGTAAAAAACTTCCAACCAAGTTTTTCCCCTGACGGGTATTGATCGCATTTTTCCCTCCCACGGAACTGTCAACCTGCGACATCAAGGTGGTAGGGATCTGAATCAGTTCGATTCCACGCATCAACAATGCTGCAGCAAAACCAGCCACATCACCCACCACTCCTCCTCCAAAAGCAATCACCAGACACTGACGGTCGATGCCGTCAGCAAGCATTTTGTCCAGCAACCCCTCCAGGCATCCGAAGGATTTTGCATCTTCCCCCTCTTGAATGAGGTACAGATCCCAGCGTGAAGTAATAGGATCCAGAGTGTTTTTCAAGAGTTCCTGATAATTTCTGGAAACCCAAGGGTCACTAACGACCGCAACTCGTTTGCCCTCAATGATTGGTTCAAGATAGGTTCTGGAATTTTGGATCAGTTCAGGAGCAATGACGATTTCATAGCTTCTTGAACCCAAATCTACATGGACAGTTTTTTTCATTTTATTCTGAAGAGGGTTGCATCTCTATTGGCTCAGTGAAAATACATGGCTTTGTTTCAAATATTTGGACCATTGTAAGATTATAAAAACATCCTGGGATTGAAACAAAATCTGAGTGCATTTCACTGAAAACGAATCTTCCAAACATAAGATTATAATCAACGAACCTTGAAGATTCGCCGATTTGAACAGGGAGGGCTAATTGGGAATCAATTCAAGCCATTGGGGTAACTTAATTTCTTGTTCTTGAAAATCATTCAAATGATAGATGGTATCCTGTGATTCCCCGAGTTCGATCATTTGTTTTCCGGAAAGATTCATGCGTATGCCCCTAATGAATTTATTGACGATTCCATGACTGATCAATAGTTTGGGGGTTTTGTCTTGGATAATTTCATCCAGAAATTCACTGATCCTGTCTTTGAACTCAGAACCACTCTCCCCACCCGGAGGATGGAAATAAAGGGGATTTTGAAGCCGCAATCGAGCCAGTTCGGGGTCCATTTCTGCCACCTTTTCCCAACCATAGGTACCAGCAATCTTACCTAGATTAAAATCATTCAGACGGGGTTCAATGATTATAGCTTCTAAAGGATAATTGATCCCTTCTGCAAGAATCTCGGCAGTCTGCCTTGCCCGATCAAGAGGACTGCAAAAAATCTTGAGTTGCTCAAAACTGAGATGCTCTGAAAAATAGGAACTGATGGCCTGGGCCTGGGCGATTCCAAATTCAGTTAAGGGTGAATTGCATTGCCCCTGGATTCTTCCTTCTCGATTCCATTCGCTTTCACCATGGCGTACCAGATAAATATCAGTCAAACGAGCCTTTCCCAAAAAATCGAGAGTGATTTATTGAACGCACAAATTAGGTTGAAAATGCTGGAAAGGCAATTTCAAAAGTTCTAAATATGACAATGCTCCCCTTTTTCAAAAAAGACTTAAAATCATTCAAACCAGATGGAAACAACGAAGCATTAATTGATTGTGAGAAAATTCAGAACTCATCAAAATCCTTTCATAAAATTCCACTGGAATCAGCAGGATAGAGAAACAAAATGTGCTCCATACCTTGAATTTTGATGGAATTATTTCCTCTGAAAATGTATACCATTCGTTCAATGAAATGTTTAACGAGGTTTTCATCCTTTCAATGATAAGATTCCGAATCTTATCGGTTGATCCATGTCATTTCTCCCAAACACATCAGAAAAACTCACTCTTCTTGCGGAAAAACTGGGAAAAGCCTGGTTGGAATGCAACCAGATTGGAAAACCATTGAAGGAAGAGTTGCCCCGTAACCGATCCGAGGCTTATTTCGTCCAGGACCAGAT
>NYUB01000097.1 GCA_002683785.1 Deltaproteobacteria bacterium
TGCTGCGACATTGCCTTGGAACTGAACGAAATCTTTGCAGAACATGATCTGCTTCAATACCGGACCTTCGGCTATGGGCATTCATTTGGCTCGCTATCCCACTATTATGGTAGAGAAGCAGGGTTGGAGTTTCGTGAAGACATTGAAACGATTCTTGAACCGGGAATGGTGGTCTCGATGGAACCGATGATTATGCTCCCAGAGGGCTTGCCGGGTGCAGGAGGATACCGGGAACACGACATCCTTCTCGTCACTGGTACTGGATCAGAAAACCTCACTGGTTTCCCTTTTGGTCCCGAACACAACATCATTCGGAAATGATTCCCCTCTTGCTAGACCATTAAGCGAATTCACCAGAAGTATCTTATCTGATTGTTAAAAGCAGAAAGGTAGATCCGTTCCTTTAAGGATTAAGAACCATGGATCAATCGGAAAGAAACTTTGAGAAACCGAAATATGGGTTCAGAGGTAATCCGCCAGGGGCTTACCACTGATGATTGATTCTTCTGCAGCTTGCTTGGGAACATTCGCTTCTTCATGATGCCCTGCATCCTGAGCTTGGGGTAAAATTTCAGAAAACCGGTTAGGCATCCCACGCCACATGGACAGAATCATGTAATAACCGAGCATCCCGCCCATCACCAGCATACCTCCTTCCACCAACTGTGAAGAACCACCTAGATCGCTGACCAACCAAAGTGCTGGAAGAAAACCTCCCAAAGGGAATTTTTCTGCGTTGGTAGAGTTGAAAAAAGCAATGCTTATGACTGAAAGCAGCAACCCGCTGCCAAAACCGATNGCAATGATTTGAAAGATTTCCATGTTATGCCTGTACTCTGGTTATCAGGATGGTAGATATATTAATTCAGCAAAAAGGATTTCCAAGATAAAAAGGGAGAATACCCCAAAGGCGCCAGGGTATCCTTTAACCAGAATTTTCAATTCTGAAGTCTTCTTCAGCCTNAGTTGAGATCACGCTGGTGACAATCCTGGATCAGTTCTCCAAGAAAGTCTTCGTGTTCCACCAACACGATACGTACATCNTGGTTCCACAAAAACCAGAAGAGCCAGAAACTGGAAACCGAAACAATCAGAAATATGACAGAAAGGAGAATGGTCAAGGCTTTGAATGGATGGAATTGATANCTTAATAAGTTTTTTTCAAAAATCATTCCAGAATACCATTGAAAACTAATTTCCATAATTTTTTTATAGAACCTATTTCGTTCAAAAAAGATTTGATCGTTATTCATAAATTTCTAATTGAGATAAAAGATCGATGAAAAAATATCGAATTGCACTGATGCCAGGAGACGGAATCGGNCCAGAAATTTGTGAAACCACGAAGCAGGTCACTGAGGAGGTAGTCCATCATTTTGCCCCAGAATCCCTGGAATGGGTGCATCTCCCAATNGGTTGGGAAGCAATTCAGCAAAAAAAACCTCCCCTTCCTCNGGAAACACTGGATGAACTTGAAGCATGCGATGGATGGGTGCTGGGGCCTCATGACTCGGCTTCNTATCCNGAACANTACCGGCAGTCCCTCAATCCAAGCGGAGCCATTCGNAAACATTTCGACCTTTATGCGAATATCCGACCCGCCAGGAGTGTCTCCAGTAATCCTTACTCAAAAAAAGCATTCGATCTGGTCATCGTTCGGGAAAATTCGGAAGGCTTTTACGCAGACCGCAACATGCACCTCGGAACCGGTGAATTCATGCCTCATCCGGACACCGCATTGGCGGTGGGTGTATTCACCCGAAAAGCCTGCGAAAGGATCGCAAGAAGTGCCTTTGAGCTGGCAATGAACCGAAACAAAAAAATCAGCATCATTCACAAGGCCAACGTACTCAGACTNACCTACGGGCTTTTTCTTGANAGCTGTCGCAAAGTTTCAGCGGATTTCCCTGAAGTCGCAGTCAACGATTTTCATATAGACGCTGCAGCGGCATTGCTGGTCCGGAATCCAGATGAGTTCGACGTGATCGTGACGACAAACATGTTCGGTGATATCCTTTCCGATCTTGCCTCAGAACTGGCAGGCAGCCTCGGTATGGGAGCTGCCCTGAACGCCGGAACCCGAAAAGCCATGGCACAGGCAGCGCACGGTTCGGCACCTTCGCTGAGCGGAAAGAATGTCGCGAATCCCTGTGGTCTTATGCTCTCAGCAGGCATGTTNCTTCAATGGCTGAGCCGGCGGGATCAAAACCATGCACTTCTTCAAGCCTCCGTTGCACTCCAAAAAACAATCTACCAAACTTTGGAAACCCGGGGACAGACCCAGGATCTTGGAGGTACACTGGGAACCCAAGAACTGACTGATGCCATCCTTCTTCAACTGCGTGAAGACCAGCAATGACTGAGAAGGAAAATCTNAAAAGTAGAGGCTGGTTCAGAAAAATCCTGACTTTGGGNCGCAGNAAAGTGCCCGAACTTGAAAAACCCCAATCAAGTCTTCTACAGGAGATGGAAACAGAACCGGGGAAATACCATCGAAGGGTCAGTGATTGGGAAGTTCATTCAGAACAGGCACGGCATACCCCGGAAAAGGTCTTGGAGGTGGTGCGAAAATGGATTTCGGAATCGTCGCAGTAGAACCTTGTAATCAACATTCATCAGATTTCTGGTTCACCTTCGCTTTGAGTTTCTCTAGATCTTCATCAATGCTTTGAACAGGAGGGTCCGAAATCAATCCGGATTGATCCTTTTTTGGGGCTTTCCAGGAATTCCAGAGACGGTGCAGCAGCCAGGCACCACCGAAAATAGTNCCAGCAGCAAAAGCCAGTCCAAAAACCGCCCCCAGCAAAGTAACCAGCAGGTAGCCACCGAACACAACTCCCAAAACAATGATCACCCATCGTAAAGGTTTTCCTTGCCCTCTTTCACGGATCATGATCGGATTTTATATTCGATATCAGGAAAAATGTTCATAATGGACCCAAATGACTTCATCTCATTTTCTTTCAAAACCTATCACCAAGCACATCCAAACCATGAACTTTAATCTCTCAAACACGATAAAGTCTTTAATTCTTTCNGCTATCGTGNTCATGGTTTTCTTAGGAGGATGTCTTCATCAAGGATCATTTGAACAGGGATGCCTGAGGCTTTGCGATGGACTGGAGAAACGNCAGCGTCCATTCGAAAATGTTTTTTCCCGGCGTTGCAGTTGTTAAACGTGAAGCAAATCTTTCATTCAAGCCAGATCAAGAATCAGGATTTTCTGCNATTCTCACCTCATCTCCATTGATTTCAAGCGGAATCTGTTCCAGGTTTTCTCCAATACAAGGTCCAAAACTGCAGTAGCCATTTTCCAGTTCGAAGAGGGCTCCATGGGTACTGCAGATGATCAGGCTGCCATCTTCACTGGTGAAGTCATCGGGAGACCAGTTGAGTTGAACGCCCGTATGAGGGCATTCATTGACAAAAGCTCGAACCAGTTCGTCTTTACGAACTACNAAGATGCTGAATGGAAAACCCTCGTCTCCGAAAGTGAATCCTTTGCCTTTACCATTGGCAAGATCCTTTAAACTGCAGATTTGGGTACCGGGGGGAAGGCGCATTTTCCTGNTGATTCCAAGACATCGATCATCCATGGAGGAAATCAACCGATCCAACTAACTTCGGCACCTCCACATTCAGGACATGTCAGAGCATCATTATCGTGGAGGTTTTTCAGGATTTTTCCCTGATCGGAATCGGGATTCCCTGTCAATTCCAGTTTACAGGAGTTACAACAGAAAAGTGGACTTTCATCCCTCAGTCTTTGATCTCCTGTACCTTCAGATTGAGTGGGCAAACTGTTTTGAAGGCCAGAGGTGTTTAGATTTTCAGATCGTTAATGTACCAGTACCAGCTGATCAAGGCTCCCGACCAAATGATGAGATTGAGAATGATCCATTTNTTGGTCCACATCTCTCTACTTGATCTGAAATGCTAAGTAAAAAATTAACATTGTGTCATACAAACTTAGCAATTTNTATAGGATTGAAGATGATTTTTGAGGATTGTATATCATTTATTCAGGAATTCGAGCGTAAAAAATAATCAAGAACCCTGTCGGGCAGGATTCTTTTCAGTCCTCCCATGAGATACGTTGGAAAAGTAACATAATATCGGATTTTGGGATGGGGACTTTCAAGTGCATGCAAAACCCTTTGGAAGACTGCTTCCGGACCTAGTGTGAAAGAAGACGCAGGCCCCTCCTTCCTGAGCCTTTGGACCTGTTTGAGGTATTCTTCTTGATGACGGCTTGAATCGCGGTTGATATTTTCCTCAAAAACCCTCAAACCGTTGTTCCGAAATTCTGAATGAATCGGCCCCGGTTCTATCAGGCATACATGCACCCCGGTTCCANNCAGTTCAAGCCTTAAGGTATCAGTCAAACCTTCGAGAGCAAATTTAGAAGCCACATAGGCTCCACGGTATTTGAAGGAGACAAAACCCAGAACGGAACTGTTTTGGAGTATCCTTCCTTTTCCACGTTCAATCATGTTTGGAAGCGCCAAACGGGTCAGTTCATGCCAGCCGAATACATTGGTTTCGAACTGCTTTCGAAGGACTTCTCGGGACAGATCTTCTACGGCACCTGGTTGACCGTATGCACCATTGTTGAAGAGTGCGTCCAACTTTCCTTCGACTTTTTCCATCGTTGCATCAAAAGCTGCTTGGATCGATTTGGGTTGTTCCAGGTCCAGTTGCAGGCACTCGAGTCCTTCCCCTTGGAGTCGTTTGACATCTTCAGCCCTCCTGCAGGAAGCTATGACCCGATACCCCCTTTGATGAAGTTGGTGAGCACTGTAATATCCAATACCACTTGAACAACCAGTGATCAGAATACTTGGAACTTTAGTTTGCGTAGCGGTCAATTGAGTTCCGGAATAAAGGTTCTTCCCATAGAAGATTGGATTTCAGGTGATTGAAAACCGGAAGCAGAGGTTCAAAGAAAAAACTCTGAAATGAACTGGTTCAATGGATGCATGGAAGCTATCATCCCTGAGGTTGTCTCAGTTGGACATAAAAAAGGCTAATCTAGGGCGTTCATGAAAGGCAAACGCAAACTGATCATCATCATAGCTGTCGTGGTGGTTCTACTGCTTGGAATCGGCGCTGGGCTGTTTTTTTTCCTGATGCCTGAAGAAGAAGTTGNAGAAGGCGAGGAAGGACAGGAACAAGTTGTCGAAGTCCAGGAACCAGAACCTGAAGTTGAAATCCCAGAACCGGAAGTTCCCCTCTATCTGGAATTGAAACCTTTTACAACCACCATTGGTCGTGAACCGCGTTACGCGAAAATCACGATGCAGCTCAAATTAGGCAGCGAACCTCCGAGAGCCTACCTGACTCTAAGGATCGCCCAGATCAAGGATGCGGTGATAGCTGTATTGCAAAAAACCGATTCGAAAGAAGTCTCTCGGGATGGCTGGGTGGACCGTCTCAAGGAACGTATCATTGCACGGTTGAACAAAATATTACCTGAGGAACCCGAGTGGGAAGACCCCAAACCAATCCGAAAAGTCCTGTTCAGCGAATTTATNCTCCAGTAGTCTTTTTCCTATCCTGCTTTTTTTGTTTTTGGGGTGGGAGATCTTTTCGGTCGAGTTCTAGGATTTTCTCACGCAACAAATGTCCGAATTTAAAAAGTTCCACCGTTTTCCCTCTCAGTTCCTGGACATCGTCCTGATGACGCCGGATACGCCCCTGAAGGGTGCCGACATCATTTTGATAACTGAGGATGTAATCATCGATGTTCGTCTCCCAGTCTGAGTGGGTTTTTTTCTGGTTCAGCAACTCACTGCTGATTTTCCAATCATGAGGGTTTTGCTGAGAAACTGAAGGGGCAGGAACGGTTCGGTCCCGTTGTTCGATTTTCTTTTCCAACAGATCCAGTCTGTTAGAAATCTGGTCCAGTTTTTTCAGTATCAGTTCCAATCCGGCCATAGAATCATTTTATTAGACAAACAAAAACTTCAGCATAGTCAGCCAAGGCTAAGGACGCAAGCAGGGCGAATCTTCTCTCGAGCCTCGCTCATCAAGCCAGTATAGATTATTATTTCTCCATACATTTGTTTGAATAGATTGATTAAAAAGGGACCTTACACTTTGAAACAATCTCTTACATTTCCGAAAGGATTCTCAAAACTTTGTATCCTATATTGTTCTGAATTCAGTTGAAGGTTTTGAAAAACCTTAGAGAATTCTTTCACTTTATTTATTATCTTCCAGCATAAGGGACCAATGAAATTCACTATCAGAAACACGGTTATTCTTTTGGGGTTAATTTGTATCACTCCTGCTGTTTATGCCCAGGGGAACCCGGATGCAGTGATAAGTTACCGGAAAAATGTGATGAAAGCCGTTGGTGGTCATACCGGGGCGCTTTTTACCATCGCCAAGGGAAATCTGACTGAGTATCAGGACCAAATGTTATATCACGCTCGTGCCCTCCATGAGGCGGCACGNAGCATCCCTGCTATGTATCCTGAAGGAACCGGAGAAGGCAAAACCCGGGCTAAGGCGGAAATCTGGTCAGAACGNGAAGCATTCGAAGCTGTTGCTGGTGACATGGCGAAAGCTGCAGAAAAACTGGTTAAAATAGTAGAAGCAGGAAATTTAAGTGAGTCTTTTCAGGCGCTCCGTCCCCTAGGAAAATCTTGCAAAGCCTGCCACAAGCAATTCCGCAAAAGACGCTGAATTCCGCTAACCGGATCCTGCTGGNATTGACCTTCCTGGTGGCCTCAGGACCCATTTCAGCACGGACTCCAGATCCGGAACGGGGGAAAAAGGTTTTCTATGCCTCAGGAGGATGTGGCTGTCACACCGATGTTCAGAATGACGGCCCCTTCATGGGTGGAGGACGCGGGATAAAAACCCCGTTTGGCATCTTCTTCGGAAGCAACATCACTCCTCATCCTGAAGAGGGCGTCGGCCGCTGGAGCGANGAGGATTTCATTCGGGCGATGACACTNGGGATGGCTCCGGACGGAAGGCACTATTTCCCCGTTTTCCCCTATACTTCCTTCAGACTGATGAACAAGGAGGACCTGCTCCATCTCAAGGATTACCTCTTTAGCCTGCCAATCAGTTCCAGGGTCAACACTGAGCACGATGTTCCTTTTCCTTTCAACTGGCGCCCGCCTTTGTTTTTCTGGAAACTGCTTTTCCTTGAGAAGGGTTCCTACCAGCCCGATCCTTCACGATCCAAAAGCTGGAACCGTGGCGCTTATCTTTCTAATGCGCTTGCTCATTGTGGAGAATGCCACACCCCGCGAAACCTTTTGGGAGGCCTCAATCCTTCCATGCATTACGCGGGGTCCGAAGAAGGGCCTGAAGGNGAACTGACCCCGAACATTACTCCCGACTTGGAAACCGGAATCGGAAATTGGAGTATTGAAGATATCGTGTGGTTGCTCCAAACCGGAATGAAACCCGATTCCGATAACGTCCAAGGGTTGATGTCTGAAAGCACAGAAAATGGCTATGCCCACCTCCCCCTGGAAGACCTCCATGCTATTGCAGAATATCTCAGTTCCCTTCCCCCTATCCACCTCCCACGAGAATCAAAAACACAGGAATCCGAAATGGAATGGTAAAGCTTGTACCTCAATCTCATCATTCAAATCTACAATTTCAGTCATGGACAAAGTATCCCTGAAAGAAATGTGTTAAATTCATTGAATATCTAAGATGGCAAAAATAGGAACCATCAGTTTCATCAAATGATTCTGACCAAACAACAGCAATATATTTCTTAGGCAGGAGTAGTGGAAGAGCAAGCAGGAACAAAAAGTTTTTTTTACGGTTACCTGATCGTTGCAGCAAGCAGCATCATCCAGATGCTGTTTCTCTCCTGCATGTTCGCATACGGGGTTCTGTTCAAGGAACTTGAAGCAGAATTCGGCTGGTCACGTGCGGCCATTGCCGGCGCCTCCTCCCTGATGATGCTGATGATGGGAACCCTGGCGATTTTTTTGGGTCGAACCAACGATATAGCGGGACCGAGGCTATTGTTGACCCTGACGGGAATACTTTATGGTTTGGGTTTCATGCTGATGTCCCAAATGAATAGCCTCTGGGAACTCTACCTTTTTTTCGGGGTCATGGGGGGCTTTGGTCTAGCCTCGCATGACGTGGCCACCCTTTCCACGGTGAATCGCTGGTTCATCCGTTTTCGGGGACTGATGACGGGNATTGTTAAATCTGGAGCAGGCTTGGGACAGGTCCTCGGACCGATCCTCGCCAGTTATCTTGTGATGAATTACGGCTGGAGAAATGCCTGTCTTGTGATGGGNCTTTTGGTGATGGCAGGAATGGTTCTGGCTTCTCAATTGATGAGGNGGGATCCTGAATCGATGAATACCCTTCCCTTGTCGGAGCCAGATTCAATGAAGAGTAATGAAACTCCGAAAAGGACCTCCTTCCGTTTTGAAGAAGCCCGGAAAACCCGTTCNTTCTGGATCCTATGCCTTGCGAAATTCGCCGATTTTTTCTGTCTGATGTCGGTCATCANCCACATCGTCCCCCATGGCATTGACCTTGGTNTGAAACCGACCGTGGCGGTGACGGTACTCTCTACCATCGGGGGCTGCAGCATCATCGGAAGGTTGGTGCTGGGCTCAGCATTTGACCGCATCGGCCCCCAGAAATCCCTNGGGGTGTGTTTTTCCCTCTTGTTTATGGGATTGATGCTGATCCTACTCGCAAAAGACCCTCGGCTTTTATTTGTATTCGCTCCAATCTATGGAATCAGTCACGGGGGTTTCTTTGCCATTGCTTCACCCACGGTAGCACATTTTTTTGGAACACGATCCCATGGGATGCTTTTTGGTACTGTCCTTTTTTTTGGAGCGCTTGGAGGTACCTTGGGACCGGTGATCACGGGAAGGGTCTATGACCTTTTCCAAAGTTACGACAATGCTTTTATGATGTTGATNGGCNTCACTGTTATCGGTTTGTTATTGACCTTGGCCTTGAAAAATCCCAATCCAACCACAGCTTGACAAGGNCCTAATCCTTCTTCNGAACAAAGAAGGCATTAGGGCCTTTGCAGGCGGATTCATGATGAATCCGGTTTCCAACGAAGGCAACGGTTCTTCCCCCTTTGAATTCCACGAATTCGAAAACCCAGTCTTCTGCCTTGTCGCGGAATTCCCTTTCAATGACCTGAAGCAGACGCATTCGGTGGATCAGTTTATAAAAAGCCGAGGGGTGCCATGCATTCTCCAATGGACTGCCATAAATAGCCTCTGCTCTGAACTCAGAGAGCTGGTTCAGGGCTTGGGCACATTCGTTTTCAGGAGGTTTGATTTCTTTTGCATTCAACCAAGCGGAAAACANTAACTCCATAAAAAAGGAGCTGAAGAACAAAAGCCGAAGAAACCACCTCATGCTTCAGCCAAAAGGATCGGGAGGACTTCTAGTGCATCACCCTCAATTTGAATCTGATGGAATGATGACTTTTGTCCAGGTTTCAGCACCTGAGAGGAGGCCGCAGAATTGACCTGGACCAACTCCGGTCCTTCCTGACGATGGCTTTTCAATATCCAGTTCTGGTGGATATGGCCGTGTAGATAAAGACGAATTTGGGGTTGTTCAAGCACCCATTCCCGGACGCTTTCNAGGTTGCTTAATTCATGATGAGGATCCGGATTCCGATCTTCCGGAAAATGGATGGGATAATGATTGACTAAGATGAACGGGGATTCTGGATCTGACTCTTTGAACAAGGATTCGCTCTGCTTCAGGGNGGNNTGATTNACAGTTCCAGAGGCACTATACCAGGGAGCNGGATGACAGCTGTCCCAACCGATGAGTTTCCAACCGCANGCAAGATCTCGATGATGAAGATCGTCCTCGCCAAAAAATTCGCTAAAATATTGACCGAAGAAATCCTTGTCTCTTGACTCCGCGACGTAACGGTCATGATTTCCTGGGATGATCGAGACACGATTTTTTTCCTGGAGAAGGGGATCAAGCTCCNTCCGGGCCTGTTCGAATTCCTGTTCCAGTCCAAGCTGTGTCAAATCTCCACTGATTACCAGGTGATCCCATTGAAGATTCGAAACATGCTCCACTAGCAGCCTGTTCCGGGATAGAGGGTGCTTTCGAGCACGTTTTAAGAAAAGGTTGGCCGCTCCCAGAGCACGTTTAAAATTCCATTCTGACAATTTTTCTGGATAGGCATTGAAATGAAGATCCGAGAGATGAACTAAAGANAAAGCCACGGTTGATTTCTATAGAAGAATTGAAGTCAAATCTTGAAAAATGAGTAAATTATGTATAAATTATTAGGTTGATTTATAATATATCAAGAATTCAGGAGGTATACATTTTCCCTCAGGAACGCACGTTTCATACCTTAGGTCTTTGGTTGCAGACGCATCCCATCCTACCGTATTGAGGCGTTGTCCCAGAGAAATAATGAAGTGGGGCAAACCTCAACCTATTTTCCGGCATCCTTGAAGCCGGATGAACCAGATGCATCACTCTGAACGGAGCCATTTCCGAATCGAGAAATGACTCACTATTGGAATAGAGCATCGAAA
>NYUB01000098.1 GCA_002683785.1 Deltaproteobacteria bacterium
TAAACAATCAACATTCCAAGGAGCTTCAGATTTTTTAATCGGTAATGAAGAATCAGGACATTTGCTCAACCTCACTCGAATTCCAGATATCAATGGAAGAATGATCCCTGCCTATGCAGGTAATGGCATGAAAACCGGTTTGAACTCCCTTGCTGCTTTGGAAAGCTTAAGGCCTTCAAATCCCAAAATGCTGGTCGAATGGTTAAATGAACAACTCCCCAAAGGTTATTCTCGAAGCCTGCCCGTCTATCATGTGAAGCAGAAATTACTTGAACCGGAATCTGGTCTACGAAACGAGCTCCAGACTTTGATTGAACAAGTTTTGGAAGCTGAAGGCTTTTCCATCGATTGGCACCATCGTCCGCAAGAACCAAGTATGCTTTTTGGAATGTCCCTCAAGGAGAATTTGCCGGAGCTTTGCATTTTTGTTCGCAATTCAGGAACCGAGGATAAACTCAGTCTCTATCTACGTGGGCTCAGCAATAATCAGGAATTGCTGGAAAAAATAGAAAAACCCATATACCGTTTTCTCCTCAAAAACTTCAAAGATCCTTCGAAATCTTCCGTCAAGCTTGAACGCTCCATACTAAATCAACTGATGCAGGGGCCGTTAAGTTTCGATGAAATTCAACGATCTCTAGAATCAGATACCTCATTTCATGAAATCTTTCGGTTGATGCACTCACGGCAGTCTCTTGTAAGATTTAGAGATGACCGGTGGGAACTCAGCGAGTGGGGTCATTCTCTTCTCCAATAAGAAAAATTATATAAATATATTAAATCATGTTTGAAAAAATATATTTATATATCTTAATTCTGTATCTAGCTGATATTAGGTAACTTAATTTAACATGAAGAATTTAGAAAAAGATATCAANCTGATTTTGAAAAACTATATTTAAAATTAGAGAAAATCTGCCGGGGCTATTTTTCCAAACCGTCAAAGAGCAGATTGCTNTCTGCCCTTGATTCTGCGGGAGTGGTGAGGATGATTTCCACCCGCCTGTTGANCTTACGTGCGNTTTGAAGTTCCTNGCCTTTCTTTGGATTACCAGAGGAATCCNGGTAAGAGATCTTCGGNCTGGTTTCTGCGAAACCATTTACGGAGAGGGACTTTGGATCGTATTCCAGTTTTTTGATGAGCATCATAGCGATGTTGGTAGCACGGGAGGTGCTCAGCTCCCAGTTATTACGGTATTTTTTGGTGCGGATGGGNACATTATCGGTATGTCCTTCGACTATCATTAAATCCTGTTTGTGTTCAGGAAGTTCACGGATCTTCCGGAAAAACGGAGCTAGGGCTGTAAAGGCTTCCTTTTTCAATTCTGCATCTCCAGATTTGAAAAGATAGTCTTGCGGAAGTGAAACAATACAACTGAGTTTGGTCGACCGNAGTTCGTAATTAACGAAACGGCTCCGGGATTCTTTCATGTATTTTTCAAGCCCACTGCAATTTTTCGGCTGAGTCGATAAAGTGGTTAGCAGGACAAAGAAGCAAAAGAGCAGGGTCATCAGGTCGGCAAAGGTGAGAACCCAGCCTTCGCTCCGGTTCTGTCTTGCCATNTTAGAGNCCCAAATCCTGGTTCATGGCGGCTTGTTCTTCCAGAAGAATCTTTTTACGGAGTTTTGGAGGAAGGTAAATCACGAGGTCCTTGGCTGCGGTTTCAGGCAGTTCTCTNCGNTTTAAATAGAGGAGTCCCTCCCGCATCATCTCCATCAGCANTACCTGAGTTTCTTTGATCTGGTAGCGTTTCGAGGCGATGGGCAGGAAAATGATCTGGGCCAGCAATACCCCGTACAGGGTGGTGATCAATGCGACAGACATCCCTCCCATTACCCCGGCAATATCTGCACCGCCACTTGTGGTGCTGCCAAGCATCAGAATCAGCCCCACCACGGTTCCTATCATCCCAAATGCAGGGCAGGCCCGCCCCATGAATTCGAGTAGGTCGATTTCTTCATAGGAGCGGTAATTATACATTTCAATTTCAGAACGAATGATTTCCTCAATCATCTCTTCTGTCACGATTTCTACGGCGATGAAGTCCTGGAGCCAATTTCGCAGGTCCTGGTTGGTCACAGCAGCAATTTCTTCGTCGGTGATCATCTGTTTGTTGACCCGTTTTTCACAGAGTTTCAGGACGGTTCGGTAGACTTCCAAAAAATCATCATCCTGTTTGGCCCGGATAAATACGTGACCGATGAAATTGAAAGCACGNATGGCATCTACGAAACGGAAGGCAACTAAAGTAGCAGCATAAGATCCGCCCAGAACGATGAGGAGTGATTTCAGGTCGGCAAATCGTGAAATCGATCCAAACCACGAATCCTGAAAAGCCTGGAAGGCTGCCTGGTGAGCCCGGATCTGTTCGATCGGTGCACCATTTTGTTTCAGGGCTTCAAGGGTCATTTCAAATTCCCGAAGCTGAAAAAGATAATAGTTAGACAAGTGATCGGGCCAGATGATGCCAAAAATCACGAGTGTTGCTCCGATGAGCAAACCGATCACGGTTCCCAGTTTGTCAGACATATGCTTTCCTCAGTTCAAAAAGCGATTTCATGAAAAAGATGTTAAATGGTCTAAAGGGGATCATGGATAAAGATCTATCCCTTTTCTGGCATCAGTGCGAAAAAGGTCGATGCTGATGGTGATTTAAAGGATCCCGGGTATCTTCTACTCAAAAAATTAATTGCCAAAATTAGGAAGTGTTAGTTTTGAGTTTCTCAGTTATTGATAATGAATCAAACAAGAATGCTTTTTTGGACGGTTATTCTGCTGTATTCTGGTGGAAGTGATTTCGAAATTCAACTTTGTTTCAGTGTGCTGTGACGGATCGTGGGTTTGAGGAGGAAATTTGAATGATGCTGGCGTTGATGGTTTTTTTGATCAAATCGATCAATGGTCAACAGAAATTTGGAGAAAGCATCCCTGGTTGAAAGGTCTGGAAGGTGGAATCGAAAGAAACGTCTTCAATGCCGAAAAATTTTATCGTCACTGGCTGGAGTTCATTCTACCACTTATGGGGATATCGATTGGCCCGTGGTCCAGGCATGCTGAACTAAAAAGTCTCTTTCACCTCATCAATAACCTGAATCCAAATTATTTCCGTTCTGATGAAATTAGAAAAGTCGTCAACAAGACAACNTACCTGAGGCCGGATCAAAGAGAAACACTCACATTNAAGATAACAGGTTTCTTTAGATTAATGGGGAATACCAATTGGAATCCGTATCAGCTTGAAAGTCCTGAAATCCTTGAAAAATGGTGGGATCTTTTTGAAGAAAAAGACGCATGGTCTGGGATGGACTGGCTCCAGAAGCAGGATTTTCGAGTTCCCGCGAGTCTGGGTGGCTTTATAGCCTGGAATCGATTTCATCGGGGAAAACTTCCAATTGGAGATGAACATCCTCGGCAATGGGTGGAGACCTGTGCAAAACCAGAGGGGCCTGAGCAGGCATGGAAATGGGACCTGAAGGCTTCAATCTTTGCAGGAGAATGGTCTCATGCAGATCTGCAGGGTGTGTGTGGTCAGTTTCCGCAATGTGAGAATTGTTTACTTTTACAAACCTGTAATTGGTCTGCTCAGAAGAACGGTTTTTTAGACAAAAATACGATTGAAACTCGAATCCAGAAAGGCAGGTGGGATACATTGAAGACAGAAGAATTGACAGAATGGTTGTTGGAAGACCATGATTTGCAAGAAAGNTGGATGAACCTGGAGGGCGTAACAGAATTCCGGCTGAAATCCATCGATCATCCAAAACTGCTGGAATGGAATCGTCATCATCCTGGATCAAAGACACCACTGAGACTAAAGGTATTGCTTGAGCTATGTCGCAGGTATCATGAGGAACCTTTGAGACAAGGCAAACAGTTTCATTCCAGTATGGACATCTTCAATCATTTTCAAACCCGGATGGGGCAACTACAACAGGAGCGATTCGCAATTGTCATTCTGGACAACAAGCATTGCTTTATATCTGAAAAGACGGTGACCATCGGTATCCTCAATCGAAGCCTGGTTCATCCGCGTGAAGTCTTTGCCGATGCCATTGAACAGCATGCTGCAGCACTGATTTGTATCCACAACCATCCTTCTGGTGATTCAAGTCCTTCTGAAGAAGACAAACGGGTCACTCGACGTTTGAAAGAATCTGGTGAACTCCTTGGCATNCCTTTNCTGGACCATGTCATCATCGGCAAAGATAGCTACACCAGTTTTGCCGATGAGGGATGGCTGTGAAAAAAATCCAGGACCATTACTTTAAAGAAGCTCGCAAACAGGGCTATGCGGCACGATCTGCGTTTAAACTGGAGGAAATGGACCGAAAGTTCCGTCTGTTACGAAAGGGCCAGCGGGTACTTGATCTGGGCTGTGCTCCAGGATCCTGGCTTCAGTATGCGGCGAAGAGGGTGCTTCCGGAAGGCAGCTTGACGGGGGTGGACCTTAAACCGGTGAAAATCAATTTACCGGATCAGGTCAGGACTTTCCAAAAGGACATATATATGTTGGATGAAACAATTTTTGAATCATCCCAGTTCGATCTGGTTCTCAGTGATATGGCTCCAGACACCACTGGCATACCGTCCGTCGATAGTCAACGTTCCTCCGATTTGAATGNCCAGGCTCTGTTGCTGGCCAAACGTCATCTGAAATCAGGTGGAACACTGGTANTTAAAGNATTCCAGGGTGAACCCCTCAATCAACTCAAGTCAGATTTCCGTTCTAGTTTCAATTCGTTCAAACTTTTCAAACCGAAAAGTTCCCGTTCGGAAAGTGTTGAAATCTATCTTCTTGGTTTTGGTATGTCACCTCAGTGATGAATGAATTTGGTGATATTTCTGGCATTCCCAAAAAAAAATTCTTTGAAACGCTAAAGTTTTTTACCAGCAGGTCGATGAAGGGTCCAAGAGCATTTGCCGGGAAGTTCCTGGTGAATAATTTAAGGCAATTCATCTCGTGGAGTCCATCATGGCGATGAGAATCAGACAGAATCCAACTTCGCTGAACGCGCTTCGACATTCCGGGAATCACTTCGATCAGGTGAGGAACAGTATTGAGAAGCTCAGTTCCGGGGTTAAAATAAATAAAGGTGCGGACGGCCCGGCATCTTTGATCGCTTCCGAGCGTTTACGTGGTCGTATCGTAGGCATACAGCAGGCCTACAACAATGCCACCCAATCCGTTTCACTGATGCAGACGGCTGAGGGTTCATTGAATGAAGTCAGCGGCATTTTGGTTCGACTTAGACAGTTGTCCACACATGCCCAGAACGAAGCGGTTAATGATCCTCAAATGCTGGCGGCGGACCAGATGGAGATTGAACAGCTTCTCAGAACGGTTGATCGGATCTCCCAAAATACTCAATTTGGCAGTCATACGCTGCTTGACGGTAGCATGGGTGCAAACGGGGTTACGGTTGGAGATCATTTGCGTTTCGTTTCGGCCAATCCCCAGACTCCTCCCTCTCCAGAAAGTGGTTGGGAAGTTGACATTCACCAGGTTGCTACTCGAGCTTCCAAAGAAGGGGCTGTGCCCATAACAGTCGATAACATAGCCGATGGTGCTTTCATGGTCATATCAGAAGGGGGTAAAAATGCGACCATTGATACACGTGAAGGACAAATGTCGAAAGATATTCAACAGATTGTAGAAAATACAAGAAAAGATCCTTCAAGGTTTCCTCCAGAAGAAATGGCTGCATCTATTCGCTCAATCGTAGTTTTTAATATTAAAAATGCAATTACGGAAAGTGGCTTAGATGTCCATGTTTTAGAAACACCAAACAAGACTTTGTTGGTTCGTCATAATCAATTTGGAGATGAGTTTTCATTTTCAGTAACAAGTTCAGTCCCTGGTATTTTGTCAGATGAAGCGAATGTCGCTCAGCTTTCAAATACTGGAAAAAACGTAGAGGGAATGATCAACAAGGAAGTTGCCCTTGGGAAGGGTCAANTGTTGACTGCTTTGGAGGGTACCAGTGCTGCAGGTGTAACAGTAGAATATGGAAGATCCATTGGGCTTAAAGAAATTCCAGTTTATGATGATGTAGGTGCACGCATAGGTACTGAATTTATTCAGGAGACGAATGAAGAAGTGGTCGGTGGCNCTGATAGTGGAAAAATTGAGGGATATGTTCATATTTCTCAACAGTCCAAGGAATTCCAGGTAGGTCCTGATTCAGGAATCAATCCAAGTTTCTCTTTTATCAATGTCCGCACCAAGAACTTGGGTCATGGAGTTGTCAACGACAGCAACTTTAAGAGCCTTTCCGACATTGACGTGAGATCACTTCAAGGGGCAAGAGATGCTGCAAAGCTTGTCGATAAGGTGATTGAAGAGATTNCCGTAGCTCGTGGTGAGTTGGGAGCATTTCAGAAAAATGCGGTGGAAAGCAATCTCAATAGCCTTAAAATCGCTGAAGAAAACATCACCCAGGCCGAATCNGTCATCCGCGATTCGGATATGGCTGAGGAGATGTCCAAGCTGACTGGAGACCAAATTATGCTCCAGGCCAGTACGGCGATGGTTTCGCAAGCCAATCAGGTCCCCAGAACGGTGCTCGACCTGGTCCAGAGTAACGGCTGATTCCTTTCAGCCTTCAAACTGTCTGATGAGTGCGGGAGTCGTCTCTCCCGCACTGCCTACCCAACCNGGTTCCTCTTTTTTTCTTTCTCAAAAAAACTTGCCGCTTTGATTGACGGACAGCATTCTTGATATTTGGAATGCCTGCAATCAAATCAATGGTTTGCATGGAAGTGGAGATCCTCTCAATCCATTGAACCCAGTTTTTTGAAAAGTTCAGATTTCCTTGAGCCAACTTTTGATGGATCTTCATTTTGGATCCCTAGTTTATCCCTTAAACTTGAAGAAGAATACCGATTCAGATTTAGAATCCATCAATTCATAAATCAAAATGCGAGACAGCCTGATTTTTTACGTGAATGGAAAGCGCCAGCAGGTTCGCGGGCTAAGTGCTTTCAGGCCTTTGTCGGATTATCTACGGATAGAACTNGGNCTGACNGGAACCAAGGTGGTTTGTGCGGAAGGCGATTGTGGATCATGCACGGTGTTGTTGGGACGCTTTCAAAGTGGAAAATGGAGTTATGATGCAGTGGACTGTTGCATCCAGTACCTCTTTCAAGTNAATGGNGCGCATGTGATAACCGTTGAGGCNCTGCGCGAAGGTGGTGTGCTGCACCCGATTCAGCAGGCGATGGTGGATCATTTTGGCTCCCAGTGTGGTTACTGTACTCCCGGGTTTGTGATGGCTTTGACAGCCCTTGTGGAGCAGCAAACCCCTTTCACCAGAACGAATGTCGAGTTAGGCCTGACGGGAAATCTCTGTCGTTGTACGGGTTACAAACANATTTATGATGCTGCTCTCTCACTCGANCNNGAAAAACTTCCCAAAGTCTCGGAACGTTATAGAAACAGGGAGATGGAAAAGGAGCTTGAAGAAATTCTTTTGTCACCTGCGTTTGTTCAAACCACAACTTTGATGGCTCCAAGTGAAGAAAAAAGCGTTTTCCTACCCGCAACCNTCTCTGATNCAGCTTTTTATTTGGCAGAAAATNCTGAATTACAAATTGTGTGCGGAGGGACGGANGTTTCGGTTCAAGTCAACAAGGGAAAAACTGAATTGAAAAAGGTTCTTTGTNTTTCTCAACTGAGAGAACTCCGTTGTTTGGAAATAAATGATCAGAAACTCATGGTCGGAGCCGGGCTCTGCTGGTCAGAATTGGAACGATTCTTTGAATCAAAGGTTNCCGAATTNCACAAAATCCTTAAGGTTTTCGGATCACCGCANATACGCAATGCGGGAACGATGGGTGGTAACATTGCCAATGCATCCCCGATTGCCGATTCACTTCCCTTCCTTTTGATCACGGATGCGGAATTGGAATTGACTAGCAGCANGGGAGTTCGTCATGTGGAGTTGCAGCATTTCTATAAGGGTTACAAGCAGATGGATCTGATGCCTGATGAATTGATCAGCCGCATCNGCATACGNNTTCCTCNAAAAACAGATNTCTTCAGGCTCTNCAAAATTTCGAAGCGNCGGGATCTGGACATTTCTTCCTNTACNGCAGGAATGCGTTTCAACCTGAAGCAAAACCGTTTCGAAGAAGTACGGCTCGCAATGGGTGGTGTTGCTCCTATGGCGCTTCGCCTTAAAGAAACCGAGAAATGGCTGTTGGGTCGAGATTTTAGCCTGGAAACCATGAAACAAGCCGGAAGAAGGGCGGTTCAGGAAATCACCCCAATCAGCGATGTGAGGGCTTCGCGTGAATATCGGCTGCGTCTTGCTGAAAATATTTTTGAAAAATTATATTATGAGTCAAATCCCCAGCCCGCCACGCAGTCGGCCTGAACAAAAGATTCCTTCCAAATCTGGGAACATACCCACGATTCCGGTTCAAATTCCCCATGAGTCGGCCACCGCTCATGTCAGTGGTGAGGCAAAATTTGTGGACGATTTGCCTCCCTACCAGGGTGAGATCCGGGGTGATTACATTCCTAGCCCCTCTGCACACGGAAAGATTCGGGAGCATAATTTTGAAGAACTGAAGCAGATTCCTGGAATTCTGGGGGTATTCACCCATCAGG
>NYUB01000099.1 GCA_002683785.1 Deltaproteobacteria bacterium
GAATGGATAAAAGCCCATACCGAGACCAAGACGAAGAGCGTGAAGGACGAAAAAAAGATGCGATAGCATTCCTCAGGCAGCATATCGTTGAGGAGGGTTGGTATCAGGAATCCGAATGTGATGAACTGGTGGAAGAAGTCAAACAGGAAATGGATGAAGCTCTGAAATATGCCCAGCAGTCTTCTAATCCAAGTCCTGAAGAAATGTATGACGATGTCTTTGATCCTGAAACGGATAATCCTGTTTCGGTTGATTTTCGAATTCGACAGGCTCTTCACTATTCACAGGGCTGACAATGGCTGAAACGACCTACCGCGAGGCACTCAGACTGGCACTGACGGAGTCCATGCGAAGTGATCCTTCGATCATCATCCTCGGTGAGGAGGTTGGGAAATATGGAGGAGCTTATGGAGTCACCAAAGGCATGCTGGAAGAATTCGGGGATGCCAGGATCCGTGATACCCCCATTTCTGAGGAAGTCATTGTAGGCGCAGCAGTCGGGGCGGCAATGACCGGACTGAGGCCTGTAGCGGAACTGATGTACATCGATTTTGTAACCCTGGCCATGGATCAGCTGGTGAATCAGGCGGCTAAAATACGTTACATGTTCGGCGGACAGATTGGAGTTCCGATGGTGCTCCGTTCACAGGGGGGTACCGGCCGTTCTGGAGCGGCTCAACATTCCCAAAGCCTGGAAGCCTGGATGATGCACACTCCTGGGCTGCATCTAGCAATGCCTTCCACGGTCACGGACGCATATCATTTGCTCAAACATTCACTGACCCTCAACGATCCTGTCGTGTTTCTGGAACATAAAGGCCTCTACACTCTGAAAGGGACACTGGAACCGGATAAAGCTCTCCCCTGGGGCAAAGCAGAGGTACGACGCCAAGGAGGCGATTGTACTCTGGTCAGTTATTCACGCATGATTCATTTGTGTATGGATGCCGCAGAGACGCTGTCCAAAGAAGGAATTTCGGTTGAAGTGATTGACCTGCGCACCCTTCATCCGCTGGACATGCAAACCGTTTCTGAATCCGTGTCACGAACTGGAAGAGCAATGGTTGTGACCGAAGACTGTCTGACCGCAGGAGTTAGTGCAGAACTTTCTGCACGGATCATGGAGGAGGCTTTCGATTTTCTTGAGGAACCCGTGGTTCGATTGTCAGGCGAAGACATTCCGATTCCTGTTTCGCCCCAACTGGAACAAGGTTCTGTACCTGGAGTTGAACGAATCATGTCCACGGTAAGAATGCTGCTTCGCAGATGATGGAAAAAACCCTGACTCTCCCTCGGCTGGGGGAGACGATGGAAGAAGGAACGGTTCTGGCCTGGTCGAAGATTACCGGTGAGGAGTATGACCGGGGGGATATCCTGCTTGAGCTGGAAACAGACAAAATGGTGGTTGAAGTTCCAGCCCTGGAAGACGGAANAATCCTTGAAATCTTGGCGGAAGAGGGAGCCNTGATCGGAATCGGAGAACCGATTGCCCGGGTAGAAGTAGAATCCACGGATTCNTCCAATGCAACTGATTCGGATCCAACTTCTGAATCAAAAACCACCCCCNNAAATGCTGCCGATTCGGATCCAACTTCTGAATCAAAAGTCATCCCTCCAAAAAAAGAAAAACCAACCTCAACGGAACAAGACGAGGATCCTGATTTGGAGGAAGAAATTGATCCTGATCTGGATCAACTGTTCNTGAAAACCTCNGCCGNTCAGAAGCAAGTTCGTGCNACTCCTGCGGCACGTAGAATTGCTGCCAGAAGNGGNATGGAATTGCATCANATCCAGGGCACGGGNCCTTTAGGAAGGATCAGTGGGGAAGACGTGCGAAAAACTCTTGCCCAGGAAGTTCCGAAACCAGAAGCTGTAAAAAAAGAGACGATTCATGCTGAACCGAATGTGGTTGAAACTTCTANGGAATCAGAAGCATTCAACATTTCCTATCTGCGTAAGGGTCCATCCGGTAAGACTCCTCTGGTTTTCCTTCATGGATTTGGAGCGGATCTCAACAGCTGGCGTTTCAATGTCAGCCTGCTTGCCAAATCCCGTGAAGTTTGGTCCCTCGATTTACCAGGTCATGGAGATTCCTGGGAAGATTCGATGGCGGGTGAAGGGTTTGGCCCAGGTGTTGAGGAATTGGCTGAAGATATTTCACAATTTCTAATGCTGGCAGGACTCGACCGTGTCCACCTGATGGGGCATTCTCTAGGAGGAGGAGTTGCTCTTTCACTGGCGGCTTCACATCCAGAACGGGTTGCTTCTCTGGGGTTGATCTCTCCGTTGGGACTAGGAGCAGAAATCAATCATGAATTCATTCGATCNTTTGCAAGTGCCAGAGACCGTGAAAAGCTGGTTTCTGCACTGCACAGGCTCTTCTACCACGGAAGTTGGGTCAATGCAGCTTTGGTGGGACCTCTCGAGGAATTAAGAAAGGATCCAAAACGTCTCAAGGCTCTTCGCCAGGTTTCAGATACGCTTTTGCTGGAAAATCGACAACGCTGGCAAGGGAGAAAACTACTCGAGAAATTGAATATGCCGGTCAAAGTCATTTGGGGCCGTGATGACCTTGTGATACCTTCCGATCATGCACAAGGGCTCCCGGGTNCGGTCGCACTTCATCTTTTCCGTGAAACCGGTCACATGCCGCATATAGAACAGGCAATGGGCGTAAACCGCCTGATCGAGGAATTGTGTGCCTTTGAATAAATTTCGGGATTGAATTAAGTTATCCTAGAAGATGGCAAGGAAATGATACTCTGCTGCGGAGAGGCTTTGATCGATTTTGTCCCGATGAAGGATGAAACAGGAAAACCTCTTTATCAGCCATGTCCCGGTGGGTCTCCTTTCAATACGGCCATTGCTTTGGGAAGGCTCAAGGTCCCGACTTCCTTTCTGTGTGGTCTTTCGAATGACTTTTTTGGAAGCATGTTGCTCAGGCATTTGCAGCAAAGCGGGGTTCGGACAGAATGGGTGAGTCGTCTTGAACGAGATACCACCTTGGCCTTCGTCAGTGCAGATACTGCAGACGGGGAGGTGGAGTATGCGTTTTACGGTCGTGAAACCGCTGACCGTTCCCTGGAACCGATGCATCTTCCGGATCAACTTCCAGAAGAAATCAAGATCCTTCAATTCGGTTCTGTGTCGCTGGTCCTNGAACCGACNGCCTCGACGATGGAATTGTTGATGCAGAAGGAATCCGAAAATCGCCTGGTGAGCCTGGATCCCAACATCCGGCCTGGACTCATTCCGGATCAGGATGCCTTCCGAGTGCGTTTCGAAAACTGGCTTGAGCATACGGACCTGCTCAAGGCCAGTATCACAGATTTGGAATGGATTTTTCCGGGTTCTGAAATCTTTTCCATCGTCGACCGCATTCTGGATACAAAAAAAGTGAACCTGGTAATGCTGACTTCAGGNGAAAAAGGATCCTGGGCATGCAGTGCCAATCAAAGAGTTCATGTTCAGGCCCAGCCGGTCGAAGTGAAAGATGCCGTTGGTGCAGGAGACAGTTTTCATGCAGGTGTCCTTTGCCGTCTCTCGGAAATGGGAGTTTTAGATTCCGTTGCTTTGTCTGAATTAAAGGAAAGGGATTTGAAGGACTGTCTGGAATTTGCCAACTTGATTGCCGCAATCACTTGCAAACGTTCTGGGGCCGATTCTCCCACTCGTGAAGANTTGAATTTCTAGGAACTGTTACTTTTCAAAGACTTGATGAAAATAGGATCTCTGAAAGAATTTAAGGATTTTTTCCCGATCGTGGTTGATATTCCAGTTGCATGGGGNGAAATGGATTCCATGCAGCACGTTAACCATACCGTCTATCTGAAATGGATGGAAACTGCGCGTTTTGAATTTTTCGAGAAACTGGGAATGATCGATTTGATGGAGGAAACCGGGGTGGGCAACATCCTCAAGTCCATAGGATGTCGTTACCGGATTCCTTTAACTCATCCTGACACCGTGAGTGTAGGAGCAAAGCTTTCTGAAGTTCGAGATGATGAATACCTCATGGAGCAAGCCGTCTTCAGCCATACCCATTCAGCTGTTGCTGCAGAAGCCCAGCCCCTGATGGTCATGTACGATTATCAGGAACTGCGCAAGACGGTCATCCCTCCTTTGCTCAGAAAGCGATTACTGGAATTGAAGTAACCCTAGGTCAAAGATCCGTTTCTTCGATTCCATCCCTGACCATCATTAAGGCTTCCCAGAACGCTCCATCCCCATCAGAAGAAGGAGCCGATTGAGTTATGANTTTCTGCTGACTTCCCTGATCGTGGTGNTCCTGCCTGGAGCCGGGGTGATCTACACCNTATCTGCCGGNCTTTTCCAGGGTTGGCGTGCGAGCATCGNTGCCGCAGTGGGCTGCACCGCAGGCATTGTCCCGCATCTGCTAGTNAGCAGCTTGGGNCTTTCCACCCTGCTTCATGCCGGTGCCATCGTCTTTCAAATCATCCGTTTCGTTGGGGCGGCCTACCTGCTTTTTCTGGCATGGACGATGTGGCGGGAAACCGGAGCATTGAGTTTTACAAATCAGGAACCAGTGAACACAAAACTCTGGCCGGTAGCCTGGAAAGCGGTTTTGGTCAATCTGCTGAATCCCAAGCTTTCAATTTTTTTCCTGGCATTCCTTCCCTTGTTTATTGATCCGTCTGCTTCTTCACCAGCGTGGCAGTTTCTTACGTTGAGCGCAGTCTTCATGCTCATGACCTTGGGGATCTTCATCCTGTATGGATTATTTGCCCATGCGGTCAGTGGTTATCTGGTTCAGACTTCTTTTTCCCGGGTTTGGCTTCAACGAGGCTTTGCGGTGATCTTTGCAGGATTGGGGGCTAAATTGTTATTCTCAGTTTCCTGAGAGTCGTTTTCAACAAGCTCAGGTAGTTCGTCAGGCGAATCCAGAAGAACGTTGGGAATCCATTGGTGATTTTCGTCCGTCACCTTGTCGGTCAGTGGTTCTTCAGTGATCCAGAATGTCGAATCGCATAACGGGCAGTTGCCTGAACCACCCTCTTCCTGTACAAAAATCTGTTCGCAATTGATGCAGTATAGATCCATCGACCTCGCTGTCATTGATCAAGGCCTCCTTTTTTTAGAATAACCCAGGTTCAGTAACTGTCAAAATTTATGAAATTTTAACAATTCATGAGATTTAGTAATTGTAGAAATTCAAAAATTTTAATATTTTCAAGAAAACTATTCCTGAATCTTGGAACCAGGACCTGAACTCAGGACGGGGGGTCGATTCTTTTCTTGTGATCCAGTATGATCTGCAAAGCGCTCATAAACCGAGCCATTGTTAGACACATGAATTGGAAAACAAAATGACACCTGAAGAAATTAACAAAGCGGCATTACTGATTTGGGAAAAATGGGACACGGACGAATTGATGGATGAACTTCCGGAAGACTGCCGTCCACAGACGGATCAGGACGCCCATGCCATCCAATCGGCCTTTCCTTCTGTATCCGGGCTGCCTCATGCAGGCTGGAAAATCGCAGCAACGAGTCAAGCGGGACAGAAGCACATCCAAGTCAACGGTCCACTGGCAGGACGTCTGTTGAGAGGGAGAATCCTTGAAGATGGGGCTGTCTGTTCTTTGACTGCCAACAGCATGGGTGTGATTGAAGCTGAATTTGCTTTCCGCTTCGGAGAACTGGTCCCACCTAGAGATCGAGCCTACACGGCAGAAGAGGTGTTTTCCCGGGTTTCAGAACTTTGTCTGACGATCGAAATCCCTGATACGCGGTTCAACGGATTGAATGGCAAACTGCAGCTTTTGGCTGAATGTGCCTGTTCCTGGTGGCTTGTGAAAAGTGCTCCAGTTCAGGTGAACTGGCGTGATCTTGATCTGAAATCACATAAGGTGAACGTTTCCAGAAACGGAGAAAACGTTGCAGAAGGCGTTGGTGCAAATGTCCTGGGAGACCCCAGAGAGGCACTGTCATGGTTGGTCAACGATGTCGGTTCCAGGGGAGTCAGTATTGGTGCCGGAGAACTTGTGACCACTGGAACCTGCGTTGTTCCTGTACCAGTCAGTTCAGGAGATGAGATCCTTGCAGATTTCGGGATGCTCGGTCGGGTTCAAGCCAGTTTCAATTAGGTTTTGTTATTTGGCTCAAGGGCGATAGAAACCTCTCCCAATATTTGATTTATTTGGAGGAGTAGCAAACGAATTCTTACTAAGAAAGGTTCGATCCCCCTCGTCTCCACCAATATTATTTATACCTCGTAATCCGTTGGTATCACTGGATCGTTTGATTTCCTGATTTTCTTTTCTGGTACATGTTTTCTGGTACAACTTTTAGAGCTCAAGAGGCCTCCTATTCTCATCTAGTCGAACCTATCTAATCACATCACTCAAAGCTATTCCTTTAGTCCTAACCCAAGTCCCACATCAATCCACTCCAGTACATCTCTTTAGCTCATCTCAGTGACCCATGTCACCCACAAGGGGGGAGATTGGGTGACGATGGTATTACTAATGGGGACACAGGTTTTTCGTTGAGATACCAGGGTTCCACACTATTTTGATGATCACATGTCGACAAAACAACGTTCGTGAACTGGATAGAGAAGGGAAGGCTTGACGCAGTGAAACCGAGCAGGCGATATCTTGTCAGCGGTCAAGCCTTTTTGGAAAAGGTGAAAAGGTCAAAGGTTATGGTTTATTGAAAATTATTTAATTTATGCCCACTCCCAAATATTCCATGTTGCATTGCCTTGGCCATCGACATCCCACTCATAAACCATGCATTTTCCATTTACTGCCATAAGAGAGGGAGCAGATGTTTGGAAATATACTGCACCTCGGAATTTAGCTCCACCGTCAGCGGTCATCTGACCACAACCAGTGGCTCTAAATGTAGCCGCTCCATCACTGGTCATAACAACTCCAGAATTTGGGCACTCTCCATATAAACTACCATCAGGCTGCATTTGAGCCGAATATGTAGCCATTGATTGGACATCCACACCTGCAAGTTTTCCACTAGTTTGCGCAGATGTCTCAAACGATGGGAAACCACCCTGTGCTGGTAATACTTTGTCAGTTGTTGTACCAGTAAAAGTTCCCACTTTTTCTCCTAACATATTTCCTCTTTTTAAAAGATTTATTTTTTGTGCCGACTTGGATCAGCACACGGACGAACCAGCTAATTTGCAACAAAGAAGAATCTAAGTCAACTCAAGTCATGTGAGGACATGGATTTCTTTTTCTCGGAAGGTCAAAATATAGACTGTTTTTTATAAGCTCCAGTATTTTATAGCAGACTCA
>NYUB01000100.1 GCA_002683785.1 Deltaproteobacteria bacterium
TCAATAATTCGCTCTAAAAAATCAGCTGAGAAAGAATTTAACTCAGCTGATTCTTTAGATTTATTTAATTGATCATCATAATTATAGTACCAATATTTTAAAATATGACTGTGCACAACTGATTCAATTCTTGGATGAATATCTGCGTATAATGTAGAGGATTGAAAAAATACGCTTAATAAAAACACGGATAAATAATATATTTTATTAAGATCAATCCAATATTTTTCGATACAAAAAATAAAAAAAATTAAAAACATTATGGGAATTACAATCATATAAATCATATTTGTTTCAATATTTTGAATTAAAATATCATTGATATTCCCAAGAGAAGTAATATTATTTAATTCTGAAAACCATGATATTGGAACCAATGAATTAAATGTACTAGCATACTGAAAATTAATATAATTAATAACTATCCACAAAACAGAAAATAAAAATAAAAATAATTTTCTTATTCTTTTCCTTTTGATGATTATCCATAGCAAGCCAATAACGAGATAAAACAATCCTGCAACCACTAACTCGTTAAGAATCCCTTGTAATGGCAAACGCCAATGCCAGATATTATTTGAATTTATAAAAAAAATGAATGATCTTAAATATACATTTAATATGATAAAATAAATATACATTGAATTATGAAATTGAGAGACGCGTAAATTATGAATGATATACAGGGACTACTTTTTCATCCATTGAATCGAGGCGATGCTTGACCTGTAACAGAGGTTTTGGCACAAAAGACTCCTCCGGCTAAGGGGAATTCTTCCAAATCCAGGTTTCTTGCTGCAGTGGTAATAAACAGCAGATTTCGATCCGGTCCTCCAAAAGTACAACTGGTGACCTGAGGAACAGGCATTTCGAGGATACCGTCGATGGTGCCATCCGGGAAAAAGCGAGTGATTCGGCTTCCACCCCAGTGTGCCAGCCAAACCCCATTCTCATCATCGACTGTAAGTCCGTCAGCGCCTCCTTCCCCTGGCTTCAGTTCAGCAAAAAGCCTCCGATTGGAAAGACTTCCATCGGAATGTTTATCGAAAGCATAGATGCACGGACCAAAGGTATCCACGTGATACAGTGTTTTCCCGTCCGGCGTGATCGCTGGGCCATTGGTAACTTTATAGGGGCCGTCCCATTTTGAAAAACTCCAATCAGGATCGATGCGGTAGAGCCAGCCCGTGGCATTTTCCTCCAAATCATCCATGCTTCCGGTCCAGATCCTTCCTTCTGCATCCACCTTTGCATCGTTGAAACGGTTTCCCGGAAGGTCCGGTTCCGGGTCAAGAACCCGTTCACGGTTTCCGCTTTCCAGGTCAACGCAATAGATTCCAGATTTGCAACCAGCCACAAAATCGGACCGTCCTTCACGAGGAAGCAGCCATCCCGTTTTTTCTGGAAAATCCCAACTTTGAACCGACTCTTCTTTGAACTGATATCGGTGGGCTTTGCATCCGTCGATATCGACCCAGTAAAGTGACTGTTCTTCAGGAATCCAGAGAGGGCCTTCCCCACAGATTGAATGTCCCGGCCAGATGCAGTTTAGATTTTCTACAACGCTAAGTTTTTGCTTCATCTTCATTTGCATTAAAGTGGGTGATCATTGAAAATCCTTAGGATTCCATGCATGTTTTAAATGCATCAGGTTTGTGCATCACTTTAATGGATTTGAAGTCTCATTGGAAAAAGATTATTTCATAACAAAATAAAAACCCTCTATCGATGGATACGATGCAATTAATAACTGAAGAAATCCTTCCAAAAGATCAAGATTCAGCCTGTCTGATCGGACGGGCCTGGATCCCTGGAAACCCTGAAGGTCCCTCACCTGTCTGGATCGCTGATAAAAAAGTCTATGATCTCGCACCCCATTCTCCGACCATCAGTGAATTGCTGGAAATGGAAGATCCTGCCAGAACCGTTCGTGAATACTCCGGACTTGAGTTCATCGGGGTTCTTGAAGATCTTTTGTGCAACACACCTGATGAAAATCGTGATCCCACAAAACCCTGGCTTTTAGCTCCCTGCGATCTGCAGGCGATTAAGGCCAGTGGAGTGACCTTTGTCTCAAGCATGCTCGAAAGGGTGATCGAGGAACAGGCCCGAGGAGACTGGACCAAGGCAGAACAGATTCGTAAACAGATCAGCGGACTGATCGGCGACAACCTAGCTGACATCCAACCGGGTTCTAATTCTGCAATGAAGGTTAAAGAGGTTCTGCTCAAACAGGGTGCCTGGTCCCAGTATCTGGAAGTCGGCATTGGTCCTGATGCCGAAATCTTCACCAAAAGCCAGCCCATGTCTGCCGTAGGAACAGGGGCGGAAGTCGGAATCCATCCAGGATCACACTGGAACAATCCTGAACCGGAAATCGTACTGGCAGTTAATTCCAAGGGCAAGGTTGCTGGTGCTGCTCTCGGCAATGATGTCAATCTGAGGGATTTTGAAGGACGCAGTGCCCTTCTTCTCGGCAAAGCCAAGGACAACAATGCATCCTGTGCAATCGGCCCCTTCATACGGTTGTTCGATGAGGAATTCAGCCTCGACGATATCCGTCAGGCCAATATCAGCCTAACCGTCAATGGACCCGAGGGGTTCAGACTCGAAGGAATCAGTAACATGAAACAAATCAGCCGGGACCCTCTAGAACTGGTCCAACACTGTAGCGGTAAACATCATCAATATCCGGATGGCATGATGCTCTTCCTTGGCACCATGTTCGCCCCAATCCAGGACCGAGATGTACCAGGCCAGGGATTCACTCACAAGGTCGGCGACACCGTCTGCATCCAAACCCCCCTGCTTGGTTCCCTGATCAATCGTGTCAATACATGCGATCAAATCCCTCCATGGACTTTCGGAACCGGGGCCTTGATGCGAAACCTCGCAAAACGCGGGCTTCTCTAACGGAAATGGTTCATGCTCTTGTCTGANATTCTTNCAAATGTTACATTGCCGCAATAAATACTNTTTCTTGATTTCATAAAATTACAATGGGAACCGATCTACTCTTTGGTATTACCGAAAGTGGGGTGATGCACACCGACATCGACCCGCAGATTCCACTGGAAACCAAATTTAAGATGGTTAAGGAATCGGGGGTATACGATTATTTTGACAAGACGCCTCCTAAGGAGTTGGAGAACGAATACCATCGTTGCAGCGAAAAGTACGAACTGCCGATCCTTGCCGGGGGTTGGTTTTATGTACTTGGCAGAGATGAGGAATTGCTGATGGAAAACCTTCGTCTCGGTGCTCGTCTCGGTAGCCTTGTCCACAACACACAAATCATCATGGACCATGCGGATGGTTCTTTGGTGAGCGACGAGCAGGTCGCGGAAATCTACCTAAAAGCTTATGAAATAGGAGAGGAAAGCGGATGCCGTCCAACTTTTGAGGTGCATGTCAACATGTGGTCGGAAGATTTTCGCCGAATTGAAAAAGTAGCCGATCTTGTAGAACGACGAGGCATCCCCTTCCTTATGACCTTAGATCACTCGCACGTCATTTTCAAAATCGANAATCCTCGTGAACAGGAAGTTTTCAATATTCGTGAATCGATTGAAANAGGAGAATTAATCCTCGACCCTTTCCAGGAAGACCATGTATGTGGAAAGTGGATCCAGCGTGGTTTTGTCAGGCACTGTCACGCACGAGCTGCGGTGCCAAACAATCCNAGAAATGTATGGCAGCATCACCCAAGCCTTGAAGGACTTGTTTCACAACATCCCAAAGACACCATGGGCCGCGGAATTCAGTATCCTTTTATAGAACCTGAACCTGGTCAATGGCACAGCGAATGGGATGAATCGCTCTTGGAGCCATGGAAAGAAGTTTTAAGACAATTGATGCATTACCATTCATCGAATTCTGAAAGCAAGCTCAGTACGNTCTCCACTGAGTTCATACCGCATCCAGACTATGGAGGTGGTGCTAAGTATTCGATTTTTGAAAATTCGTTGGCCTGTGTCAAATGGCTAAGGCAAACCTGGAACGAAATCTCAACCTCAACCTGAAAAGAATTTTATGAAGACACGTGCTGCTGTTGCCTGGGAAGCAGGCAAACCTCTTGAAGTGATGGAAATTGATCTGGAAGGCCCCAAAGAAGGTGAAGTACTCATACGAAATATCGCAACCGGAGTCTGTCATACCGATGCCTTCACACTTTCTGGAGCAGACCCTGAAGGCATTTTCCCTTCCGTACTAGGCCATGAAGGAGGCGCCGTTGTTGAAGAAATCGGTTCTGGAGTTAATTCAGTTTCCGTCGGAGATCAGGTCATCCCACTCTATACTCCTGAATGCGGGAAATGTAATTTCTGTACCTCAGGAAAAACAAACCTTTGCCAAGCCATTCGTTCCACTCAGGGACAAGGGTTGATGCCCGATGGGACTTCACGGTTTTCATCTGGAGGCAAACAAGTTTTCCACTACATGGGTACCTCCACTTTTTCTGAGTACACCGTACTTCCTGAAATCGCAGTGGCAAAAATCAGCACTGAAGCACCTTTGGAAAAAGTTTGCCTCTTGGGATGCGGAATCACTACAGGGATAGGAGCCGTTCTAAATACCGCGAAGGCCGAGCCAGGTTCGGTGGTCGCCATTTTTGGTCTTGGTGGAGTCGGGCTTGGAGCCATTCAAGGTGCGGTCATGGCTGGAGCAAAAAGAATCGTCGCAATTGATGTAAACCCGGATAAAGAGGAATTCGCTCGCTCGCTGGGTGCTACTGATTTCGTCAATCCCAAGGATCATGATGCTTCGATCCAGGAAGTGGTCGTCGAACTGACCAATGGAGGAGTCGATTATTCTTTCGAATGTGTAGGCAATGTGGATTTGATGCGCTCCGCATTGGAATGCTGCCATAAAGGGTGGGGGGAATCGGTGATCATTGGAGTTGCTGGTTCAGGCCAGGAGATCAGCACCCGTCCCTTTCAACTGGTCACTGGAAGGGTTTGGAAAGGCTCTGCCTTCGGCGGGGTCAAAGGGCGCTCGCAGCTTCCAGGCTACGTGGAACAATACCTGCGTGGGGAACTGAAGGTNGATGAATTCATCACTTATACGATGCCTCTAGAAGACATTAATAGAGCGTTTGATTTGATGCATGAAGGCAAGAGTATCCGATCCGTCATTCATTTTTAATTTCCACACAAAACTTTAATTCAATCCGGTTATGGAAATCTTTGCTTCGAACCGATCNTTCGGAGGATGGACAAAAATGTTCAGCCACTCTTCCGAAAGCTGTGGTGGCATCATGAAATGTTCAGTCTACCTTCCACCACAAGCAGAATCGGGAAAGGTGCCGGTGTTGTATTGGCTTTCTGGACTGACCTGCACCCATGAAAACTTCATCACCAAAGCCGGGGCACAGCAATTCGCGTCGGAACATGGACTGATGCTCGTAGCTCCGGATACCAGCCCACGCGGGGCTGGCATTGATGGAGAAGATGAAGATTACGACCTGGGAACCGGAGCCGGTTTCTACATCAATTCAACCCAGGAAAAATGGTCTACTCACTATCGGATGGAGGATTATATCATCCAGGAATTACCAAAAGTGATTCAAGAACATTTTCCAATTCAGGAAGATCGTCAGGGAATCTTCGGACATTCGATGGGAGGGCACGGNGCCTTGACACTCGCGTTGAAAAATCCGCAGCGTTTCCGCTCTGTTTCAGCATTTGCACCCATCTGTGCTCCCACTCTCTGTCCCTGGGGAGAGAAGGTCTTTACTGCTTATTTGGGTGAGAATCGGGAAGAATGGCNGAAACACGATGCCAATGAACTGATGAAGATCAGNGAAATGAGNATTCCGATGCTGATCGACCAGGGATCAGCCGATGATTTCCTGGAGAGGGAATTGAGCTACAAACAATTTGAAGCAACCTGTGCCAGCAGAAATTATCCTGCCACCTTCCGCATGCAGGAAGGTTATGATCATAGTTACTATTTTATTGCATCATTTATCCGAGATCACATTAATTTTCACTCGGAACATTTAAAATAAATCTCAACTANAGGATGCTAAAAGAATTCTGAATATCCAAATAGTACTTTTTACTACAATAAAACCNGGATATTTCAGTCAATTTAATGAATTACAAAGCACCATTCCTCGCCTTTTCCTGCAATTGGTAGAGAGAGATTAAATCCTCTCTATATTTAGGTATGGGAAAATAATCCATGGTAAATCGTGCATTACTTAACTCCTTCCCTTTGACCAATCTTGCAAATTTTTCAGGAGTTTTATCTCTATTATTAATTAAAATAGGATAAGCATCTGATGAACGATAACTCACAATTAATGTACGTCTTGGGAAAGGAGATCTATTTTGATTAGAGGAATGAGGCGTCATACAATTCATAAAAATGGCTGTTCCAGCTTTTCCCTCAATATCAATTGAATTGCTCGTATCAAAATCCTCAGTAATCAACCCATGAAANAGTCCATCTTTTGAATGATCCATTAAAGGNTCTTTGTGGNAATTAGGAAGGATCTTCAGACATCCATTTTCATTGGTTGCATCATCAAGATACAGTAAAACTGCAAGTGAATCTCTATTAGTCAAAGGATAGTAAGATAAATCCTGATGCCACTCTACAATAGCTCCGATTTTTGGAGGTTTCATATTGAGTTTACTATAATGACAAATGATGTTGGGGCCTATAAGAGACTCAATGCATTCAAGCATTTTGGGAGATTCTGAATAATCNCGGAAAACCGGATAATAGGTACAGGGCTCATAAAGCCTGCGAACTTTGGTTCCTTCTGGAACTTGATCCTTCTCCATTTCCATTTTGGAGACATCATGATTTTTTAAAGTNTTCCCTGAGGTCAGCGATTCTGTTTCTTCCTTGAATTCCTGAACTTGTTTCGAATCCAGGAAATCTGGAAAGACCGTAAACCCCTGTTCACGATATTGATTAATCTGATCTTGATTTAGCATGGATGTTCTTGTTTTAAGTTAAAAATGAACCATTTCATGAAAATCAAATCAACCAGCAAATCTTGAATCTGGCAAACCCCTTACTCCTGGTACCGCAGCAAAAAGACTGCCCGCAGTAGGGNCCTCTGAAATCTCCTTTTCAGTCATGTCCCAACGTGCTGTAGTTATGTAAAGCGTATCAAGATTTTTTCCTCCAAAAGTACAACTTGTCACACGCTGCACAGGGACTTCAACCACCTGATCAATGCTACCGTCAGGAGCAAACCGAATAACGCACCCTCCTTCCCACCTGCAACTCCAAAGCCCTCCCTCAGCATCTACTGTTGAGCCATCCGGATAACCGCGGTCAGACTGGGCGAAATTCCTCCGATTACTGATACTTCCTGATTCATGATCATAATCATAAGCCCAGATCCATCCTGTGAGCGTGTCNGTAAAGTAAAGAATATCGTTTTGTGGACTCCATGCCAGAGTATTGGAAACNCCGATTCCTGATTCCATTACGTGAAGACTGTTGTCCGGATCGTAACGGTAGAGGGAGCCACTGCTTTTTTCCAATGCGATATTTGTTGATTCAGAAGAAATATTATTCTGCATGGTACCAAACCAGAATCTCCCCTTGCGGTCTGATGCACCATCATTGCAACGGTTCCCAGGTTGGTCTTTTTCAGGTTCAAAAAAGCGAACGAGCCCTTCATCGTTAAAATTAAAATGGTTCAAACCATGATGGGAGGCTATAAGAAGTCCCCCCTGTTCCCTGATTGACATGGAAGTGATCATTTCAGGCATATCCCAGGATTCATGCTTTCCAGAATCTGGAAACAAGCGATGAAGTTTGGAAGGCATGGGGACATCAAGCCAATACAGAGCCTGAGCCCTGTCATCCCACAAAATTCCTTCTCCAAGATGGTCACGACTATCAAAAATACATTCTGCAGTTGTCATGTCTTCCTTTAGCTTTGTTTGATTAATTCATAAAGAAGGTGTCTGATAAAAATCCTTGCCATCTAATTCAATTTTCACCATAGAAAGGTAAGGTTTGATGCCCTCCACATCCACCTCAATGCCAAGTCCTGTTTTTTCAGGAATGTCAATTTTTCCCTCATCATTTAATTGGATGTGTTCAATGGTGATGTCCCATGCCAATGGTTTTAGCTGAACCGGATATTCACAAAAGATGAAATCTTCATACCCGCAATAGGGTAGTATCGAGGATACAAANGCGAGGTGGGACGTGAATGTGTGATTGACGAATTGAACGTCTCTCGATACGGCATAATCCGCCACTTCTTTTGCGGAACCTATTCCACCGATTATCCCACTATCAATTTGAATGAATCCCAACCCGCAAAAATCGATCATGTTTTTCGCCATCAATGGGTTGTGGCAACCCTCCCCACCAGCCAATGGCACTTTCGTGGATTGTGACAAACCTTTGTATGCTGAAAAACTGTCGGTATAGAAAGGTTCTTCAAGCCATTGGACATCTGCTTTCTCTAGCATGTCCAACCTGCTTGAAGCTTCATTCAAATCNTCTTTCCAAACCGAACCAACATCGACCATCAATTTNCAATCTTTACCNAGGCCTTCTCTTGCAGCCTCGCCCATGTGTTTTTGATCCTCAGTCAAATCAATTCCGAATTTACCCCACCCAAATTTTACTGCCCTGTATCCGGTTTTAAGCGAGGATTTTGCCTTTTCATAAGTTTCATCAGGAGTGGTTCCAAAAAGCTGAGAGGCATAAGGGGTTTTGGAGAATGTTTTGTCAAATCCAAGCATTTTATAGACAGGCTCTTCCAGATATTTTCCGAGTAAATCCCAAAGAGCTATTTCTATCCCGGAAAACGTATGAGGGGTCTGCAGAATAGTCAGACTTTTTTCACGGACTTCATTTGAAATTCGAACAATATCTTGAGGAGAATTTAGTTCCTGCCCAAGAACTGAATAGCTTACCGGGTGGGCTGCACCATGTGATTTTGGGCAGATGAAATTTGCAATTGAAGTCAGGGGAGACGCTTCGCATTCTCCCCACCCTGTCAGTCCGCTGCCAGAAACTCTGACTAGAAGTGCGTCTTGGCTGCCATCAACCTCATTGGTAATTTCTGGCATAGAGAGGTAAAACAGGTCTACGGCCTCGATGATCATTTTGATTCATCCTCATGAAAATTTTCGAGAACTTAAACCTCATCATGGATCAAAAGGGATATCCCTCCGTCAACCATCATGCTTTCGCCTGTGATGAAACTTGCTTCACTGGAAGCCAGGAACAGTGCGGCATTAGCAACTTCGTCAGGGCTGCCGAGCCTTTTTACAGGATGCAGTTGTTCCGTTTCTCTTTTTTTTGCTTCAGGATCAGGGAACTTATTGAAATACCATTCATTGATGGGAGTAAATATATATGCCGGACAAATTGAGTTGACCCGAATTCCTTTAGGAGCATATTCAACAGCCAGTGAACGCGTCAAACCTACCACGGCATGTTTCGCTACAGGATAAGGAAAGGTGTGTGGGATGATTTGGAAAGAATGAACAGAAGCGATATTGACAATGCTTCCATGCGAGCTTTCAAGCATATGAGGCAATACCGCTCGAGAACAATACCAAACCGCATCAAGATCCACAGAAAAACATTTCTTCCAGTCCTCATCTGTAATTTCCAAAGGAGGGCCGAATACAGCGATTCCTGCATTGTTGATCAGAACGGTTGGTTTACCAAGTTGGTCTAGTGTTTTTTCAACCATCAAGTCAACAGCTTTTGAGTCACTGACATCCGTAGGAATTGAAATCGCTTTACCACCTTCTTTGTTAATACTTGAGGCAACTTTTTCTCCTGTTTCGCCATTAATTTCAGCGATTACGATTTTTGCGCCCTCGTTGGCAAAACGGCGAGCAATCGCTTCTCCAATTCCCTGACCTCCACCAGTTATGATTGCAATTTCATCGGTCAATCTCATATCCCCTCCTCGAGTTGGATTATTTATTGGATTTCACTTGGGAAAAGATTTTATTTGGAACAGGCTTTAACTTATTTGTTTATCAAGTCTTGATCAGGTTTTCTTTTTCAATAAAAAAGCATAGACGGTAACTGATAGTGTGATCATCAAACCATAGATGAACTGGACCCAGAAACCCGAAAGCCCCACTGCAATAATTCCTGCTTCCAGGGACCCTATAATCAGGACTCCGATAAACGTTCCGAAAATGGTTCCTTTTCCTCCAAAGACAGATGTCCCGCCTACAAATACTGCGGCCAGTGTTGTCATCAGCAAACCTGATCCCTGTGAGGGCCAGAAATAGAGCATTTCATACATTGTGAAAATGCCAGCGAACGATGCAAAAAACCCTAATTGAACAAAAGCGATGATTTTGACCCTGTCGACGTTAATCCCCATCATCCTTGCACTTTCCTGATTGTCTCCCACGAAATGGACATGATTGCCAAAAGTATGGATTCGGTAGATAACACCGATCACAATTGCAGTGATGATGAACCAGATGAATTGTGCCGGAATATAACCAAAAAGCCTTCCTACAAATATCTTATGGTGCAGTGAGCCTTCTACCAGTGTGATGGCAATTCCCTTTCCTTTAGCAATTACATTGACCAACCCCCTCCAGAAAAACATGGTGCCAATCGTCGCAACGATGGAAGGAATGCCAACCTTTGTAACAAGTAAACCATTGATCAGTCCAGCAAACATTCCAACTGATACGCTCAAAATGAACGCGATGAAAAAAGACTCCGTTTCAACTAGCGCAGAACCGAAAATCAGGGAAGTGATTCCAACTACAGAAGGAAATGAAAGGTCGATTTCACCCAGGGTGATGACAAGAGTCGCTGAAATGGCGATGATCCCAAAAAAGGGCATCGTCGACATGAATGCCCGATACAATGGGAATGAAGTAAATGCTAATGGATTTCCGACCACATAAATGATCACCAATCCCACCAGGATCGAAAAAATGCTGACCTGTAACCGATAATATTTGAAGAATTCACTTGAAAAAGGGGTCATGGCTCGAATTGCTAAAAATTACCAGAATGGTGAAGACTGATCATCTTATCCATCAGTTCTTTCTGTGATATTTCTTCTTTCTTAAATTGCCCCATGACCTTTCCCCGATCAAGAATGATGAACCGGTCTGCGACATCGTAGACATGGAAAATATTGTGATCAATGAATATTGCTGATTTATTTTTATTCTTTAGACCTTTTACGAATCCAAGCACTTTTTCAGTTTCCTGCAATGACAAGCCCATAGTTGGTTCATCCAAGATGATCAAATCTGCATCAAAATACAGAGATCTTCCAAAAGCAATTCCCTGCTTTTCACCCCCAGATAGATTTTCAACGGTGGAATTCATCGTAATCGCTTTTGAAGTGAATCCGATGGTGTTTTTGAGGATTTTTTCTGTTTCCTCTTTTTCCTTCTGGATATTCATAAAACCCCAAAAATGAGTGATTTCTCTTCCGGCAAAAATATTTCTGTACAATTCCTGCTGATCGGCAAGGGCACGTTCTTGATAAACCGCTTCAATCCCTATCGACCTGGAATGGGAAACGGACTTAATTTTGGTTTTTTGATTTTTGAAGAAAATTTCACCCGTTGTGGGCTTGTGGACGCCCGTAATGATCTTGATCAGTGTTGATTTGCCCGCACCGTTGTCTCCAACCAAGGCAACGACCTCACCCGTCATGATGGTAAAATTGATTCCCGAAAGAACCTCCATCTTTCCGAAGGCCTTACTGATCCCGTCCAGTTTTAGTAATTCTTGGTTTTGCATGGTGGGAGGGCCTGCTTTCGCAGACCCTTTTGAAGTTATCGGATCTGCTTAGCAGCGAGAGGAGCAACTAGGTCGATGTTGCTCTTGGTCACAAATGCGGCTCCGGTATCCATGTTCAATCCTGCAAAACCATATTTGGTTGTCAGGTAAAGCTGGATGATCGGAATGTAGCCTTCAATGAAGGGCTGTTGGTCGATCACGATATCAATGTATCCATCCTTGATCCCCTGCGTAATTGCAGGAGAAAGGTCGAAACCGGCTCCGCAGACTTCCCCGGTTCCATGTCCAGCGGCCTTCATGTAAGTGGGTAGACTTGCCGTCAACCCTCCATGATCCGTGACTGCCATCTTGATGTCCGGATTTGAAGAGTAGGTCGCCACGTATACTGGGGTACCCTGGGATGCATCGGAATTCACTTTGTCGCTGATTTCCTGATAAACCACCTTGATGCCCAATTTCTCCAATCCATCCACCACACCTTTGGTTCGGTCTCCACGGTTCGGCATGCTGAGAAGGCCCCAAACAAAGGCTTTGTCTCCTGCTTTCAGGCCGCAGACTTTGGCGCCTTCCTGAGCCAAATTGAATCCGGCGTCATAAAGAACAGCTCCCGCATAACCGAAACCCTTTGTTTTGAATTCCGCTTCAAGCTTGGGTAGCGGAGTGTTCATCGTGGTAATGGCAACCCCATTGCGATAGGCTTCTTTAATGATGGGTCTCATCGCTTCATCTCCCGGAAAACCGTAGATGGCGATGCCGTCTGGTCTCAAAGCTACCGCTTCTTTGAACTGCCGAATCATGATCTCCGGATTCCAGTTCGACCAATAATAATCTACTTTACAACCGGTGTGTTCGGCAGCAGCCACTGCGCCATTGTAGACCACCGTTCCAAAAGGACCTCCTTCAGGACCTCCCGGGAAGAAAATAAAATGTTTGTCACAGCTGTAATCATTGCCATAGGCCATCCCTGCCGAAACCAGAAGGAATGTTACGATAAAAATATTTTTCATCCATTTATACATAAATCTCCTTGAAATGATTGAGTTAATATGAATTTCTGCTGAGTATATTTATTTCCTCATAGGCAACTCCTCTCTGAAAATAATCGTTTTGATCGAATCAAGTAAGAATTCAACCAATTTTGTTGCTCTTCCTTGAAAAGGTTGATTTTCTTTTTTTGAAGTCGTCCAGAAGTTCCAGTCCCAGTCCTGGTCCTTCCGGGACGGTGATTTTCCCCTCCTTGATGGGAGGGAGTTGGGTGACGATTTCATCATACCAGCCATAATAAAATGCCCTCACGATTTCCTGGACATAAGCATTTTTCGTGGATTGACAGAAATGGACTGATGCTGTCAGGACCACAGGCCCATTACAGTCATGAGCAGCAACAGGAGTTTGATACGCTCCTGCCAAAGCAGCGCATCGACGTGCTTCGGTTAACCCTCCGCACCATCCCAGGTCCAGAATGAGAAGCCCAAGGGCACCTGTGTCGAGGAAAATCTTGAAATCATCCGCTCCTCCCCGAGTTTCTCCCAGTGCGATTCTGGAACGGACAGCCCTTTTGAGCTCTCTAACACCGTCTGCATTCGTTAGAAAGACTGGATCTTCGATCCATCGCATTCCTATTTCGTCAAGAGCCTGACAGATGATCAGGGATTCTGGCAGGTTCCACATCCCATGGAGCTCCGCACTCAACTGCATTTTGTTGCCGTATTTTTTCTTGATCAGTTCAAAGGGTTTGAGTGCTTTTGCCAGTTCAGAAGGTCCAATAAACTGTCCTTGAGTTGCTTCAGCGGCATAATCGAAGGGCCAGATTTTCATCGAATCAATCCCCATTTCCAGCAAACTGGCTGCAAGTGAAACAGGATCATTGAGAAAGCTGTTCAGATCATCAAACTCTTCTTGCTTTACAGGTTTGTCCAGGCCGAAGTTGTCGGTGCTTCCTACTTTGGGACCACGGACATAACGGTTTCCTGCACAGGTGTTGTACACAGGAATTTGATGACGGATCCTGCCTCCAAGCAAAATGGATAAGGGAAGATTGACTGATTTCCCTAGAGCATCCCAGAGAGCAATATCCAGTGCAGAACGGGCCCGAAGTTCCATCCCTGCACCAACAAACCCAACATATGGCCTCGACTTATGATGAACCAACTCGATGTCTTCTGCAGGAAGGCCAAGAACCATCGGAGCCAAATTCGAATGGATATACGCTTCTACAGCTTCTGCAGCAAAAAAAGTTTCACCAAGCCCTGTGACCCCATCCTTTGTGTTTACTTCAAGCCATAGCAGGTTCGGGTGTTCTTCGGAGCGATAGGTAATAAGTTCGGTGATGGTGGACATGATTTTTATAATTTATTTTTCTGATTTTTTGTCCTCAATATCATACATTATATGTTATATATTAGGATTTTAAATCAAAGACAATATTAATTTTGATCAGGATTTATCCCAAGAAGTGAATTAAATTGTTGAAGCTACTCTACACAAAAAGAGTTTTTTTCAATAGAAAAAAATCTAATATCTTAAGCGAAATATAGAGTCGGACTAAATATTAACTAGTTGACCAGTATTTCCAGATCGGTAGAGGGCGTCGATGATGACCATATTGGAAATGGCATCTTGAAGAGGGGAATTGTCGATGCTTCCTGATAGGATTTTGTTTTCGAAGGCTTCGGCCTGTTTAGTGTACTGATCACAGACAGGCAGGTCTTCAATAAGTTTGAATCGCCCATGATTGGCAGAACCATCGTCCAGAAAAACACGGCATGGCATCTGGTTCGGTGCGTTGAAGGGAACCTCGACCTCAATTCTTTTTTTTGTTCCAAAAACCTGTACACGTTGATAGGGAACCAGTTGGGTACTACAGAGGAAACTGGACTGACCCGATGGAAACTTCATCATTCCTGAAGCCAAACGGTCCGTTTTAAAATCCGGATCCTTCTCTATCAGTGCTGTAACCTCGAGCGGTTCTTCACCAAAAAGCATCCGGCTAATGAAGACTGGGTAGCATCCGATGTCGTAAATACCGCCACCCCCAATATCAGCCATGTTACGTATGTTGTTCGGATCACGGTTCATGTAGGAAAAAGCTGATTGAATTGCTCTCAACTCCCCAATCTCTCCATCCTGAATCTTGTCACAAACCTTGTGCCACTGCGGATTATCACGGACCATGAAGGCTTCCTGGATCAGGACCCCGGTTTCTTTTTGAACTTCCAGCAATTGAGTGGCTTCTTCCGCATCCAAGGCAATCGGTTTTTCGCAGAGCACATGCTTTCCTGAACGTGCTGCCTCAATCGTCCAAGGGACATGGAGGTGATTCGGAAGGGGGTTGTATACCGCATCGATTTCCGGATCAGCCAGCAATTCCTCATAGGATCCGTAAGACTTTGGGATACCTAGCTCACCACAAATTTTTTTGGCTGTCTCGTGGCTACGGCTGGCAAGTGCCTGAATTTCTCCCGTCCCGCTTTGCTTCATCGCAGGAATGACTTTTTCGGTACCAATTTTAGCACTGCTGAGGATTCCCCAGCGTATCTTCTTCATGGGATCTTACTTAAATTCAGGCTCCGATGCCGGCATCCATGAAAAAATTGCGTCGGGTACACATACGCCCCGCGTCAGATGCCAAAAAAAGAGCCAATTGTGCAATGTCTTCAGGGAGAATCTGATCCGGCAGACATTGCTTGTCGGTGATGAACTTCTCATATTCTGGAGTCAAGATTTCCTTCACCTGACGGGGAGTACGGACCGAACCAGGAATAATGCAATTAACACGAATACGATCTTTCCCATATGCCCGAGCCAGACCTACTGTAAGACCTTCGATGGCAGCCTTGGATGAGGTGTAACCAGGCATGAATTCCAAAGCCATGTGCCAACTGATCGAGCCCATGTTGATGATCGAACCTCCTCCTGCTTCAGCCATCTTGGGTTGCACCGCCTGAGCTGCAAAAAAATGATGGTTGAGGTTGAGTTTTAACCTCTTTTCCCAATATTCAGGACTGACGTCTTCCGGATCATGCCTTTCATCATTGGCGGCATTATTGATCAACACCCCGATTGTTCCTAATTCTTCTTCGACTGTGAGAATTGCCTGCTTCAAGGCTTTTATGTCAGTAACATCACAATTCAAGAAGAGTGGTTCTGGACCTTGTTCCGAAAGACTTTCAACCAGTCCTTGGGACACTTCATTCTGAATGTCAATAAAAGCAACTCGGCTGCCTTGCAGCACGAATGCTTCAACAAAAGCAGCACCAATTCCAGAGCCTCCTCCGGTAATGAGAACCGTTTTATCTTGGAGATCTGAATAGGAGGCAAATTGAAAGTCCATACCAGAAGATGATGTCAAGATTCTGAAGTTAGCATCTTAGTAAATAGAGAGATCTCGAAAAAATTAAGGCTAACAAAGGTTGAGATACCTTGATCCAGATATTCCCAAATAACAAATGAATTTGAAAATCAAAATGACATCAGAAATAATCACTCTAGGAACCCCCTTTTTCTTTTTCTCTAGAATCTGATCGGGCCTGCCCATTTACCAGAATGCATTTGCTTCACAGGGTTCTCAGATTCGCCTCAGGGATCCGGAAGATCCACAGGAGCTTATCGCAGAAATATTCTTGAATAGTCTTGGGGCCATGCCCTAAATTCCAAATCATCTTTATCCATTTCATATAAATGAGTCCAAATCAGCAGGGTTTAAAGGGTTTTCATCGACTGTCCGTTGAAGAACGGTTGCAGCGAATTTCAGAAATCACAGGACTCGAGTCAGAAGATTTAGTATGCCTTAAGGAGTTCGGTAACCTTCAGAGTGAGACCGCTAACGGGATGGTGGAAAACGTCATCGGGGTGATGGGAATCCCCCTCGGGGTTGCCACAAACCTGATCCTAGACGGACAGGAAATGCTGGTACCGATGGCAACCGAAGAGTCTTCAGTGATCGCTGCGGTATGCAACGCAGCCAAACAGTGCCGTTCCTCTGGAGGAGTTTTCAGTTCGGTTTCCGGAACCGAAATGATTGCCCAGATTCAATTGCTCGGATTGCCCCACCCCCATCAGGCAAGGCAGATCCTTCTCGAAAAAAAAGACCAGATCGGGAAAATTTGTGATGCCATCGATCCGCTTCTTCTGGAAAACGGAGGTGGCTTCCGGGACTTGGAAGTGCGAATTCTTGAAACCCGTGGAGGTACGATGGTGATCGCACATCTCGTGGTCGATACACGGGATGCTATGGGGGCAAATGCAGTCAACAGCATGGCGGAAGGATTGGCTCCGGAAATCGAAAACTGGACCGGAGGCAGAGTCAATCTGAGGATCCTTTCAAATCTTGCCGACCGAAGACTCGCCCGGGCGAGAGCGGTATGGAAGCTTGAAGACATCGGAGGAGAGAAAGTGCGAGACGATATGCTGGCGGCTTCCTGGTTTGCTGAAGCAGATCCCTACCGGGCTGCCACCCATAACAAGGGCATCATGAACGGAGTTTCAGCAGTGGCTCTTGCAACAGGCAATGACACCCGTGCCCTGGAGGCAGGAGCTCACGCCTATGCTGCCCGTTCAGGACAGTATTCAAGTCTAAGCCGATGGGAATGTGATCAAAATGGAAACCTTGTCGGAATGCTGGAGATGCCCATGGCCGTTGGACTCATTGGAGGTGCAACCAAGGTGCATCCCATGGCTAAGATCTCATTAAAAATATTAAAGACTCAAAAAGCTGAAAAACTTGCTCAGGTGATGGCAGCGGTTGGATTGGTTCAGAATTTTTCAGCACTCAAGGCCTTGGCCACCACTGGAATTCAAAAAGGGCACATGGCTCTCCATTCAAAAAACATCGCGATGATGGTTGGGGCCATGGGAGATGAGGTGGATCAACTGGCACAACGTCTGGTGGAACTAGGAAAAATCAGGTCTGATTTTGCGGAAGAAGAACTCACAAAACTGAGAGCCGGAAAAAATTAATCAAGGATATTTCAGTTATCTTTGGGAAGGTCGTTTTCGTCAAAATATACAACCTGATCGGATTCCAACAGTTCCTTGACGGAATCCAGAAGTTCCATTCCCTTGGCAACGGCATCTTCGGTTTTGCTTTCAGCTAACTGTATTTCAGGAATTCGTGAAAGGACTTTAGGCAGTTGGTGCTTGGGGATAACGACCACTCCTTCAGAATCTGCAGCAATGATGTCTCCAGATTCGACACGGACTCCCCCCAAGACCACTGGGAATCCAACTGATCCGGGGCCATTGCGAACCGGGGAATTGGGAGTGATTCCACGACAAAAAACGGGCAGCCCAACCTCTTTGATGCCAGACGCATCTCTGACCAACCCATCCGTGACCAGACCTGCCACTTTTCGATTCCTGGCCATCCCCATCAGCAGGTCTCCGGTGAGGCAGGTGCCTTCAAAAGCGTCCGTAGCAGCAACAATCACATCACCAGGTTGTGCTTCGGCAACGGCCCCGAACAGTCCAAGATTATCCCCTGGACCACAATCACAGGTCAAGGCCAGTCCAAAAAGTTTACTGTCCTCAGGCAAACCATCAAAAAGCCTGATCTGATGATTCAAGGCGCCTCGACCGTCCATGGCATCAACCAGGTACCCAAGTGGAACCCCTTGAATGGAGGCCAGGGATTCCAATTCGAATGTTCGTGAAAAACGACGGATCTTGAGAAGGGGGGGATCCTTGATCAATGAAACTCCTGAAGGGAAGGGGAAATTGGTATTTTTATTTAATTTGACTGAAACGGAAGCTTATCAAAATGATATTTAATGAAAAAGCCTGATCTTAGAAATCGCAAAACAGCTCTTGTTCCATTGGTGTTCAACAGGAATATGTAAATTAAGGAACAAATAATTGCTGAAGTTAAAAAAAACTTAAACTGGCAGAATTACAGCAAATGCATAAATTATATGATGACTATATATGAGGATGGGTGAGATTAGAATCAGTGGCCCCAAAAAAAATTTAAACTGCAGGAGAATCTTAGCTTCGAACTCTTTTTTTCACCGAGCCGAAGGTTCCGATGCACCAAAGTATCGTTTCTCGATGTTTTCAATGTGACCAGCATCATAGGCCATTAAACGGACATCTTCAGTCCTTTGTTCAACCCATTCTTCGTCGATGTTGATGCTTTTGAAGTAAAGCCAATGAATGGTTAGCCCAATCCCCCAAGCAAGCATGGGCCAAAAGAACCACCCTGAACTCGCTGTTAGAAAATCAATCAGGATAAATAAACCGTTGAACAAAACATAAGTAAAAACGTGAACTCGAAAAATTCTAACGGCGCTGATTCTTTCCAGAAATCCTCTCGCAAAGCGGTCATCGTCAACCATCATTGATCTCCTACTATGATCCTGACACGGTCACCAAACTCTCATTTAAGAAAAACCCTTCAACTATACTGGAATGTCCCCTCGCAAACTTCGTATGACCAGCAAAAGGGCTATTCCTCCTTCGACGAATCCGGCATCCTGTCATAGGTTTTCGCGATGGTGATAACCCTCAAGGAATAAAGAAATATAGTAAAAATTAGTGCAAAAAGCAGGATTTTGTCGATCATACCGAGTCTAGAACTAAATCCTTCAACCAAAAAATATAATAGTGCTGCAAGTGGAGCGGAGGTGCAAAAATATGCGGCATAGGAATGTTTCGTCATTCCGAGTAAAATAGAACAACACACCAAAGAAAAGGCATAGAACGATACCGCATAGGATCTTCCTTGTGGGGCATTTTCGGAAAGGGATACAACCGAGATTACGGCAAATAGAACGGCGAGGAAAACTGCATAAACAAAAATCTCGTTCCCGGCTTGGACCTTATTCAGTTTGGCCACATGCACAAAATAGGGTGTCTTGGCATCGTCCCAAACATATTTTTTAAGATGTTTGTCCCAAGACATCCGTTCGTCAATCTCAGCTAAGCCATGTCACTGTTTAGAAGGTTCAGATTTCGTCCACAAATATCATCATCTTCGAAATCCCATCTCCCAGGTATAAATTTACAGATTTCTCCGACCCGGTTCATCCCTTCTTAAAAAAATCAACCCTCAAGCTCTTGAGCCTTCTGTGTTGCTTCTTTTTGCTTTGCTGCACGCAACTCAAGTTGATCTTCGGCCGTTTCCAGATCCAACCTCTGCTTCCCTTCGACCGTGACACCACTCTCCTCTGGCCATTCGAGGGTCATCAGCGGATAGCGCCAGTGCTTTGGGCCGAACAGGACCATGACCACTTGAAGCCATACTGAGATACCAGCGATCACCGCACCTAATAGGCCAATCACCATGATGGACTTGATAATCCAGCGATGAGACAACCCAACTAAGGATGCAGAGATCTCACCACATTGATACCATGCACAATTAGCATCCCGATTGATGGCCCAAGAGTCGACGGTATAAACAATCGCGAAATAGACCACCACACAGGTGTATGGAATAAGAAAAATGGTGAGGCCAATGAACTCGATCCAGGCCTTCTTTCGAAAACTCAGGGTCTCCCGCACCAAGTCAACTCTCACCTGCGTGTTCCAGATATAGCCGAAACCAAGGACCAATGTGAAGAGCACCGTGTGCGAATGCCACTCCAGTTCCTGTAATAGAGTCGATCCAAAAAAATCACTAACATTCTCGACCAGCCAGACCTGAATCTTACCAGTCTTACGGATGAACAAATCGAAGGCCGTGATCAGAATCAAAGGCATGGCGAACCACGACCCAAATCGACCGAGCCAGTCGACTAAGCGTCTTAACTTTTCACTTACAAGCAAAATAGCCGGCAAATCGTCAGCTGATAAGCGACGTAGTTCCTTCAATTCTGCGGTTTCATCGACACCAGATTTTGGGTTTGTCTCATTCACTTTATTCTCTCAAAGGATTTCGTATACAGGTTCAATAATCATAAACTGATTTCATCAGCCACAAGGCTATGTTCGGTTTCCACATTACCATGCTCAGGCCGATAAGCTGCAGGATAACGAACGGTATGATTCCTTTATAGATGGACTGAATCTTCACCTCCTTCGGGGCAATTCCTTTCATGTAGAACAATGCAAATCCGAAGGGGGGTGTCAGGAATGAGGTCTGAAGGTTAATCGCCATAAGGATCAAGAACCAGAAAACGATGTCATTCTTTGCGATATGGTCTCCGAAGTCGAGTCCGGTAACCAGGGGGGCAAAAACAGGCAAAACAATCAGGGTAATCTCGATCCAATCGAGAAAGAAACCCAACATGAAGGTTATCGCCATCAGCAAAATAAGCAGTTCCCACGAATCGAATCCTGAGGATAGGATGAGATGCTCTACTATGTCATCACCACCTAGAGAACGGTATACATAAGCAAAACAAGTTGCACTGACGATAATGAAGAAGATCATTGAAATGGTACGTGCAGAAGTATGGCACACCCCTTGGACCATCTCATAAGTCAACCTGCGATTGGCTATCGCCAGCACAAGAACTCCGAAGGCCCCGACAGCACCGGCCTCACTCGGGGTTGCGATACCCAACAGGATCGATCCTTTGATCATTGAGATCAGCAATACCGGAGGTAAGAAGCTCTTTAAGATCATTCCCGGATAATCCTTTTTGGGAACGTAGAGGAGTTCCGGAGGAAGGGAAGGTGCTACCTCGGGCTTAAGCTTCGAATAGACCGCCACATAAACCATATACAAAAAAG
>NYUB01000101.1 GCA_002683785.1 Deltaproteobacteria bacterium
AGATGGAGCCTTTGCCTCGGCCCTGATGAATGCACTCATCCACCAAGGCATTTTCGTGAGGATGCCTGGTGTGGCTCCACTGAACCGTTGTATCCGAATCACCGCAGGTTTACCCTGGGAGCTCGAAATCTTTGCCGAAACCTTGCCTCAAGCCCTTAAGGAAGTAAGGAAAACTTTCTGAATCACTCCTCAACAATCAGGATTTCTCAAGAAATCCAGGAGGACAAGAAGGTATGGATTTAAAACCTGAATTCCCTGAGAGTCTTGAACTCAGCATCCAAAACCCTTCACGGATGCTCGGAGAGACTGTCAGCGGATCAAAAGCCTGGTGCTCAGCAGAACTTTCTCAAGAAGACTGGACCATCAGATTGAATGAAGAAGCCATGAAGGAATTTCACATCATGGCGGAAAAGATAAGTAATAATCCTTTGCCAAACCTTTTGAGAACACATGAAGAATTTGAAATTCCTCATTTGAAAGAAACGGCATCATCAATCAGGGATGTTCTTGATCAAGGTTGTGGTTTTTGTGTGATGGAACAAAGGCCAATGGAAACCATTCCTGAACCGATTTTGGTAGATTGTTATTGGGTGTTTTCTCAACTCATTGCAAGACCTGTTGCGCAAAAGTGGGACGGAACCATGATTTATGATGTGGCCGATACGGGACTACCGTTCAGTTATGGGGTTCGAGGTTCGTATACGAACGTGGAACTCGTGTTTCACAATGACAATGCTTTCGGAATCAGCATCCCGGAATATGTATGCTTGCTCTGTAAAAATCCAGCCATGAAAGGCGGTATCAGCCGTTTCTGCAGCCTTTATTCGGTGCACAACCGGATGCTTGAAAAGCATCCCCAACAGCTTGAGAGGTTATACCGCCCGATGCTCTTCGATCGGCAAAAAGAGCATGCCGAAGATGCTCCTGAAACAGTTTCCGCCCCTTGTTTTAACTGGGACGGGAATCAACTCAAGGCCCGCGTCAACGTTTCCCTGGTCCATAAAGGGTACGCCATCGCTGAGAGGGAAATGGATCAAGAACTGAAGGATGCCTTGGAATGTCTGGAAGAAGTGGTCCATTCAGAAGATTTGTGGGTTGAGGCACCCCTGGAACGGGGACAGATCCAGTTCCTCAACAATCTGGAACTGGTCCATTATCGCAGCCGTTTCATGGATCATCAGGATCCTTCCCGCAAACGCCATCTTTACCGGATTTGGTTGAGAAATTCTGGGGAACGCAATTATGACGGGTGACCCAAATTAATTGATCAGAATAAATATCATGACTGATTTTGATGTAATCGTCGTTGGAGGAGGAAACGCCGCTTTCTGTGCGGCACTTGCGGCCCGGGAATCCGGAAGCAGCGTTCTGGTGCTCGAACGTGCCCCCCTGGAAGTCAGCGGCGGCAACAGCCGTTACACCGCAGGCGCCTTTCGCTTTGCCTATGACGACGTTGGGCACATCCGTGAACTTTGCCCGGAACTCTCCAAGGAACAGTTGGATATCACCGATTTCGGTACTTACTCAACGGATCAGTTCTTTGACGACATGTATCGGCTGACACGTTTTCGTACCGATCCCGATCTTTGTGAAACCCTGGTCACAAAATCCCGGGAAACCCTGACCTGGCTGCAGAAGAACGGAATCCGTTTCATGCCGATTTATGGGCGCCAGGCCTTCAAGCATGAAGGACGGTTCAAGTTTTGGGGCGGACTGACCCTGGAATCCTGGGGTGGAGGCCCCGGGCTGGTGGATGGAGAAACGGACCTGGCCCGAAAGGCCGGGATTGAGATCCGCTACGGTGCAAGAGTGCTTTCCCTCATCCAATCCGAATCTGGTGTGAATGGGGTGAAGGTGAAGATGGAAGGAAAAACCCATGAAATCAAAAGCCGTGGGGTGGTCCTTGCCTGCGGTGGCTTTGAATCGAACACGGAATGGCGTACCCGATATCTGGGGCCGGGTTGGGAAATGGCCAAGGTCCGGGGAACGTCCTTCAACACTGGAGACGGGATCCGCATGGCCCTCGAGGTCGGAGCCTCCCCCTATGGAAACTGGTCTGGCTGCCATGCCGTCGGCTGGGATTACAATGCACCGGAATTCGGTGATCTTACGGTGGGTGACGGATTCCAGAAACATTCCTACCCGTTTGGAATCATGGTCAATGCCACAGGCAGGCGTTTCGTGGATGAAGGAGCAGATTTCCGCAATTACACCTATGCCAAGTATGGTCGTGTGATTTTGGAACAACCTGATCAGTTTGCCTGGCAGGTTTTTGACCAGAAGGTGACCCACCTGCTTCGGGATGAATACCGGATTCGCCGTGTCTCCAAAGTGACAGGGGCAACTCTCGCGGATCTCGCTGACAAGATGGAAGGCGTCGATAAACAGGGATTTCTGGACGAAATCCAGCATTACAACAACGCGGTTCAGCAAAACATTAAATTCGACCCGAACGTGAAAGACGGAAGGGGCACCGAAGAACTGGAGATCAACAAGACCAACTGGGCCAACACCATCGATGAAGGACCCTTCGAAGCCTTCCACATCACCTGCGGCATCACCTTCACCTTCGGTGGGCTTCGTGTCGACCCTAAAACCAGTCAGGTAATAAGCGACGACCTCGAACCGATTCCAGGACTCTTTGCTGCAGGGGAGTTGGTCGGTGGGCTTTTCTACTTCAACTATCCAGGGGGAACCGGCCTAATGTCGGGATCGGTCTTCGGCCGTCAGGCGGGAAGTTGTGCTGCAAAAACCTGAATTCTTTCCTAAAAAAACTTCTATCCAAATTAAGCTTTCGGAAAAACAATCCATCAAAGTCCCCGACTCCAAACGAAAATACAATGGGTGACATCTCATGCAAAAAAGTGGAATTAAAATACAAGCACTCTGTCGGAGCCCACCGTCCACTCACAGAGTTGACTCATGTTGCTGAGTTCCACACCTTCCATCTTTTTCAGCTCCCGCAGGCCGCGGGCGTCAGCACAGCTTCCTCAAGTTTGGACTTCGCCACCATGGGAAATCACAGATTTCAACATGCGTTGGATATTATAGAATCCGTTGGGGACTATTTGATTGGGAAGTGCGCATGCAACCGCATCAGCTAACAGAAAAAATCGCACCTCTATTTCGTCCTCCCTTTTCTGTAAATTCGTTGCCATACGTAATGCATTGTATGCCTTTTCTGTCCTATACGGTGCATCATTGATGATGAATAAAATCTTCATTTCCTTCTTTTCTGCTTTTTGAACCTCAAAAGATCCTCGCAACGTGGGCTATCTCAAATCCTTCCTGGAAAGTTAAACAAACAACCCAGTAATAAAGCCCATGAGCTTTTTGGAGGATTCGTACTTTTACTGATGAAAGAAAATAAAGAGATAAATGTCTTGGATGGTGGCCGAATTTTGATAGGCAAAAACGGAAAATCTAAAAACGAATGGTGTGCAGAATATGCCTGGCAGAAATGGTTGGAACCTCAGAAACTGATAAAAAATCTTACTTGTTTTGCAACGGATATGACTAAGCTTAAATGTAATGCCTTCGTTCCTAATTTGAGCTAGAGAGGCCAGAAGCCCCTCTAGCTTAATACCTGCTTAGGCAAACTGTTTCATGGTGTTGTCTTTACCAGCAGCTTTCAGGGCATTAGCCCCTGAAAAATACTCTTTGTGATCATCACCGATATTCGAACCAGACATGTCCTGGTGTTTGACACAGGCCAGGCCTTCACGGAGCTCCTGACGCTGAACATTTTTCACGTAGGCCAACATGCCTTGTTCACCAAAATAATCTTTAGCCAGGCTGTCCGTGGACAATGCAGCCGTGTGATAGGTCGGCAGGGTAATCAAGTGATGAAAAATTCCAGCCCGTTTTGCTGCATCCTGCTGAAAGCTTTGTATTTTCTCATCAGCAGTTTGAGCAAGCTCAGATTCATCATATTTGACACTCATCAAATTGTTACGATCATATTTGGATAGGTCCCTGCCTTCAGAGTGCCAGGCATCAAATACTTGTTGCCGGAAATTTAATGTCCAGTTGAAAGACGGGCTATTGTTGTAAACCAATTTAGCATTCGGCATCACCTCGCGGATGCGATCCACCATGCCGGCAATTTGCTCGACATGCGGCTTTTCCGTCTCAATCCACAACAAGTCGGCACCGTTCTGCAGGGAAGCAATACAGTCAAGGATCACACGATCTTCTCCGGTTTTATCCTTGAAACGGATCAAACCATTTGCCAAGCGGGTTGGTTTGATCAGCTTGTCTTTCTGACGAAGTAATAAGTCACCGGTTTTCAAATCATCAAAGGAAGTGACTTCTTCACCATCGATGAATTGATTATATTGCTCTGGTAAATCTCCTGGATACCGAGAAACGGGTATTTTCTGGGTCAGCCCCGCACCCAGCGAATCGGTTCGGGCTACAATGATGCCGTCTTCAACGCCAAGCTCCATGAACGCGTAACGAATCGCATTAATTTTGGCAATATAATCTTCGTGGGGTACGGTGACTTTGCCGTCCTGATGACCGCATTGTTTGACATCGGAAACCTGGTTTTCAATTTGAATGCAGCAGGCNCCTGCTTCGATCATTTGTTTGGCCAACAAGTAGGTTGCTTCCTCGTTGCCAAACCCTGCATCGATGTCCGCTATAATCGGCACCACATGGGTCTGAAAATGATCAATTTTGTTTCGAATGTCTTTTTCCTTGATATCGTTTCCATCTCTCAGAGATTCATCCAGTTCCTGGAAAAGATGCCTCAGTTCACGGGCATCAGCCTGCTTGAGAAAGCGATACAACTCCTCGATCAATTTCGGAACCGAGGTTTTTTCATGGATNGATTGATCGGGTAAGGGCCCGAACTCCGAACGCATTGCGGCCACCATCCATCCTGACAGGTAAAGATAGCGTCCCTTCGTGTCATTGAAGTGTTTCTTGATGGAAATCATTTTCTGCTGGCCGACGAAACCGTGCCAACAACCCAAGGATTGGGTGTATTGACTCGGGTCACGATCGTACGTTGCCATATCCTCACGCATGATATTTGCTGTGTANCGTGCAATGTCCAATCCNGTCTTGAACCGATTCTGCATCCGCATACGTGCCACGTATTCGGGGTTGATCGAGTCCCAGGATTCACCTTGTTCAATGATGGACTGATGGGCAAGGGAGGTTTCATCTCTGTAAATGGACATGTTTGCTTTCTCTCTATAGGTTCATAATTAAATTCAACATCATTTCTCTCACGTACGCTTCATGTCCGNGCCGTGAAAGAAGATCCCTTTGAATTCAGGTGNNTTGAAGTCTAATCTAAATTATGATAGAATTTTACAAATAAAATTTTACAATGTTTATTTNACAAATATGCAATACCGAAGTAACCTGACCCGAAAGTCGCATTTTTTAGGAACCAAGATCAGGAATTTGCGTAAACGCAACCACTTGACCATGGAAGACCTGTCTTCGCGATGCATCAGAGTCAATGCCGAGTCTGCACCCTCGGTGTCCTATCTTTCGATGATTGAACGGGGAAAACGGGTCCCCAGTGAAGAAATGCTGGAAGTGATTGCCCAAGTCTTCCAAAAAGACTCGAACTGGTTTTTAGACGGCGTTCCTGAAGAGCAGAATATCACCCCGGTGAAAGGCAGTCGNGGNGGCCTCANNGGTATGGNTCTNGAACCCAGNTTTTTATTTTCCAATGAAATATTNCAGATTGCTATTCCGGAAATGCTGTCCCAAACCGGNACCACNGGACGCCAATTTGCACATTTATTGATCCGGGCNTACCAAGAACATCANCTCAATCACTTCCCAGATCTGGAACGGGCTGCCGAAGAGNTTGGGATGAAACGCATGCCTTTAAGCCTGGATGATCTCATNGCCATTACCCNNGACTTGGATTTGTCAATNCACTGGTTCAGTGATTTACCCCANGAGTTGCTGGATGAACTGATCATCGGTCCTAACACTTTGGTCAGTTCTTTTTTTGAAGCACCAGGAACGATCTACTTAAATGAGCTGCTGAAATCCCGACCCCAGCGNCTTAAATATGAGCTGGCAGTGAACATCGGCCATTGTGTGNTGCATAACAAGGACGGANTGAAAAGNGTCATGGTCGTTGGCGAACATGACGATCAAGCCCAACAAAACCAAGCCTCCATGCACTCTTCTACGGTTGATGCCAAAGACATTTTGTATGCCTGGCGGGATTTTGAGTGCAGCTTTTTCGCTGGNGCCTTGCTTTGTCCTAAAGTCCCCTTTCGTCAATTACTGGATCACCAGGGCTACGACATTAGTGTCAGTAAATTGGCGGACGTTTCCTTTGCCGTCGCCATGCGAAGAATGACCGCAGTTTCACCCTACCCGCACTGGCATTTTTTCGACGCCTATACGCACCNGNAAAACTNAAAGCCGTATANCGCGGTAATGGNATTCCTTTACCATGGGGCAATATGCGCATGGTGGAAGACCCTTGCCAACACTGGGCGGTTTTTAGAATGATCAATGAACCCCTCACCGGATCCTCGGCTCAAATTTCTATTCTTGATGTCGGTAACGAGGCCCGAATTTATAGCTGCGAATCAATAAAGGCAGAAGACNTGGCCGGAAGCAATCATGTGCTCTGCGCCGGTATTGATTTAAACCCCGCTATTGATTCCCAAGGCCAGGACGCCACTGGTTTGGCCNATGAACTGAAAGAGGCATGTGTTGAAAACGGCGGCACAGTGATTCTCCCCAAACATATCAAAACCGGTTTAATGAGCATAGCGAAAATTTTAAACATTTCCTGGATCGAACGCGGCCTCGAAAGTGAAGCCNGNTTGATTTGTTCCCGGGGAACTGTCTGCCCTCGTCAACGAAATTGCTATAGGGGATAGAGAGAANTCGAAACAAGAAAATNTTNTTTCCTGTCAGTCGATCANGTGACAGGCCACCGAATGACCAGGTTGGGTTTCCNGCNATTTCGGGACCTCGTTGCGGCATCTTGATTCAGCAACCGGACAACGGGTATGAAAGCGGCAGCCAGAAGGAGGNTTGACCGGNCTNGGNATTTCNCCNTCNANCTTCTGGGCNTTGCCACGATCNTCTGGATTTAGGGNNGGAATCNCCGANAGCAGNGCNTTNGTGTAAGGATGCTTGGGTTGAGTGAACAAGGAACGGGTTGGGGCGGATTCGACGATCGTCCCTAAATACATCACTGCCACCGTGTCACAGATGTGTGCCACTACGCTCAGGTCATGACTGATGAAAAGGAAAGTCAGTCCAAGATTGTTCTGAAGTGACTTGAGCAGGTTTAGAA
>NYUB01000102.1 GCA_002683785.1 Deltaproteobacteria bacterium
CATATCCTGCTTCCGGTTCGATGTAGGCATGCTCCACATAGGATGTTTCCCAACAACCCTCCGCTTTCAAGGTTGATTGTTGATAAATCGATTCTGCATCTCCTTTCTTCAGAAATCCCTCTGCCAGAATATTATTCTGATGAATCTCCTGAACTGGAGGGATTTGGGCTTCCAGCGCATCATCATAATTTTCTATGGCGGCCAAAGGGGTCCACTCTATTCCCAAATCTGCATCTGCAATTGATTCAATGGACTTTCGGCCTCCGACCAGGGCTGCAACGGCTTCACCTCGGTAACTCACTTCTTCTTTTGCTAAAACCGGCTGATCTTTGATGTGGGGGTAAATACCAAAACCTTTATTACCAGGAACATCCTGCCAGGTTAGCATACGGACCAACCCAGGGAATTCAGCAACGATGCTTTCAGAAGCTGGCAGAACAAAAGATGCACGTGGATGCGGAGAACGGATTACACGAAGCCACATCGAATCCTGAGGTGCTGTATCGGCACCATAAATTTCTGTCCCTAATAATTTTGATTTACCATCTACTTTTTCGGTTCTTGCTCCTACTCCTGATTCTGCACTCGAAGGAAGTTCTGAACTACTGGTCCCGGAAACTTCCAAAACTGCCGCCACGATTTTCGAATATCCAGTACAACGGCAAAGTACACCTCCCAAAGCATCTTCTACCTCTTTCCTGGAGGGCTTTGCATGACGGTTCAAGAGGGACTGAGCCGCCATCAGCATGCCTGGGGTACATATCCCACACTGTGCTGCCCCGTATCGATGAAAGGCCTGCTGGAGCGGGCTGAGGGCTCCATCTTTTGCTAAGCCTTCCACGGTTTGGACATCATGGCCTTCCAACTGCCCTGCAGCCGTTAAACAGGCAAAACGCTGCTCCCCGTCGATGAGGATGGTGCAAGCTCCACAATCTCCTGCATCACATCCAACCTTGGTCCCGGTCAGACCAAGTTCCTCCCTCAAAACATCTGAGGTTCGTGAAACAGGATTGGAGGAGATTGAGTACCCTTCCCCATTCAGGATGAAACGGATGGTTCTGGATCCGGTTTCAACTTCCATAATGTCTACTCATATATTTCTGGCAAAATGTGATTTGAGAATTACCACAAATCTGGGTTTGACAAGGAGCTAACACAGGATACTGCTGCAGGCGTATTTTTTTGCGTCCACTCTTTAAGAACAGTTGCTTGCCATCCAAAAGGGTATTCCAAATCGTAAGGTGCATTGAATTCACTGGCAGTATCCGTTCGAAAACCGAACCTTCCATAAAATTCTGGATCACCATAGACAAAAACGAGATGAATCCCATCGTCGGTTAATATCTCCAAACCCTGTTTAATAAGAGATGAACCGATTATTTGTTTTTGGTATCCAGAATCCACAGCCAAAGGCGCGAGGATGTACGCTTTACAATTTTGATTGTTTTCAATACGTACAGGACTGAATGCAACATGCCCCATGATCGTGTCATTGGTCTTTGCGATCAGTGACAAAATTTCCGGTTCAGTTTCTTCAACAAGAAGTTTACAAGCCAATGTTGCCACCAACTCATGTTCATTTTCTGGAAAAGCAGATCGGTAAATTTCTTTGATTCTTCCTATATCCTGTTCTTCTGCGGATTCTATGATCATCCTCTGGGTTTAACTGCAGGTTTTCTGGATTGCTCTTTGAATCAATTCTGAAACCACGTCCATACGGAAACTTGCTCCTGCACGAATATCATCAATCGGTGAAAGTTCTTCCAGATGGCCATCCTTGATGAGGATTTCATCCATTTTTTTACCTTCACAGTCGCTTTCTAATGTTTTAAGCCTCAATGCTTTATCAGAGCATGCTCCCACAGCAATTCGGATTTTTTCAATTCTTTGATTCTCATTCCATTCGACCACCACAGCTGTCATCACGATGGAAATCACTAGGTATTTCCTTGCACCTAATTTTTCAAAAGCTCCAACAGCCTTTATCGATGGATGAGGAACAAAGATCCCAGTTACCAATTCATCAGGAGCTTTCGCGGTCTTCCTGTTTCCCAAAATGAATTCATGCAGATTGAGTCTTCGTATCCCCCGCATTGATTGGAGTTCTACAAGTGCTTCCAACGCCATTAGGTTGGGTGCACTGTCAGCAGCAGGAGACGCATTACATAGATTGCCGCATAGGGTCCCTGCATTCTGGGTTTGAACTCCCCCAATCGTCTTTGAAGCCTGTTGCAGTCCCCGAAAAGCTTTGGGTAAATCGGCATGCATCACATCCGTCCAGGTCGTCAGGGCACCCATCCAAATTCCCTCTGCTTTCTTTTCAATTCCGCGGAGCGAACGGATTCCCGTCAGATCCATTACATTTTCCTGGATCGGTTTCCCTACACGTGCGGGATAGAAGTCGGTACCTCCGGCCAAAGGGATACAGGATTCCTGACTGAGGATCTCTAAAGCCTCTTCTGTGGTCGTAGGACGATGATAGGAAGACATGGAATTTTTCAGTCAAAATAATGTCCGTAACCTTACATGAATTCAGTCAAAAGGAAAATCACTGGATTACGAAATTGATTGGATTTCCAGGTTTCAAAGGTTCTAAAAAAATTCCTAGAACACTCTGGCTGGGCANGAGGGAACATCTCCGTTANGATGAAAATATTCCACCTACCAAAGGAGAAAATCATGGGTGTAGAACTTTGGAAATTGAGTGCCGCCAAAATGGCGATAGGAATAAGAAACCGTCAATTCTCAAGTGAGGAAGTAGTCACCTCGGTAAAGCAAAGAATTGCGAANCTCAATCCACTTCTGAATGCGATTGTTGGAGATGGTGGCGAAAACGCTCTTGAGGAGGCTAAAAAGGCCGACCAGNCGGTTGAAAAAGGCAAAATTTTAGGCCCTCTCCACGGGGTGCCTGTGACGATCAAGTCCAATGTCGACGTCAAAGGCCAACCCACCTCCAACGGACTACCCGTCTTTNCCGATTTTATCGCTAAAGATGATTCACCGGTTGTCAGCAACCTTAAGAAAGCCGGTGCCATCATCATCGGTCGGACCAACACCCCTGAGCTTTCGATGCGCATGACGACCGACAATCCTCTTCATGGAAGAACGCTCAACCCCTGGGATGAGCAGGCCAGCCCTGGAGGGTCTTCGGGAGGGGCATCCTCGGCTGCTGCAGCGGGATTCGGTCCTATTCACCACGGAAACGATATCGGTGGATCCTTACGTTATCCTGCTTTTAATTGCGGTTTGGCCACCGTCAAACCGACTTTTGGAAGAATTCCTGCCTGGCTTCCTTCGGCTNCAGCAGAACGGGGCATGCTGTCCCAGTTGATGTCGGTTCAGGGGGCCATATGCCGTGAGGTGGAAGACGTCCGTCTGGCCACACNGGTGATGGCTGGATCAGATGCCCGTGACCCTTTCTGGATGCCCGTACCATTTGACAACTGGCCTGATGAGGATCAGCCCCTCCGGGTCGGGGTCACGACCGAAAACTATGGACATCCCATCCATCGGGACATTCAGGCTTCAGTGGAAAAAGCTGCTGTTTATCTTTCCGATGCAGGCTATGCGGTTGAAAACGTGACCACTCCATCCGTTGACAAAGCCGCCGAATGCTGGTTCAGAATTCTGGGACATGAACTAAAAACTTACCTCATGCCAGTTGCCATTGAACACGGCAGTAAAACCATCCAGCAGATTTTCGAATGGTATTTTCAGATGGGCACCGTCTCCGATGCAGAAGCCTATCGGGAAGGCGTTAAAGAACGCACCGCGATGACCAGGGAGTGGAATGTCTTCCTGGAAAAGACCCCACTNATCCTATCACCATTCTTCCTTCAACCAACACCAGATTGGGATTGTGATNCGAAAAGNTTTAAGGGAACCCGGGACGCGTTTTATTCNGCCATCTACAGCACTGGNATCAACTGGCTTAGCTTACCTGCTGGAGTGGTGCCGATCGGGATGATCGAAGGGCGTCCTGCAGGAGTACAAATCATCGGGAGACGCTTCCGAGAAGATCTGATCCTCAACGCCATGCAAAAGATTGAAGAGAGAGAAGGAATACTCACGGAACAACTCTGGAAGAGATCGGAGATGCATTAAAAGAAACATATCGTTAAAAATTTATTCCATTTCGGGCAGGATGGAACATGAATCATTTTCCCATCCTCGCCAACCTCTAATGTCTCTCTCCACTCATTTAAGTTTCCTCGGAATTATTCCAGGACTTGTTTAATCTAGAGGAATTGCCATCAAGCTTGATGGCAAAAAGCCATTGTCATCTACAAGTAAAGCATGTCGGAAGACTCCCTTTCAGAAGATACCCGGCTTTGTAAAGGAAAAGTTCTATTTCCCTGGCATGGCAGGTTGGGTCTGTTATTGATCGCTGTTTTCTGGACCCTGAACTGGACTTTGCCAGGGTTGCGAACCCATTGGGGATTTTTCCCGCTCTGGCTCGGTTACTGCCTAACTGTGGATGGATTGGTCTTTCTGCGACGCGGAGATTCATTGTTCATGCGCGACCGCAAGGCTTATGCCTTGTTGTTTTTGATTTCAATGCCGGGATGGTGGCTATTCGAACTGCTCAACCTGCGCCTGCAGAACTGGGTTTACCTGGGCATGGAGGAGTTCAGCGATCTTGAATATTTCCTGCTTTCCTCACTCAGTTTTTCGACGGTTATACCTGCCGTATTTGGAACCGCAGAACTTTCAGGAAGTTTCAATTGGATCCGCAATCTTCCAAACGGACCGAAGGTTTTTCCAACCCGCAGGAATCTGATTTTTTTTCGGAGTTTCAGGATTGGGGATGTTCATCCTGATGCTGATTTGGCCAAAGTTTTTCTTCCCCTTTGTCTGGCTCAGTATTTTCTGCCTGATCGAGCCATGGAACCACCAATCAGGTCGTCGATCACTGTTTGAATCAACCCGTCTAGGTGACTGGCGCCCACTCGTAGCGCTTTGGATCGGTTGTTTGATTTGTGGATTTTTCTGGGAATTCTGGAATTTCTGGTCCTATCCAAAATGGATCTATCAGATCCCCTATGTTGATTTTCTACATGTATTCGAAATGCCTGTGCTGGGTTACCTCGGATACCTGCCTTTCGCCCTTGAACTGTTTGGGCTTTACCACCTCATGGCAAGTATTTTCCCCTTTTCGTTGAAATCAGATTATCTTCAAATCATCCCTGGTCAACAGGAACATGAATGATTTGGAGTTTAAAAATGAATACAGATCTTATTCAGTCCAGGGTGGAATGATTTTGGAGTTTAGCGAGATATTCCTGACTCAAATATTCCGCTCCGGCCAACAGGTGATCGAGGTATTCGCGGGTGGGAGGGTTTTCCAGACCCGTTTTGAGGGCAATGTACGCCGTTGCCGGGCATTTGCCGTTGCCGTTGATATTCACTTCCAATCTTTCACGAGCGTAATGTCCTGCTGAGACCCCTTCGAAACCGTCCAGGCTGACAAGGTCTTGTTCCGCCAACTGATAAAGAACTCCTTCAACTTTTTCACCCTTCAACGGACGGATGTTGGCCTTTCCTCCGTCATTCGACTGTTTATCAAACAACAGTTGGTAGTCCTTCAAAATCGCAGCGCGTAAAGGCGGCATCCAGCCGATNCGTTNCTTCATACGCTCAGGGTTCATATTGGAACCATAGGCAAAATATTCAATTTGAGACATCCTTGTTTTTTTTCCTCAAGGTCCAGGGGATTTATTACACCAAAGCAAGTTCATATTTTCTTCACAATCTTCTGTTATCATGCAAGAANTGGATCTTTCAGAAATCGCTGATCAAACTTTCAAGGAATGAGGATCTTCACTCGATTGAACCGGTGTTTGATGGGTTCAGGCTTTTGGATGTAATTTCATATGGGAAACCTATGATGGAGAAGATTTCAGAATGTCTTCACAAGTGATTGGAACAAAAATAAAAATCAGACTGAGCTGGAAACTTTTCGGAGTGATGATGCTCAACGCGATTTTGATCGTCGGAGTGATGGTTGTGATCGCGAACCTCTTAGTTTCAAGGGAATTTCAAGGATACATCAAAGCCAACGATCTTGAGCGATTTNAAATCGTCAAGGAAAGCCTGNAGGAATACTATTCTATGAATGGCAACTGGGACGGACTGATCTCGGGGCCAGGAAGTTTGGGAGTGATCCTGAACCGCAGTATGATGATGGATCGCCAGTATCGTCAACCGCCTATTCAAAGTCCACACAGGCGAAATTACCTGAAACAACGCTTTTTTTTCCCTCGTGAAAGAGGCAGGAAACGTGAAAGACCTTTCAGCGTTCCTCCCCCCTTCCCAGACTCTTCTAGTTTAAACCTTCTTCCGAATGCCCCAAAAGGGCCTGGTGATTATTTTATGCAGAGGGTTGTTGTCTTCGACAACAACAAGAATCTTTTAATGGGCCGTTTGCAGAGCCATCCTCCGGAGTTCATGGAAGAACTTTTTCATCAAGGATCGCTCCTGGGCAGAATCGGGCTATACCCTCCAGAGATGCTGCCTCATCCCAGGGATGAACTTTTCCTGAAGACCAAAAGCACCATCTTTTGGGTACTTGCGATTATGATGGGTCTGATGGCAACCATCATCTCATTGGGACTTTCTTGGTACCTCTTGAAACCTGTCAAAAAGCTTACTGAAGGAACACAGGCATTGGCCCGTCGGGAATTCGAGGCCAGGGTAGAAATCGAAAGTCGAGATGAACTAGGTCAGCTCGCAGAAGATTTTAATCATATGGCAGAAACCCTGGAAAGTTTCGAAAACCAGCGCAGGCAGTGGCTATCGGATATCTCCCATGAACTGGGTACACCACTTTCGGTATTGCGTGGAGAAATAGAAGCAATTCAGGATGGAGTACGTGAAATGACTCCTGAACGGTTGGAATCACTGCATGACGAAGTGATGCAACTGAATCGCATCGTCGAAGACCTTAAACTGATCAACCGCGCTGAGGCGGGGGCACTGGAATTGCGGAAAGAAGAATTTTCAGCCGTGGAACTGTTGTCCAGAACCGCCTCCAGTTTTCAAACACGTTTTGAAACCCACCAAATTCAAGTTACACGAGATTTTGGACAAACTTTAGATATCATGATCCAAGCAGATCCCGATCGGATCAGACAGGTTTTTGAGAATCTGATGGAAAACGTCATCCGGCATGGCGATGGCCCCGCCATTTTGAGCCTCAGTGCTCGTAAAGCAAATTCCCAGCTGGAATTGAGTCTCTGCGATAATGGACCTGGAGTTGATCCCAAAATGCTTCCACATCTTTTTAATCGATTTTTTCGTGCGGATGAATCTCGAAGTCGAGTCAGTGGTGGAAGCGGACTGGGGCTGGCGATCTGTAATAATCTGGTGGAAGCCCATGGTGGCCAGATCGAAGCACAGGAGAACCGTCCCCGAGGTCTTTGCATCCGACTTACACTGCCTCTGATCCAGAAAGAAGCATCATGAAAAATGAACGGATTCTCGTCGTTGAAGATGAACCGAAAATTGCTGAGCTGCACCGGGATTATCTCGATAAATCAGGGTTTCAAGTGCGTATCCTCAATCGCGGAGACGGGGTAGTGGATCTCATGCGTCAAGATCCTGCGGACCTGATTCTGCTCGACTTGATGCTTCCAGGGCAATCAGGAATCGATGTCTGCCGCGAACTGAGAAGTTTCAGCAATATCCCGATCATCATGATCACTGCCAAAACAGAAGAAATAGACAGGCTGCTGGGACTGGAACTGGGTGCGGATGATTACATCTGCAAACCCTTCAGCCCGCGTGAAGTGGTCGCACGGGTCAAGGCTGTCTTACGCAGAAGCCGCCTGACTACCACAGACGGCCCCTGGCTCAAGGGCGGACCAATCCGGCTCAATTCGGAAACCAGGGAAGTCTTGATTGAGCAGAACCCGATCAATCTGACACCAAATGAGTTCGGCCTGCTCGAAGTCCTGCTGAAAAGACCCGGGCGGGTTTACAGCCGTGATGAGTTGCTTACCCTGGTGCAGGGTTATGACTATGCAGGATATGACCGGACCATAGACACACACATCAAAAACCTGCGGAAAAAATTACAAACCTACGGAGTGGAAGCCTCCATCAACTCCGTCTATGGGGTCGGTTATCGTTTTCAGATCCCGAGTTGACGGGCGATGAGTTCCTTCATGATTTCGTTTGTTCCACCATAAATACGCTGGACCCGGGCGTCTAAGAAATAACGTGAAATCGGATATTCGCTCATGTAGCCATATCCTCCAAATAGTTGAAGACAGCGATCACATACCTCAAACTCCACATCGGAAGCCCAGTATTTCGCCATGCTCACTTCCCGGGTCAATTCCTCACCACGCATGTGACGGGGAATAAGATCGTCGATGAATGACTGGGTAACCTGGATTTTGGTAGCCATTTCAGCCAGTTCAAAACGGATGTGTTGGAAACGGGAAAGCTCCTTGCCGAATGCCTTCCGGGACTTGACGTAATCGAGGGTGTGCTGCAGTGCTCCTGAGGCATGAGCAACAGCGCCAATGGCCAGAAACAGACGTTCCTGTTGAAGATTCTGCATCATCTGCGCAAATCCTCGGTTCTCTTCTCCGAGCAGATTCTCTTCCGGGACCCGACAGTCATCAAAAAAGATTTCCGAAGTATCCTGAACGTGGAGTCCTATTTTTTCAAGATTCCTCCCCCGCGCAAAACCTGGAGAATCAGAAGGAACCAGCAGAAGGCTGATGCCATCATGGGGTCGTTCAGGACTGGAGGTACGTACCGCAACTATGAAAAGATCCGCCAACTGGCCATTGCTGATGAAGATCTTCGAACCGTTGATAACATATTCCCCGTTTTTTAAAACGGCCCTGGTTTCGATTCTTCCAAGATCAGAACCATGGCCCGGTTCGGTCATCGCCAGAGCAAGAACGGTTTTCCCGCTGATACATCCCGGAACCCAGCGACGGAGTTGGGACTCATTGGCAAACTGCTCGAGGTAGGGGAAAACAATGTCATTATGAAGGGAGATGAAAAATCCTGGAGTACCTTGATAAGACAATTCCTCCGCAATCACCACTGAATGCAGCAACTCCGCCCCAAGACCCCCATACTCCTGCTTTGCGGTCGGACAGAGCCATCCCTGATTCCCGGCATCCAGCCACATCTCCCTTGGCACCTGCCCTTCTTTTTCCCATTTAGGATAATCGGGAAGAATGCTTTTTTTGATGTATTCGCAAAAAGTACTGCGAAGCAGGGAGTGTTCTTCTTGAAATAGAGTACGCTCCATCATTGATCCTCTGGATTCCAGGAGGGTTTACGTTTTTCCAGAAAAGCGGCGATGCCCTCCCGGCAGGATTCGGTTTCCCAGGTTTGAGCCAGCCTTTCGATTGTTTCATTAAGGGCTTTTTCTGCAGGACGGCCATCTACTGCCGAGATCAGTTTCTTGGAAGCCGAAACGGCTTCAGGAGCACAACGAAGAACACCATTCACTTCTTTTTCCACCACAGCATCCAAGTCTTCGTCAGGAACGGCTTGATGAAGCAAACCCAACTGAACCGCCTCCTTAGCACTAAAGCGTCTGGCATTGAGCATCACCCGGCGGGCATTCGATTCGCCTAGACGTTTGACCACATAGGGTGAGATGGTGGCTGGTATCAAGCCGAGGGTGACCTCGCTCAAGGAAAAGATGGCCGATTCCACTCCGATGGCAATGTCACAACATGATATCAGTCCCAGTCCACCTCCATAAGCCGGTCCGTTGATTCGCCCAACCACCAGGAAAGGAAGCCGGTTCAACTCGGAGAGCAACAGTGCCAGTTCTTCCGCGTCCTTCATCCGTTCCGAATCATCCTGATTCGTCATCTCCTGCATCCATTTAAGATCTCCTCCAGCACAGAAACTCTTTCCTGAGCCTGTAAGTACCAAAGCCCGCAATTCTGACATCTCCGCGAAACCCCTCAGAGCCTGGCGCATCTCACGGATGAGTTGCATGTTCAAAGCATTGTGGACTTCAGGGCGTTGAAGCTCGAGTCGACCTATCCCCCATATGTCCAGCGAGTATTTCAGGGTTTCAAAATTGATCATATTTCCACGACTTAATGAGGGTTCTGGGCGACTATCAATTGATTTGCCAATCTAGCGACCCCCTATCTTAAACCTCAGACTGAATGTATTCAATTCCTAACTCTGAATCCAAAAGGAGTGTCTAATCCTTAATAAAGTTGAAGGGTTGAAAAAAAATTTGAAAGATTTTTGTAAAACTTTGATTTTAATTTTTCATGACTTAATTATTGTCTAAATTT
>NYUB01000103.1 GCA_002683785.1 Deltaproteobacteria bacterium
CAGATAGCCCATCTCCACTTGAACCGACTGCATCGGTCCTATGAGAACGCCCGCAGCTGCTGCAAGCGAGCAGGCCAGTCCGAAAATGAGTGAGATGAAAACAGGGACGTTGATTCCCATCAAGTACGCGATGTCCTTATTTTGGGCCACAGCCCGAACCGCCAGCCCAAGTTTGGTGTATTTAAGGAAAAAATGAAGCAGTCCCATCAGGACAAATGAAACCACCGCCGTAAGCAGGTAGCTCTGGGGAATGGAAATATCGCCAATTTGCAGGGGCATCCCGAGATTGACCGAAAAGGGTTCTGCGCCTGCACCCCAGATCAAAAAAGCGACATTCATCAGGGCGACTGACATCCCGAAACCGCAGATGATCATGCCCATCCCGGCCACGGTATAACCTCCGCCTGAACGCGTCAGCCTGCGGTAAAAAACCCTTTCGATCAGCATGCCCATTAAACCCGCAAGGATCATCGCTCCAATAAGAGCAGCAGGATAAGGAATGCTCATATCCTTGGCCATTACGAGTCCGAAAAACGCTCCGAACATGTAGATTTCACCATGGGCAAAATGAACAATATCGAGTCCTGAGTAAATCAGCGATATGCCCAAGGCAACCATTCCGTAAACCACTCCGATCGTGATTCCAAAAATGATGAAAGCAAAAAGAGAATTGAAGTCGAATTCCATTTTATTAATTTTCCAGAGGTTTTCTTTGCATCATATTTTGAAATGCTGGTATTTCACGCACTCAATTCCCGGGTGGTATCGGTCACCGTTCCTCCCAAAAAGGATTCACGCACCGAAGGATCATGGATCAGATCCTCAGATTTTCCTTCAAGCATGATCACTCCGTCCCGGATGATGTATCCATATTGTGCCAGAAGCAGGGCCATACGGACGTTCTGTTCGACGATCAAGATGGTCACTCCTGTTTGGCTGATCTTGTAGATGTTGGAAAAAATTTCGAGGACTATTTTTGGAGCGATTGCGGCACTTGGCTCATCGAGCATCAGCATCTTGGGATTGGCCATCAATCCCCTGCCGATGACGAGCATCTGCACTTCTCCACCACTAAGGGTGCCTGAAAGGGTCTTTCGTCGTTTTTTCAGGATCGGGAAGAATTGGTAGATTTTCTCCAAATCCTGTTTGATTGCATTACGATCACTTCGAACATACGATCCCACCATCAGGTTTTCCTCAACCGTCATTGCAGGATAAGACTCTTTGGACTGGGTCACCTGAACCAGTCCTGATTTTACAATTTCATGAGGTTTTATTCGTTCCAGAATTTCCCCGTCGAATTCGATCGAACCCTCCATTACTGGAAGCAATCCCGAAATCGTTTTAAGCAGAGTTGATTTGCCCGTCCCATTTCCACCAAGCAGGGCGATGATGCCTCCTTTGGGGACCGATAGATTAATCCCCCGAAGGATTTTCAGTCGCCCATAACCGGCATGAAGGTTTTTGATCTCCAGCAAAACGCCAACTCATCAAATATANGAAATAAAATACATGCCCAAGTGGATATTTTTATGATTCAAAATCCCTAATTTTATTAAAGAAGTCAGCTACTCTAACAATCGAAAAATCGTATGTCAAAGATTAGCTAAGCTTTGACAGATGGCCTTTATCACCGTTTCTGAGGGTTGTTTCCACCAGTTCAGGGCAGAGAGGATTTCGATTTCGATCGATCCTTGGTATTCCGACTCTTCCATCCAACCTCGGATTAAAGGATTGTCGATGATTCCGTCTCCCGGCATTCCACGATCCAGACGCAGATCTTTGGTTTCCGTAAGCCAGTCCGAGACATGGAAATTGATGAGACGTTTTCCTGAACGCCGAATCTGTTGNTGGAGGTTGGAATCCCACCATAAGGCATANGTGTCGACAGCTATGCCATAGACATCATCCCGATTCAGATGGTCCAAAAGGTCATTGGCTTCTGAAAGACTGGAGATGACCGAACGATAGCCGCAAACCATTGGATGGAGGGGTTCAAGCGCTAGTCTGACCCCGGTAGCTTCTGCAAGTTGTGCAAGCCTCTCAAGTTCCTCCAGTACTTTTTCGCGTTGCCCAATCAGATCACGGCTTCCCTTTGAAAGTCCCCCGGTGATGACCACCACGCTTTGCACCTCCAATTCTGCGGCATCCTCCAGGAACTGCTGATGCGATTGATGTCTTGCAATCGCATNAGGGTAGGCTTCCTCGTCCAAAAGGACAAGCGGGCACATGGAGACGGCTTGTACTCCTGAATCCCTGAGGTTTTGTTTCGCCTGTTTCAGCTCCGTATTTTTCAGGAGTGGTTTCCAGAGTGCGGTTTTGAAGACCCCGTTCCNGGCCAAACATTCCAAAGATTCTTTGAAGTTGCTTTGTTTCCAGATACAGACTTGGTGGATGCAAAGATCCTCGAGGCTGAGGCTTTTCATCAGTAGGTGGCTCTTCCGCCAGTAAGGTCAAAAACCTGTCCTGNGGTGAAGGAGCAGCGTGGACTGGCAACCCAGGCGGCCATGTCCGCGATTTCTTCTGGTGTACAGAAACGCCCCATCGGAATCCGGGATTTCTTGTCCTCGATGTATGCTTCGGTCATTTCTTCCAAAAGTTCGGTTTCGGTNATCGCAGGTGCCAGGCAGTTGACCGTGATCCTGGAAGGAAGAAGTTCCCGGGCCAGACCCTTTGCATATCCGATTACGCCTGCCTTGGCAGCACCATACGGTGCAGCACCAGGATTGCCCTCTTTTCCTGCAACCGAAGCAACAATCACAATCCTTCCGTATTCCTGCTCCCTGAAGTGGTTCAAAACAGCACGTGTGGTGAGAAAAACCCCGGTCAGGTCCACGGAGATCACCCGTTCCCACTCTTCCAGGCGGTATTCCCAGACGGGTTTGGTGGGGCCGTTGACTCCCGCGTTGGCGATCAGGCCGTGCAGAACCCCAAAATGCTGTAGTGTTTCTTCGGAGGCAGATACGACACTGTTTTCGTCTGTGACATCCACTTTGACACAATGACTGAAGGTGGATTCTTTGGACATGCTGGACTGATCCAAATCCCAACCTGATATCTTTGCTCCAAGTTCCGTGAGCCTGCGGCTGATGGCCAGCCCGATTCCTCTTGCTGCACCTGTGACGACGAAATTCTGTCCCTTGAGTTCAAATCCCATTGTTTTCATTTCGAGGTATTTGGAACCCATTGCAGGATATGCCTGCCAACCGCGACCAGGGTTCCGTCCTGGTTGGTCACTTCAATGTCTGCATAGGATCGTTTACGTTCCAGTTCGATTTCAGAAATGGTGTATTGAACGGTGACGGTATCTCCCAAAAAGACCGGTTCGAGGAATCGAACTTTGTCATACCCTACTGAAACCGGAGTTTCTTCCGCATCTCGAGTATGGGCGATGGCCATTGTGGAGACAGTGGACATGAATCCCACCAGCAAGGCTCCGTGTGCCATCAACCGTCCATAAGAGGATTTTTCCATGTAAGCCTTGTTTACATGGTTCGGTGAAAAATCACCAGTGATGCCTGCAAAGAGATAAACATCACTCTCTGAGACCGTCTTGGTGAAGGATGCTCCCTGTCCTTTTTCTACATAAAATTCGCTCATTTTGTCCTAGTTAATAGTCTCTTTAATTGCCCGTCCAAATCGGTTTCCTTTTTTCAAGAAAAGCCCGGGTTCCTTCAGATGCATCCTCGCTGGCCAGCATCCGCTCAAAAGCAGTATATTTTGTTTGATAAGCCTTTTTCAAAGAAGCAATCTCGCTTCCCCGTATCAGCATCTGCTTGGTTGCGCTCAAAGCCAGAGGAGCGCATTCCATCAGAGATTCAAGCAAATCCTGGGTTTCTTTTTGGAAATCCACCGGTTTGACCACCTGATTGATCAATCCGTAATGGAGAGCTTTTTGTGCATCAAAGAAGTTCCCTTTGAGAGCAATCTCCATCGCATGTTTCATGGGGATGTACCGGCTGAGGCGATGCAGTCCGCCACTGGCAGCAAGACCCACCCGAGGTTCAGGNAGGCCGAAGCGGGCATNGTCCACACNGATNGCCAGATCACANGCGAGGACGATTTCAAGCCCCCCACCNATGGCATCTCCGTTAACCANCGCCACCACNGGTTTGTTGAGGTNAAAACGCTGGGTGAGTCCTGCAAAGCCGGTTTCAGGGATCCGATCCTTTCCACCTTCCTGCCTTTCCTTCAGATCGGTACCGACACAGAAAGCCCTCGTTCCTTTTCCGGTGATGGTAGCGATAATAAGGTCCGGGTCATCTGCAAATCGGTCGAATGCTTCTGAAAGTTTGATATGAGTTTCAAAGTTGATGGCATTCAGGCGTTNCGGACGTTGTATGATGACATGCATGACCGACCCACTGATTTCGACCAAAACCGGTTCCTGGAGACTCATAAGCATACCAGTTTCCCACTCTCAGAGGCTTCGAACACGGCTAAGGTGGCAGCCAGAGTCCGGGTTGCGTCTTCCGCAGTGATCCGAGGTTTTTCCTGCTTGCGGATCACCTTGCAGAAATGCCTGCACTGGACGATGTAGGCATCCTCCAGGGGCATGGAAAGGTCTTTNCTCCTCATCGGATGATTCCAGTCTGGTTTCCCATCTGGTCTCCAGAGGGTCAGGTTCGGAAATTCAANGCAGGCCTCCGTTCCAACAAAACGATAAGCATTCTGTCCTGATTTTGGAAATCCTGTATTCTCTCCGGTGCCATGTTCCCAGGTCCAGGGTGAAGGGGTGACGTCAGAAAGGAGAAAGGTTCCCAGAACTCCATTTTCCAGTTCCATCACCACGACAGCAGTTTCTTCTTTGGGGTGATTTCTGATTCCTCCTCGGACTTGTGCAGAAAGGCTAAGCACTTCTCCACACACATACCTGAGTGTGTCGATTTCATGGATGAGATTGATCAAGACCGGGCCTGAACTCCGAAGCTTTCGCCATTCAGGCTCGTAATAGTCATCGGCCTTGCGGGTCGTCCACATGCCTTGGACAGCGATGAGTTGCCCCAGAGCCCTCTCCTGAATCAACTGTCGTGTTTTCTGTAAAATCCCATAATGCCTTCGATGATGCCCAACCAAAACCTCCCTGGATGTTTGTTGGGAAGTGGAGATGATCTTCTGAGCTTCTTCTAGGGACGGGGTGATCGGTTTTTCCACGAGGACATGGGCTCCATGTTCCAGGGAAGCTATAACAGGTTCCAAATGAATTTCTGTCGGGGTGCAGACAATGACGCCCTCTGGTTCTAGGGCCTGGAGCATCTCTTCTGACGATGAAAAAAAAGGAACAGACCATTGCTGGGCGAATTGCTGAATATCAGTTTTGGTATCAACAATAGCAACCAACTCGGCTTCATCCACCTCGCGCATGGCTTTTAAATGACGTTTACCAATCATTCCTGCGCCGATTAAAGCGAGTCTGGTTTTATTCATGAGAGGTATTCTTGAAGATCGAAGGATTCATGGTCTTGGGAGTGGTTTTCATCAAAGGTTGAAAATCCATCTGCTCTAGAATGTCCTGTTTNAAATCAATCCCCGGAGCGATTTCAATCAGTTCGAGTCCGTCTTCGTGGAGTTGGAAGGTGCCTCTTTCGGTNACNTAGAGGACTTCCTGATTCTGGGTCTGTGCCTGCTTGCCTGAGAAAGTGATCTGATCCACCTGTTGGACAAGTTTCCGGATTTGTCCCTTCTGGACCAGACGAAGGTTTCCATCTCCTGTTTGAAACTTAGCACCCTTGGCATCGAAGGTTCCGCAGAAAACCACCTTGCGGGCGTTTTGGGCAATGTCGATAAAGCCTCCCGGGCCGACGGTCACGCCATCCAGTTTGGAGACATTGACGTTCCCTTCGCGGTCAATCTGTCCGAATCCAAGGAAGGCGATATCCAAACCGCCTCCGGAGTAGAAATCGAATTGTGATGGAGCATCGATCATGCAGCTAGGATTTATGGCATATCCGAACAAGGTACCGCTGAGCAGTTTGCCTCCATAGGTGCCATGTTCGATGGTTTGGTAATATCGGTCATCGGTTCCTTCTGCTGCAAGCATGGCTGCTACCTGATCCGGAATGCCGAAACCGAAATTGATGACGGCTCCTTCCCGAAGTTCCTGTTGAGCTCTTCGGGCAATGGCCAAACGGACCGAAAATTGTGGAGCATTGAGTTCTAAATTCTCATTCCACTGCTCTCCTGAAATGGATGGGTCATAAACAATCTCGTAGCTTTGGCGCTGTTCGGGATCAACTACCACGACATCGACGATGGCTGATGGGATCCTGACGGAACGTGCGCTCAGTGATCCTTTGGATACTTTGCGACGGACCTGGAAGATGACTTTCCCCCCTGAGTTGTGGGCCGCTGCCGCCATGGCATAGATATCCAGATTCGCAGGTTCCTCGTCGAGACTGATGTTCCCTTCATCGTCCACAACAGAACCTTTGAGCAGAGCCACATCTATTGGAATAGGGAGATAGCGTAGATACTCTTTACCATCGATGGAGATTTGTTCNACCAAGGTTTCCTGGGCNGCCTCGTTCATTCTTCCNCCCTCCTTTCGAGGGTCCACGAAGGTTCCCATTCCAACGTGGGTAATCAATCCCGGACGCTTGGCNGNCACTTCCCGCATCAACTGCATGATCACGCCCCCCGGAAGGACATAGGCTTCAATCTTGTTTTNCCTGGCCAACTGCTGCATCCGGGGCGACCAGACCCAGTGTCCGCCAATGACCTTGCGGACCATGCCTTGATGGGCAAAACGGTTCATNCCTCTNGATTCCCGGTCCCCGATGCCAAGAGCATGGATGCAGGTGAGTCCCTCAGGTTTTCCTGTTTCCAGGAAGCGTCGTTCCATGTGTTCATGAAGCAGAGAGGCTTCCACCAGTCCACCGCCTCCACCAATCAATCCGATGGTGGNGTGATCTGGGACCTGGGCACAGGCTTGCGCTGCATCAAGAAATTGAACGGCCATGATCCGGTTAGGAGGTCAGGGAAAGGTTGAAGAGAGAATTNTCACCCCTGGAAAGAGCTTTGGCGANGACNGTGCGATGAATCTCAGAAGTCCCGTCATAGATTCTGTAGATTCTGGAATCTCGGAAGTAGCGTTCCATGGGAAGGTCTTTGCAGTAGCCAAGTCCTCCAAAGATCTGCACCCCGCGATCGGCCACCCGGCCTAATGTTTCGGAAGCCTGAACCTTGGCCATCGAGATCCTTGCTTTGACATCCTTTCCCTGATCCGCTTCCCATGCTGTTTGAAGAACAGCCAATCGTGCAGCATTGATCTCGATCGCGCTGTCTGCANGCATCTGCTGAATCTGCTGAAATTGATCGAGTGTTTGCCCAAATTGTGTTCGCTGGGATGCGAATTCTGTAGAAAGCTGGAAGATCTTGGTCGCTTTGCCCACCGCCCTGGCACAGACTTGGGCCAGTCTGATACGTCCCAGCGTTTCAAGCGCCAGCATCAATCCACGGCCTTCCTCTCCTAGAAGATGTTCCGGACCCAGTTGGACTTCGTCAAAGAAGAGTTCCACATGACTCGTTCCCCTCAAACCCATCATGGGTTGATCTCTTCCGACTGTGACTCCAGGGGTGTTTTTATCAATGATGAANGTGGAAATCCCANGGTGTCCCTGTTCCGGGCCGGTGACTGCGGTGATGACGAAAAAATCGGAGAAGGCTCCNTCCGAAATGAAATGCTTCTTTCCACTGATGCACCATCCTCCTGAGTTTTTGACTGCCCTGGTTCGAATCGAGGCTGCATCCGAACCTGCTTCCGGTTCGGTAAAGGCGACAGAAAACACACGATCTCCTCGAACACAGGGTAACAGCCAACGTTCCACTTGTTCCTGTGTTCCTTCGAACAAGATGTCATAAACGTTTCCAAAGGCTCTCCGGATCAGGATGTCGGTGGTGTGACCGAACTGTTCTTCTGCCAAAATCCAGTCCAGGGTGCTCAGTCCCACCCCCCCGAAGGTCTTTGGAACGTTCATCGCAAATAGACCGAGCTGGAGGGATTTTTTTTTGATGTCCTCCGCCAGATCGGGATCGAGCATTCCGGAATGCTCGATTTCCTCTTCCAGGGGTTGGAGTTCAGAAACGATGAATTCCCGAACCGTTTCAACCAGCATCTTTTGTTCATGCGAAAGGGAAAAATCCATCAGTAATAGCCTTTGCTGCCTCCTCCATCGATTGAAATCCCGGTTCCATGGATGTGTCGTGCTTGAGGCGAACACAGAAAAGCGACGAGCTCGGCCACGTCTTCAGGTTCACCCAGACGNCTCAATCCTTCTGATGCGACAGCGTTATCCTGGATTTCCTGAGGACTGAGGTTCTGTTGCCTGGCCCGGGTTTCAAAGGTTTCCTTGAGCCTTTCTGTGACAGTCATGCCGGGATGGATCCAGTTCACATTGACATCATCCTTCAATCCCTGATTCGCCAATGCTTTGGAAAAATTGCCCAGGGCCGCATTGACTGCACCGCCGACCATAAAATCATTTGAAGGTGTTCGGGAAAATCCTCCAACGATGTTNATCACGCAGCCTCTGTTTTTTTTCAGTTCCGGCCAGAGCATGCGGGAAAGCCTGACTGCAGAATGGAACTTGAGTGCAAACCCGTCCACCATCTCTTCATCGGGTTGTCCGGGGAAAATACCCCCTTTGGTTGCCCCTGCAGAATTGATGAGGATGTCACAACGCTTGAATTGTTTGATCAGAGCGTCTGCTGTTTGCTGGCAGCCCTTGAGGTCCCTCAGGTCGGCAGCATGAAACCCTGAATCCCTGGAAGTTTTTGTACGGATGGCCTCGGATGCCTGATGCAGTCTTTCCAAATTCGACGCCGTCAAAAAGACCTTCGCTCCCTGCTCCGCGAGTTTCATGGCGCACGCATATCCGATTCCCCTGGATCCTCCGGTGACCAGAGCAGTTTTTCCTTCAAGTTTTTGGGTCATAGAACTCTTTCATTTCTCGCTTCAACACCTTTGACCAATCCATGCAGGACTTTGAGAGTCGGGGTGGGAATTTGTTTTTCTTCTGCAATTTGAATGACACTGCCGTAGATGAAATCCACCTCGGTTTTTCGACCATTGAGAAGATCCACACAAAGGGAAGATTTGTTATCTCCAGTGCCGCCGGGTTTTGAAATCATTGCCATGCCTTTGATCACGGATTCGCGTTCCAGCCCNATCCCGCAGGCTTGGGNCACATCCAGGGCTTCTTCCATTGCCTTGAGGCTGATCGCTTTCAGNTCTGGAACNGNNTTAACCGTTGCAGAACTAAGATCNGTCAGTCCTGATAGTGCACTCATGGAGATGTTCCCCAGGAGTTTCTTCCAGATATCCCGGCGAATGTCTTCCGATACATGGGTTTCCAGCCCCGCGTCACTGAGTCGAGAGGCAATCGCTTCAGTGCGTGCGGAAGTTTTGCCCTGCATTTCACCAATGTGAGAAGGAACCCTTGAGAAATCCCTCAGTGTTCCTGGCCCAAGCAGCATGGCGGCCATGGCAGTCAAGCCTCCCAGTACATACTGATGCCCCAGTTCTTCTGAAATGACTTCTTCGTTGCCCAATCCATTCTGAAAACTGATGCAGACACTGTGGTCGCGAATGAGGTGCTTTACAGCTTGAGCTGCATTCCTGGTTCCGTGGGCTTTGCACTGGAATAGCAGTATTTCTGCAGATTCAAGCTGGCCCAGGTCTGTTGTTGCAGGAATTGGGACCTTGCGGTTTCCTCCAAACCCTTTGATCTGAAGGCCGTTTTTCTGAATTGCTTGGATGTGTTTATGGTCCGTATCGTACAGGACCACATTCCTCCCGTTTTCAAAGAGGATGGCTCCAAACAAGGCTCCCATAGCCCCAGAACCAACGATAAGAATTTCAGGATGTTGCTCGGGCATGGAATCAACTGAAGCTCAGGTCGATGCGGCCGAGTTCTCCAAAATCCGCAACCACTGTGGAGTCTTTTTGAAAGGGTTGAGGAACCGTGGCGGCTCCTGTGGAGACGAAATCACCTTCATTGAGTGCAATCCCCC
>NYUB01000104.1 GCA_002683785.1 Deltaproteobacteria bacterium
GGCTGATTGCTCATTCATTTCTACGAAAAACATCTCACAACATTTTGCTATAACATAGCCAATGAAATTAGTGGGAAATTACAAGAAATCCATGGAATGAAGGATGTATGTTTTTTAAATTAATGAAATATAGTATTTATGTTTTTATTTTTTGCTTGTCTTTATTGCTTATTTTTATGTTATTCATCAAACTAAAAAGTTTAGTCGGCGAAGATACAGATTTATCTTTAGCAATAAGATGGGAAGGTTTTTATCATGATATGAATTATAGAGATTTAGGAGAAAGCATTAATGAATGTTATGGAGAACAAATAATTCATGAAAACATGGTCTCTAGATCTGCTGGTTGGTTTTCAGGATGGAGTTGTGAAAAAATAGGCAGTCCGGATGTTCTTTATTCATTAAATTTTTCTCCACAGAAGAATGAACATTTTTTTTGCTATAACCCTGATAACAAACTTATTGGTAAAGCCTTTAATCAAAAAACCGTTCTCAGCGACTTAGAGTTTATAGAAAATTGGGATAATCCTGAGATACGTAAAACGACTTGTTCCTATATTGATAATATTTTTAGCGATATTATAGCTGAAAAGAAAGTCCATATTCATTGTGATGCTGGAAGGGATAGAGCAGGTACGATTTCAGCATTAATTGTTGGATTGATCTCCGAAAAAAGAAATATATTAAATCAAGAAATGATCAATGCAATTGAATGCGACTATAGAAAAACTTTATCTTTAACAACGGATAAATATGGAAGAATGGAAAATTTCTTACGTGAAATCGATCTTAGAGGAACCATAGAAGTTTTTATTGGAGATCAATGTTCTATTTCAAAAAATAAAATAGAAAATGTAACAAGTAGGCTCATAAAATCGAATATTTAATCAAAATCATCTCGATTCTTTTTTTAAACCTGAAGTAAAATAGGATAAGAAGGTTTACTAAACTTTTTCGGACACAGAGATTGGAAAGGGATCAAAAGCATCAAAAGGTTTAGTATAACTTGGAGAGAAATGAAGGATGTTTTTTAGGATTAATTTATGGTATTTTGCTCTAAGGCAGTCATGATTTCTTCTGGGGTGGCAGTTCCTGTCTGGTAATTTTTCTGAACCGTTACAGATGCCACAAGACATCCAAGTGCAGCAGATTTTACAACATCCCATTGACCTATCAAACCCACAGAGATACCTGACAACAAACTGTCACCTCCACCCACTGGGTCTAGTCCCTTTAACTTGAAAGGTACTGGAATTTCAAATTTTTCTTCCTTGCCAAAAACCAAACATCCTTCAGAGCCTAAAGAGACAAATATATTTTGATAAATACCGTCATCGATCATTTTTCTGATAACTTTTTGATCTTCATTTATTTCTAATAATAACCCTTTTTCTAATGCCTCTTCTTTATTGATTTTTAAATAAGTACTTGAATATTCAATTTCTTTATCTCTACAATCACATATTGTATTCGTTTGTGATATAATTTCTTGTAATCTTTTTGGAAATGATTTTTGATGTAACCCATTTTTTATTTGTTGATTAACAATGATCATATCATATTTATTGATATTTTTTTTGATAGATCCTAAAAGCTTAGTTTCTGTCTGTTCAAGAAGATCATTGCTAATTCCAAAATCAAACCTATTTATTTCTTTATTTTGTAATATAGGTTTTGAATAAGTATGCGTATCCCAACTTACATTTTGTATACATAGATTGGATGTATTACAGTCAATTATTTTTAATTGTTGTAATAATTCATTTCCAAAAGGGTCATCTCCAATGACACCATAAGCATCTACATCTCCCAATCCTAGTGATTTAAGATTATTGACCACATTAGCAGCACCTCCCAGGGAGTATTTTTGTTTTTTTACATTTGTTATTGAAAGCCCCGTTTCTAAAGAATGGGATTGACATGAATGATCAATGAACCAATATGCATCTAAACAAAAATCTCCAATTACTGCAATTTTTTTAGTTTTTAATATTGCAAACAGTTCTTGTATTTCATCGATAGACAATAATTTGTTTATAGACATTATCTCTCTAAATGATTATTCCTTATATACAATGATATTTTAAATTAATTCAGTTGAATTTATTTTTGATGAGTCTTAGATAAATACAATATCAAATCGCTGCTGGAATTTACAACCAATCCACCTAATTCTGCCGTTGATGAATAAAGTTTATTGATAGATCTTTTTACTATACTTTCATCACAACTACCCTGTTTTTCCAACCAGTGAATTGTATTACCAACAACCACGACTGATCCTGCTATAACAGTCCAACCGACAGAAACCATTGCTGCCATGGCAACACATTCTTCAACTTCTCCTCCACATTCGAGAATACCTCTAACAATATCACCACAACCATGACATTCGTTGTTCACACCAATATTGTGTATTTCTAAAGTCCATTTTTTTGTTACTAGCTCACAATTTCTAGCTGATGTAGTTTCTGTTTTTGGGAGGACTAAGCAACTGCCACATAAAAAGGAAAGAATGACGATGTATAATTTTTTTTGAGTTTTCATTGAATCAGATTTCAACATAATTCAAATTTAACCCGCTTACACCAATATCTACCATTCATCTATTTGATGCATGTACTTATACCAATCACCTGATTTTAAAGATTAAATCTCATGTTATTGATCAATAAATTTAAAGATACTATCAACAATTTTATCTAAATCTTCTTGTTTCGATTTTTCAAAATCAACAAGTATCATTCCTTTTTTATTATCTTTTCCTACTAAAGGATATACCAGAATTTCTAAACCTATTCCGTATTTTTTTTCAATATGATAGAAATCACTTCTTTTTTCATAATCTATCGATAGATACTGTTTAAATATATTATCAAAGACAATTTTTTGTAAACTTGCAATTATTTTATGATGTGATTTATCGATATTTTTATGAAACCTATGAATTAAATACTCAGATGTATGGCCATAAATATCACTATTTGATTGTTTTTCTGAATTGCATATAATCCCATAACAAATGATACTTGGATCAACCACTTTGACATAGATTTTATCTAAAATCTGTTCCCAATTAAAATAATTTATGTTATGTATTGCTTTAGATTTGTTACTTGTATAAAAATTTTTCATACGATATTTTACATCAAAATTATTATTTAAATCCTTTACATCATTATGTATCAAATAACTGATGAATTGATCTACGCCAGAGACTCATACCTTCTTATTCTAAATTTAATTGTTGTAATCATTCTAATACAACAAATTATTTTATTGCTATTAAAATGAATCTTCAAGCCACTCAGGCGGCACCTTACTGTAATTCCATAGGAGGGCGTAGGATCAATATCAAGACCAACAAAATTGATTGGCCACAAAATTATTGGATAAAGGCAAGTTTGATTTAAAACATCCATTCATTCAAACTGTAAGAACCTTAGAATTTTGAATCAGGAAAGAAAAGTAATCATGAATTCTGAAAATTTTGGGTTAACTGCAGATAATGAATCCATCCAAAGATTCACACTTTCAGGAGGCGGGCTATGTGCAAAATTCATCAATTGGGGAGCAGTCCTTCAGGATCTTCGTTTTGAAGGTGAGTCTAATTCATTGGTCCTTGGACTCGAAAATTTAGAGGATTATCTTAAACATTCCCGTTATTTTGGAGCCACTGCTGGTCCCTATGCCAACAGGATTGACAGGGGGCAATTTCGAATCAATGAAAAAGAAGTACAGTTACAAAAGAATTTTCAAAACCAACATCATCTCCATGGAGGAACAGAAGGCATCGGTAAAAGGGCTTGGAAGTTGGAAGATTTTAAAAAAGATTCACTCAAACTTTCCATCATCCATCCTGACAAACATATGGGATTTCCAGGCCCGATAAAAATTCATGCCCGATTCACTTTATCAGATCCTGGGATTCTCGACATTCTCTACTCTGCAGAAACAGAAAGACCCACGATTGTCAATCTTGCCCACCACAGTTACTTTAACCTGTCAGGAGAAAAAACGATTTTAGATCACGAATTACGTGTCAATGCATCAACCTATCTTGAAGTCGATTCAGGGTTGATTCCACGAGGGGCACCTCAATCGGTGGATGATGGAGTTCATGACTTCCAGGATTTTAGACCAATTCAATCTGTCACGAGCAGTCCTTCCAAACTCGATCATAATTTTTGCCTGAGTCTGAAACCTCAAGAAATCCGACCCGTGGCCTGGTTGAAATCCAAGGGAGTGTGCATGCAAATCAACACGACTGAACCTGGGCTTCAAGTTTATGACGGACATGGGTTGGACGTTCCAATTCACGGAACAGATGAAAAGTTTATGGGAGCTTATGCCTGGATAGCCCTGGAACCCCAACTTTGGCCTGATAGTCCAAACAGATCCGACTTTGCCCAACCATTCCTGCTTCCCGGAGAAATATACTCCCAACATACGCAATACATTTTTTCAAAAATTGATTAGCTTGTTGGCTTATCGGATAAGAGATTAATCAGGTCAGTACAGATCCTATCAAGAATAATTTTTTCAGTCGGATATTCCAGCATGAGGAACGCTTTCTTATCCAATTTATTGTATAAAGGATAAACAAGCATTTCGAAACCAATCTCATATTTCTCCTTCAAGTGATAAAAATCACTTTTTTCTTCTTCATCCACTTCAAGATATTCTTTGAAGATGGCATTAAATTTATCTTTATCAATCAAGATCAGAAGATCGTGTTTTTTAGGATCAATTTTTGTTTTGAAGAGAAAATTCGTATTTTCTGAAAAGCTTCCAACCTTGTCATTTGGAGTTGATTTAAAGGTATTGCTGACCAATCCCAAACATGTTTGATGTTTGAGGATCACTGTGCTGTAGATTTTTTCAAGATTTTCTTCCCAAAAGTCACTGTCTATTTTATGGATGGTGGCCTGGATTTCATGGGTATGGAAGGAGAACATAATCGTGTTCCTTGAAATGGGTTGTCTTTTAAATCGGGATGTTGAGCAATGTTTTTAGCCAAAACCAACTCCAACTTCAAGGCAGCACAATAAATCAGTTTCATTCCGTAAAAATGGGTTGAGAAAGCTGTTAACCCGTTTTAATGAAGCTGTTCACGGAGAATGGAAGATCATCCTGATGTCTTTAAGAAACTCACTGAAAAGATATTGTTTAAAAAATACCTTACAGTTTTTGGATCAAAATTTGGAGCAGGATTTTTGTGTGCTGAGGCAGCGTCATCAAATTTCTACGGTTGGAGGATTTGTCCAATTGAGCCTGGAATATGGCATTTAATCCAGTTTCATGGAACAGATGAATCGTTTTGCGAATTAACATGCACTTGTCAAAATTATGGCATGTCCTATGTGGTGGTGATCCGTATCCAGGTCGAAGGCGACCCTTCAGAATATGAATCTCTGATTCAAGATTTCAGGATCGAATGCCTTGCTGAAGACACAGGGTTGGAAGAATTCCGGATTTGTTCAGCGGCTGATGATGAACATGGGTTTCTGGTGGTTCAGATTTTCACTTCTGAAGATGCCCACCTACAACATATGAATTCTTCTCTGGTTCAACAGTTTCTAGAAACCCTCCAGACTCGTGAAATTAAAATGGGTGTGATCATGATGGCAGGACAAGAAATCGGCAATTCACTCCCTGGATTGTTGAATTAGTTTCCATTCCTTTCCTGCTTTTTCCTAGAAAGTTGAAATTTGATCCAATTCTGATAAGTTTAGAAATAAACCACTTAATTCATTGGACGAAATTATGGTTTTATTCACGGGAGTTCAGTTGGTCTATGTTTGGTTTTCTGTGGCAGTCTTAGCCTGGGCCATCCCAAGCGTTCATACTCCTCCAGGAGGGGGAATGAATGAAAGTCGAAGCATGCAGCAGGAATCCTTCCAAGCTTCCACCCAGCAGGATTCCTGGTTCAAACGGCAGGTTTTTTATGTTCCTAAACAGGATGATTGGCCCGTTGTAGTCGACCCCAGCCTGCAACTGTGGACGAGCAACAATAACTGGAATTGATCTAAATTCTTGACCTTATTCCAAAAAATTTGCAAACCCTTGAACAAGGGCCGTATTATGCATTCTTAAAGAAAATCTCAATGGAGGAAGTATGACTTGGTTAGGATTGGCTGTCGGAATGGCAGTGCTCATGGTGGTCTGGAGGATGCGTCGTCCTCCTGATGAAAAGATGGATCCACCCGGAAACTTCACCATGTTCTTCAGCCCCACCCAGGGGGAAGGAGATCTTTTCATCGGAGGAATTGTGGTGATTTATTTCATTTCACGGTTCTTTCTGGAATCTTTTCAAAACATCCGCGTTACCTTCGGTTGAAACCAGTATTCTACACAGGTTTCTCTGGTCTGTTGATCCAAATCCATATACGAATTTGAGTCCAGTTCGTCCAACTGGATTGAACCCAAAAGATGTTATATCTGACCTTTCATGATGATGGGCCGGATCATGAAGTTTCTTCAAAGACAATCGCATTCCATTCGATGATCCACGGTTAAGAAAAGCTAGCAGCCTTAGATAATTTTGTGAAAGGGCTGGGAAACCAGAAGTGGATTCTAAACAACTTTCCTGTTATAAAAAGTGCTATTCAAGACCGACTACCCCATCAACCCGTTGGAGAATTTATGAAAGCCGATGTACCTTCGCCAAGACAAATAAGCGACTATAGCTTAACCCGAGCAGATTTCGATCTGGACCAAGGAAGCCTTAACCTGGAACAGCAAAAAGTTCAGGATGAAATGGATTTTCTAGGAGGAATCGGGCGTTCCTTTAAAATCATGAATGATTATCAGGTCGAGGATCCATTTGCTCCGGAAAGTCCGCTGGTGATCAACATCGGCTGCCTGACCGGTACAGCCTACATGACTGGGTTGAGGACCTACTTCACCGCCTACTCTCCACTGAAACGAACCCTCAAGGATGCCCCCATGGCAGGTTGGTCCACGATGAGCGGCAGTTTTGGTAGAAAATTCCATTCCACAGGACTGGACGATCTGGTCCTGCTTGGCCGTGCACCACGCCCGAGCATCCTTGTTCTACGGCAAGGAAGCAATGGCCCGGAAATCAGCCTCGATGAAGCCCCAGAGGCGATGATCGGGGCACGTACTCCCGATAAGTTCAAATGGTTGAATGAGCAATACAATCAGACCTCCAGCCGTAAATTTCATGCCCATTTTGCCACCATCGGCCCTGCCGGAGAAAACTGGGAAAAGGTCTGGTATGCCTGCATCCTGGGGAGTACCCAGGAACAGTTGATGAGCGGTGAGGACAAGTTCCGTTTTGCAGGACGGCTCGGGATGGGCTCGGTGCTCGGTTCCAAAAACATCCTTGCGGTCGTCGCCCATGCCGAAAAAGACGACTCTCCCAAAGGAGATGCGAGGCTCAAGTCGATCAACCAGGAAATTGGACGTGGGGATCAAAGCAAGGGTTACCGGCATCCCATCAACCGGGATGGAGGAGGAGGAACCGGAAGACTGGAACGGGTACTCGACATCAACGGGGTACTTCCTGTCAAGAATTTTGCCCCTGAAGGAGAAAACCTCGCAGAACCTGTTCACATCGAAACCATCCGTGATTCCAAAGACTACGTCATCATCGACAAACAGTGTTTCGGTTGTCAAATTTCCTGCCACCAGGACGTCTATGCCGCTTCGCCGGAAGGTAAAGACCCGGACGTCAAAAAAGCACGCAAGGAAGCAGGACCTTATGTCGGCCGATACGAATTCGAACCGATGGAACTGACCGGCCCCAACCTCTGCATCCTCGACCCTCAGTCCAACCTCGAACTCGCTCGATTAACTGATGATCTAGGATTTGATTCGATCTCGGTCGGGGTGACCCTGGGATACTTGATGGACCGCAACGAAAGAGGCGGAGAACCTGTGGCCGGAGGGCTACGGTTTGGAGATGCAAAAGGAGCAGCCCGGGTCATGGAGGACATCGCCTACGGCAGAGAGCCTTTGTTTGGAAAAGGGGTGAAAAAGATTTCAGAAGAAATCGGAGGATCCGCTTACGCGATGCACAGCAAAGGAGTCGAGCATTCGGCCTACCTCCCCCAGACCAATCCAGGTTATCCATTTGCCACCGCAGGGGGGCACATGTCGATGAGAACCTTCCTGCTCTATATCAACGATCCTCAATGCCAGCCGGAATCGGTCGATTATTGGGTCGAACAGATCACCAACCAGGGTTGGAAGATGATCAACAACAACCTTCACGGAGGCTGCCTCTTCACGCTTGGAACACCGCAACAAACGGTGGAAGCGATTTCCTCGGTGACTGGAGTGGAATTCAGCAGCAGCCAGCTTCTGGATGCAACCTATAAGGCACACCTCCTCGGATTTGCCCTGGAGCAGAAGCAGGGTGCCACGGTCGAAGACTACACCATGGCGGACGAAGTTTTTGTCGGAGAAGCAAAAGGGGACTTGCCTAGGGTGCACTTCATGACAAAAGACCTGTACGAAGGAGTTCGTGAAAAGGTGCTTGAAAAATTCACTAGAGATGCAAGAGAGTCTGGCTACCTGAGTTGATGCAACGTTAAGAGCTAGGGAAGAAACTGCATTGGGGAAGGGGCTAAAAATTCACTAGATACTTTTCATCGCAGCCAAGCACTCAGTAAAGTACCTCGCCTTCTGGATTCAGGATTTCAAGGGTTTCGATGGCGATTTCACCACCAGGGGCATTCAGCGGAATGGATGCTCCATCTTCCCAGTCTTCAAGAAAATCATCGAGCCGGGTATACACATCCTCTAGATTTTCTGCGTCCAGTTTCAATTCGTAATCCGATTCGGTAACTGAATCACCATCAGGCAGATGGGCTTTACAGCGGAAACGAACGGTATAGGTTTTCATCATCCAAGCACGCCTTCCATGACAATCTGGATGTATCTTTACCCTAGATTCAGCAGGGATGTGTTGATGAGTATTCCAACTTAATCGAAACCATCATTTTCGTCAACATCCGGGTTGCTGAAAACGTCTCCGTCTTGAAGCATGAGCCACACTATGGTTGACTAATCTGAGTAAATCCTTGATGAATTCATGACGACCAACAACCCATGATCTCCTCCGATCCTCCTGGAATCTCTTTCTCGAATCATTCCTCCACCAAACGCTATCTCCCCCTGGCAGGCTATGCGGACAAATTGTCTGCAAGGCCCGGGGATTCGGTTGCTGTGAAGGTCAGCAGTCTTTTGGAAGAACCCTATCATGCCAGCCTGGTTCAAGTGCGTTATGCCGACCCGAATCCGGAAGGACCAGGGGTCCAAACAGAAGAAATCCGTGTGGACTGGGAAGGATCATTTCCTTCACGGGAACAGAAATTCTATCCTGGCTCCTATGGTAGGGTGGATTCAGCCGGGAGTCTGAGCAAACTGGCTAGTTTTACCGTCCTGATCACCCTTTGGCCAACCCTTCCCGGTTCTTCTGAACAGACGCTGATTTCCCATCAGCATGCCGCATCCGGTTGGCGTCTTTTTCTCAACAAACAAGGCTGCCTGACCGTTGAACTCGGGAACGGAGAACACGTCAAAAGCTTCAGCCTCGACGGCCCACTCCGGGAACGAAAATGGTACCAGGCTTGGGTCGGTTTCGATTCCGAAACTTCCGGCCTCACACTGGGAAAGTCAATCCTGGATCCAGCTTTTAACCGTGAGGACCTTTGCCAATCCAGCAAAGACTTTGTTTTCAAAAACGTCTCCAACGAGGCCCCGTTGATGATCGGGGCATGTTACGGTGATCCCGTCCATTCCCATTTCAACGGCAAGCTTGAAGCACCCACAATTTTTTCTCGTGCCCTGAACGAAGAAGAAGTCAGAGCCTGCTTTGAGGGCAAACTTTCAGACGGACTTGCAGCACACTGGGATTTTTCAAAGGAAGTTCCGACTTCCCGGATCCTCGACAACGGTCCGGAAAATCTGGAAGGACGTTTGATCAACTGTCCGGCAAGGGGAATGACCGGATCCAGTTGGGAAGGCAAAGAGATGTGCTGGCGCCATGCTCCTGAAGATTACCGTGCAATTCACTTTCATGAAGACGATATCTACGATTTTGGTTGGGAAACCGATTTCCATTTCCAAATCAGCCAGGAACTGAAAACAGGAATTTACGCCATCAAACTCGAATGCGGGGAACATCAGGACTTCGTCCCACTCTTTGTTCTTCCTCCAAAAGGAAGCCGAAAGGCAGATCTCTGTGTTCTTGTTTCAACCTTCACCTATACGATTTATGGCAACCATGCCCGTCCTGATTTCAACGACAGTTGGCGGGAACGGATCCGGGATTGGGGTGCCTATCCCTACAACCCTGCCGATTTCCGGACGTATGGACTTTCCACCTACAACTTCCACAGCGACGGCAGTGGGATTTGCTTTGCGTCTCACCTACGGCCTTTGATGAACCTCCGTCCGGGCTACCTCACTTTTGGAGAGGGAAACGGCTCCGGACTCCGGCATTATCAGGCAGACAGCCACCTTTATGCATGGCTTGAGGCAAAAGGTTTGGATTTTGACTTGATCACCGATCAGGAACTGCATGAAGAGGGAGTCGATTCCATCAAAGACTACAAAGCCCTCTGCACTGGATCCCATCCGGAATATCACACGCCTCAGACCCTGAATGCCCTTCAAAACTACCGGGACCAGGGAGGCAATTTGATTTATCTGGGAGGAAACGGGTTTTACTGGAAAATCGCTCTCAGTCCTGAAAATCCATCTCTGCTCGAAATCCGTCGTGGTGAATCAGGAATCCGTGCGTGGGCTGCTGAACCGGGAGAATATTACCATGCGTTCAACGGTTCTTATGGAGGACTTTGGCGCAGAAATGGCCGGCCACCGCAGATGCTCGCCGGAGTCGGTTTTTCCGCCCAGGGCAAGTTTGAAGGTTCCTACTACCGCAGAACGGAAGAATCACGGAATCCGGAACTTGGCTGGATGTTCCAAGGCCTTGAGGATGAGGAAATCCTGGGTGATTTTGGATTCAGTGGAGGCGGGGCCGCAGGATTCGAGCTGGACCGTGCTGATATCCGTCTTGGATCCCCAGAGAATATCCAGATTATCGGACGTTCCGAAAACCATAGCTCAAGTTTCGTGTTGGTTCCGGAAGAGATGCTGACCCACATCACCAATTGGCCTGGTGAGGAGGAACAACAGAAACTGATCCGTGCAGACTTAGTCTATTTCAAAACCCCTTCGGGTGGAGAAGTCTTTTCCACCGGATCCATCACCTTCTGCGGCAGCCTGCCCTGGAATGATTTTGACAATAACATTTCCCGTTTGCTGGAAAACGTGATGAAACGTTTTCTGCGTTGAAAGCATTCACGGGAACAAACCCTAATTTTTTCAACCCCAGCTCATCATGAACCTCAACCGTTTTCCCCGGGTCCGGCTATGTCATAGCCCGACTCCCTTGGAACCTTTAAAAAAACTCAGTCAATACCTTGGTGGTCCGGAAATCTGGATCAAACGTGATGACTGTACCGGNCTTGCAACAGGTGGAAACAAGACACGTAAACTCGAATTCCTGGTTGGAGAGGCCCTGGNACANGGNGCNGACACACTGGTNACNCAGGGTGCCGTGCAATCGAACCATGCCCGNCAGACTGCAGCAGCTGCCTGCCTTCAAGACATGAAATGCCACATCCTCCTGGAACGCAGGGTTCCTGGTCACGGAGATAGCTATGAACAAACCGGAAACGTCCTGCTCGACCGAATGTTTGGATCCAGCATCGAATACCGTCCGGCAGGATGTGACATGAATGCTGAAGCCGAAGAAGCCTGCCGAAAACTTCGTGAACAAGGGGCCAAGCCCTACTTCATTCCAGGAGGCGGTTCGAATGAGGTCGGTGCCCTCGGATACGTCGAGTGTGCCCTCGAACTCCATTTCCAGATGGACCAACAATCCCTGGTTTTCGATCGGCTGGTGCATGCCACCGGAAGCACCGGGACCCAGGCCGGACTGGTCGCAGGACTTGAAGGAATCCATGCTCGCTTGCCTGTGCTCGGAGTCTGTGTGAGACAGCCCCGTCAAAAACAGATCGATGCAGTCCATGCTCTCGTCAATAAGACCACCCACAAACTTGGGATTCCTGAAATCAGCATCGATACTGTAGAGGCCGATGACGGCTATGTTGGAGAAGGATACGGCATTCCCAACGAAGGCACCCTGGAAGCGATCAGCCTGCTCGCCAAGACGGAAGGGATACTGCTTGATCCAGTCTATTCCGGAAAAGGGATGGCAGGGCTGATCGACCACGTCCGCAAAGGCACCTTCCAAAAGGGAGAAAAAATACTCTTCCTGCATACTGGTGGAAGTGTGGCCTTGTTTGCTTATGAAAAGATGTTGGTGGATGCCTAAAACGCATGAAGCTCGGGTTCATCAGGAATTAGGCCAATGGCACTGAGCGCCAGCATCCAGCGCTGGACCGGACTGCCCTGGTCCCAACTGGGCCCAGCGGTGATGGTGGGACTTGGCCACGGGGCAACCCACTGGGTGGCTGCCACCTTTTACCTGCTTCTTCCCTGGATCAAGGACACCCTTCAGATCAGTTACACGAACGCAGGAATCCTGGTTGCAGTTTTTCACCTGGCTGCTTTTGTTGCCAATTTCGCCAGCGGAGCGTTAACGGACATCACAGGGAAACGGGTGCTGATCCAAAGCGTTTCCCTGACCCTGGGAGCCCTTGCTTTAGGAGGCGCATCCCTGGCGTGGAGTGTTCTGCCACTTGCTTTGATGATTGCGGTCATCGGAGCCACCAACAATGCCTGGCATCCAGCTGCGATTTCCTACCTCTCAGAACGTTATCCGGACAACCGTGGTTATGCCCTGGCAGTTCATGCACTCGGGGCAAATGTTGGAGATTCTGTTGCTCCCTTGGTCATCGGTGCTGTCCTGGGGTTGCTTTCCTGGCAGAATACGGCTCTGGTTTCAACCCTTCCGGTCTTTGTCGTTGCCTTCTGGATCTGGACCGCCCTAGGCCGTCATGAAGCAAAAAAAACGGAAACGATCAAAGAGGCTCGGAAAATCCCCTACCTCACGGAACTGAAGATGATGTTTCAACAGTTCCAGCTTTTAGGACTTTCACTGATGTCCGGATTCCGTGCCGCAACCCAGGTTGGACTGCTGATGTTTGTCCCACTCTACCTGACCGACGTCCTTGAAGCGGGTCCAATGATGACGGGAGCAGGATTTTCTCTGATGCAGCTTGGCGGAGTGCTTTCCTCCCCGGTCGCAGGCGCCTGGTCGGACCGTATTGGAAGAAGGCCTATCGTGGTCGGCGGACTCGCACTCAGTACTCTCGTCATCGCAGGACTGGCGGTAGCAGGGAACCAGCTTCTCTTTGTCTCGGGTATTTCGATCCTGGGTTTTGTTCTCTATGGAATCCGGCCAGTGGTCCATTCCTGGGCTCTCGACCTGACGAGCAAATCCATGGGCGGGACTGTCACCAGCCTCGTTTTCGGCGTACAGTCCCTCTTTTCCATTGGTGTGCCGGTCCTTTCCGGTGTGGTGGCCGATCAATTCGGTCTTCAGTCCGTCTTCTGGCTACTGGCCGCATTGATCATGATTTCAAACCTGATCGCCTTCTTCCTCAAAGACTCCCAGACTTAAGGGGATCATTCCGATTTTGTTTCAAGAGTAGGTAAGATTGTTCTGATTGAGCCCTTCTGGTGGTTTCACTTCTCAACAGTTATCCGCATCAACCTATCCATAATTTTTTCTTGAAGGGACACATAAAAGATCTTCCAATGCATCTGAAAACGAATCCCTATGTCACATTCACATCCTAACCGCACAAAGGGATGCCCGAACCGTTCAAAGCTGTAGTCAGGCAACCTGATAAATAGCCAATCCTGATCTTAATGAAGATCCTGTCCTATAACGAGGATACTTCAATAACACTTTATGAAGACTTAGGTTAAATGGATTGCTAGAG
>NYUB01000105.1 GCA_002683785.1 Deltaproteobacteria bacterium
AATCAAAAAATTCCATCACCATCAAGGGGCACATTATTGGAGTCAAGGGCTCACAGACTCTGCAGCTTAAGGGACTTTGGGAAATTGATCCAAAGTACGGCAAGCAGTTTAGGGTCAAAGAAAGTATGCCTGTTGAACCCACCAACCGTGAAGGAATTTTGAGTTATTTATCGTCAGGAGATTTCCCTGGTATCGGCCCGAAAACGGCAGAACGGATCTTTGATATGTTCGGNGAAAAGACNTACGANATNATGGATGAAGATCCNGAGCAGTTNCTCAAANTCAAAGGTTTAGGNAAGAAGCAATTAANATCNNTNAANGAAGGTCGAGAANNTCNNNGAGNATANNGNNNNGTGATGACTTTTCTTGGNAGTTTGGGGATANCGCAGGCCTTTAAAGCAAAAATCTATGCTAAATACNGATTGAATTGTATTTCTTTGATCAAAGAAAATCCTTTTGATCTGACAGAAATCAAAGGTATTGCGTTTGTGATGGCCGACAATATTGCTCGTAATTTAGGCTTTGATCAAAACTCGCCAAAACGTGCAGCATGTGCCCTGGTATACATGCTGGAACAAGAGGCTCAAAATGGGCATACCTGTTTTCCCCGAAAGACTTTACTGGATAAAACCATTGAGGTAATGCATAAGTCAACAAACGGNCCTATAAAAATTCAGATTTTAGAAAACTCTCTCGAAAAATTAATCGAGGAACGATTCATTAAAAACATCATTAATGATGAACAATCTGATAGTCGTTCTGACATGTTGGCAATACCCAAATTTTATTATGCTGAACAACGCATTGTTGAAAACTTTCAACGATTAGCTGAAAGCGAGGCATTCACAAAGTTTGATGCGGAGAGGGACTTGATTGTCTCCCAGGAAAACAGATTGGGCATCAAGCTGGATGAAGTCCAATTGGAAGCCATCCAAGCGGCTCTGCAAAATAAGGTNCTGATCATCACCGGTGGCCCGGGAACGGGGAAGACGACCCTAGTGCGTTTCATTCTTGGATTGATGAGTCGCAGAATTCCCTCGGTATCTCTAGCAGCTCCCACTGGACGGGCAGCTAAAAGGCTGACTGAAACGACGGCCCACCAGGCTTCCACGATTCATCGATTGCTGGAGGCGGATAACATGGGTTTTCAGCGGGATCGTGACCAGCCCCTCGAATCTGAACTGCTGATCATCGATGAAAGTTCGATGATCGATACCCTGTTAATGGATGCCCTGCTGGATGCAATACCATCATCNGCGCGTCTGGTATTAGTGGGAGATGTTGACCAACTTCCTTCGGTTGGGCCTGGTATGGTGTTAAGAGATCTAATTGACAGTGAAACGATTAATGTCGTTCGGTTAGAGCGTATATTTAGGCAGTCTGAAGAGAGCCTCATCACAAGCAATGCCCATCATGTCCGTCTGGGACATTTGCCTGAACTTCCCAAAGCTGAAAATTCCGGGAATCTCAAAGATTTTTATTTTATCCGAGAATCTGATCCGGAACAGATTGTGGGAAAAATAATCCAAATGGTTTCTAAGAACATTCCTGACCGATTTGGATTCAATCCATTTCAAGACATTCAGGTCCTGACCCCGATGCATGCCGGAGTAACAGGCACCATAAATTTAAATCGTAGACTTCAGTCCGTGCTTAATCCTGATGGTGCAGGATTCGAATATCGTGAACAGTGGTTTAAGATCGGTGACAAATTGATGCAGCAGCAAAACGATTACGAAAAGCAGGTGTTCAATGGGGACATGGGACGGATCGTCGCCTGTGATCCGAAATCCCGTGAAGTCCATGTCGAATTNGATCAGGGTACCGTTCGCTATTCGGCCAAGGAAATCGACCAATTGGCACTGGCTTATGCGATTTCGGTTCACAAATCCCAGGGGAGTGAATATCCTGCTTTGATCCTTCCGTTGACCACCCAACATTACATGATGCTTCAGCGTAATCTGCTNTACACCGCACTGACACGAGGCAAACAATTGGTCATCCTGATCGGGATGGAAAAGGCAGTCGCGATGGCGGTCAAGAATGAAGATGCTCGCACCCGTCATACNTCATTGCCGAGGCATTTTAGAGAAATAAAACAATTGATGGCACTTTGATCCAATGCAGATTTAATCCAATGATTGATTTTTCTAAATTCGTTGAATTCCATGGTCTGAAGAAGTGGGCTGCCCTCCTCGTCATGTTCTCTGTGCTCTTTCTCCCATCACAGGTTTTTGCAGAAGCCGGGGTGGAACCACGCAGGATTGTATTGGGTTCTCACCAGCCTCTGAGCGGGCCGATGAAAACCTATTCACAAGTTGGTCGAGGAGCATTGATCTATTTTCAGTACCTCAACGACCAGGGAGGGATCCATGGAAGGCAGTTGGTCCTCCTTCAACGGGATGACCGATTTCAGCCGCAAAGGACCTTGGAGGTGGTCGAAAAACTGGTGATGAAAGACCGGGTGTTTGCCCTCTTTTCCGGTATCGGTACGGATACTTCCGAATCCGCGATGCCCCTGCTCAAGTCGCAGGGGGTNCCCCATTTCTTCATTGGTTCGAATGCACGTCGTTTTACAGAGCCTGCCAGGCATGGGATTTTCGGTTTATTGCCGACTGCAGAAGTGGAGGCAAGGGTGCTCGGAGCGTTTGTCGGATCCAACCATCCGGGAGAAAAAGTGATCCTCTGGTACCGTGACGAACCGGAATATAAGCTTGCATCCAAGGAGATCTCACAAAAACTTCAGGGGAATCCTCTTCAGTTTCTTCCCAGTAAAAAAGGGTCTACTCAATTTCAGGCGGAATGGGATGCGATCCGTGTCGGTAATCCAAGGGCAGTGATCGCCCTTGGGCCATATGCACCGCTGATGAAATTTCTCAGAACCGCTGATATTACAGGNCCTCCTATTTTTACTGGCAACGCTCTGGCGGANAGCAGTCTCATCCGAAACCTGGATTCNCGGATCATCGANCGGCTACGTGTATTGACTTCCTTTCCTATGCTGTTGGAAACCGATCATCCTGGAATCCGCCTGCATCAGGCATTGCTCAGGGAATATGCTCCGGATATGCGTGGAAGCCGTTGGACGGTCTATGGACATGCTGTGGCAGAACTGATGGCAGAAGTGCTGAATCGTTCCGGCAGGGAACTGACCCGGGAGGTGGCGATCCGATCCGCAGAGAATCTAAAGACCTGGAATGGCAAACTCATGCCTCCGGTTCATCTTAATCCGTCCCAGCATCTTAGTATGACCTTTCTGAAGGTATCCAGAATCATGCCCACANAAGTTCAACATCTTTCGGACTGGATTGATGGTCGTTAAACAAAACAAAAGANGACCCCAAACATCGAGATACCATGAGTGATCATCCCTNGGAGTGGATTCCAGCCCTTGAATCTGCCGCCAGGAGAGCCGGAGAGAAAATCATGAAAATCCATGCGGAAGGAGTGGAGGCTGAATTCAAAAAGGATGGATCACCCGTTACAGAAGCTGACCGGATGGCAGAAGAGGAAATTCTGGAAGCGTTATCTTCTACGGCTCCTCAGGTTCCAGTGGTTTCAGAAGAAAATGCAGCAAGTCATCGTATATCTCCGCCCGATCGATTCTTCCTGGTCGATCCTCTGGATGGAACCAAGGAATTTCTGAAACCTGATGGACAAGGTTCTTTTACAGTCAATATCGCCTTGATCGAGAAGGAAGAGCCCGTGTTGGGAATCGTCTATGCACCTGCTTTGGATCGAATGTTCTATGGATTCAAAGGAGGAGGGGCTCAGGAAAAAACTCTTGAAAAAGAAGGCTCCATCACGGTTCGTCAGGTTCCTTCTTCGGGTCCACTCGCAGTAGCCAGCCGATCCCATCGAAATGAGGAGACCAACCGTTGGTTAGAAGAACATCAAATCAAAGAGACGGTGTCCATTGGTTCATCCTTGAAATTCTGTTTGGTCGCCTGCGGAGAAGCAGATGTCTACCCGCGTTTTGGACCGACGATGGAATGGGANACGGCTGCAGGAGATGCTGTTCTTCGGGCNGCNGGTGGAATCACAACCCATCCGGAAGGATCCGTTTACCGNTACGGAAAATCAGGTTACCGCAATACAGAATTTGTGGCCTGGGGACAAAAAAACGGCTGGGACTGATCCAGCATCCTGTTCATTTGTTGAAATTCAATTCCAATTTCACACCGTTTGGATCCATCAAAAAGATCTGCCGGATGTTTGTTGCAGGGACGTCTGCGGTCTGGTAATCCCAACCTGCATCTTCCAACTGTTTGCAAGNCTGATCGAACCCAGTGGTTTCAAATGCAACATGATCGACTGGNTTTTCAACTCCTTCTGATACACCTTGACGNTCCACCAGATGGATCACGGCTCTCTCTCCAGCGTAAAGCCATGCTCCAGGAAAATCGAAGGGCGGCCTGAACCCCTCCTGAAAATCGAGCAANCTGGTGTAAAAACGGAGGGTCTCCTCTAAACGAGAAGTATGGATGTTGATATGATCCAATCCTTGAATGGGCATGACGATTAAGTGCTACTTGANCTAAACCTTATTGCAACTGATAAAAATATACTTTTATTCCTACAATACACATTATAGATTTTGAATGATGATCAAAATGAAAAAAAATAATAGTCATTTATTTTGATTTGAATCATTTGTACACGAAACATTTCATGATTCAGGAGGAGCTCAGTTTTCCTTCAATCCTCAAATCCAATTAACTGCAGTGAAGAAATGACTTTAACCAATGAAATGCTGGATCATGCCAGACAAAAACTCTATTCCGCAGTACTGTCAGATACTCTTGATTCAATGGGTATGCTGAATCAGGTGCTCAGTCCGGGGATTCGGNCAGTTGATGAATCAAAGGTGCTTTGTGGTTGGGCGAGAGTAGGACTTTATTTTCCAATCTACCATGATGATGAGACGGTCAATGTCTATGAACATGAACTCAAACTGATTGACAGCCTCAAACCAGATGAGGTCCCTGTGCTCATCTGCCATGGGCTGAAACACATTGCTCCTTGGGGCGAACTTCTATCCACCCGAGCTCGTTTTCTCAAAGCTGGAGGATGCCTCACCGACGGTTCCATCCGTGATGTTCGTCTTATCCGTGAGATCGGTTTTCCTGTTTATGCCGGAAACATCAGTCCCCTCGATACCAAATACCGCGGGAAGTTAATGTGGAGTGATGTGCCAGGAAAAATCCATGGAGTTCCGGTTCAATCTGGGGATCTTGTTTTCGGGGACGTTGACGGTGTACTGATCATTCCAAAAGAGCATGTGGAACCAGTGCTCAAAAATGCGCTTCAAAAGGTATCTGAAGAGAATCTGGTCCGACGCAAACTAGAAGAGGGCGAGACACTCGAGCAGATTTTTGCTGATCACGGAATTCTTTGAAAGGTCATTCATGCGTGTCGGAATCCTCTGCCTGATGCAGGAATCAAACACCTTTCTCAGCAAGTCGACTGAGTTTCATCATTTTGAGGAGGATCTGCTTCTGGAAGGAAATGAAATCCGGGACCAGATGGCAGATGCGCATCATGAAGTGGGAGGATTCTTTGAAGGACTTGAATCTGAAAAAATTGAAGCGGTACCGATCTTTGCTGCCCGTGCACTTCCCTTTGGAACGATTCGGAAACAAGCCTTTGACCAATTGCTGGGTCGTATGTTTTCAATGCTTGAAGAGGCTGGATCGCTTGATGGTTTTCTGGTAGCACCTCATGGTGCAACCGTTAGTGAAGAACATCAAGATGCTGATGGATTTTGGTTGAGTGAACTGAGGAAGAGGGTCGGTGCCGATAAGCCGATCATTGGCACCCTTGACCTGCACGCGAATCTGTCAACCGGGATGATTGAATCGACGGATGCGCTCATTGGTTATCGGAGCAACCCCCATCTTGATCAGAGAGCGAGAGGGCGGGAAGCATCCAGTTTGATGGCAAGAATGCTTCGACAGGAAATCAAACCCACCCAGATGGCAGCCTTTCCACCTTTTGTGATGAATATTGAAAAACAGTGCACCTCCCTTTCACCCTGCAAGGAACTTTATTCTCTTACTGATGATCTTCGGCGAACCAAGGGTCTGCTTTCGCTGAGCATTTTGCAGGGTTATCCATATGCTGATGTTGCAGAAATGGGAACTTCTCTAGTAGCCGTTGGAGATGGACCCAATGATGCCACAGCCCTTGTGTTGAAAGAACTTTCGGAATACCTCTGGAACCACCGAAATTCCTTTGACGGTACGGGTGTCCCTCTGAAAGATGCTTTGCAATTGCTCAATACAGGGCCTCCAAGAACCTGCTTGTTGGACATGGGGGACAATGTCGGAGGAGGATCTCCTGCAGACGGGACCTTGATTGCCTGGGGACTTTTCCAGAATCAGATACCTAAATCTTTTGTATGTCTTTATGATCCGGAATCGGTACAAGAGGTCCTCGCAAACGGTCCTGGTAAGAGGATGACACTTCATATGGGTGGGAAAACCGATGATCTTCATGGTGAACCCTTCACGGCAGAAGTTTTGGCGAAGAGTCTGCACGAAGGAGTTTTTGAGGAACAACAACCTCGTCATGGAGGATCAACCCGGTTTGATCAAGGGAAAACGGCTATCGTTACCAGCAAAAATGGATTGACCATCATGTTGACCAGTAAGCGTATGGCACCTTTCAGTCTGGAACAGCTTCGCAGTTGCGGTCTCGATCCCGAAGATTTCAATGTGCTGGTGGCCAAAGGCGTCAATTCCCCCCTTGCCGCATATGAAGAAGTCTGTTCCCGCTTCATACGTGTCGATACCCCGGGAATCACTGCCTCCAACCTCGATCATTTCCAATACCATCAAAGGCGAAAGCCCATGCATCCTTTTGAAAAGGATGTTGTTTGGACCTTTTGAGGGGAGCTTGTGGATGAAATAATTGGAATGACAGCTTTGAGATGAACAGTTTGACGGGCTGTCAGGTCATCTCCTCCTTTTGCTTCTTTTTAGCATATTGGAGATGGCGATCTGCAGCAGGAAGGTTGGGATGGATCTTCAATCCTCGCTGAAAGGCATCGATTGCTCCAGACCAGTCTTTGAGGTTCATCAGGATCAGGCCTTTTCCAGAGAGGGCTCCAAAGTGCCTGGGCTCAAGCTGAAGGGTTCGTTCCACATCCACTGAGGATTCATGGAAACGTCCCATCAGGAAAAGTACGGTCGCCCGTTTGTTCCATCCTTCAGCAAACTTGGGAACCTGCCGGGTCAATTCTGAAAAATGTTTCAATGCCTCTTCATAGTTTTTAAGCTGCATCGCCTGAGCTCCTTTCCTGAGTTTGGTGGTTATTGCAGGAAGGGGATGTTCCATCCAGATCTGCCATATCCTTTTTTCCAAGGATGTGGCTTGGGAAGTGCTCGTAGAGTGTTTTAGCTGAAGGAAGAGTTGATCAAGTTCAGGGGTTTTTTGATCAGCATCAACCGT
>NYUB01000106.1 GCA_002683785.1 Deltaproteobacteria bacterium
CTGCTTTACCATCTCTGCAAAATGGGTTGGGAGGACTCGGTCCTTGTTGAAAAAATCGAACTCACTTCAGGCTCCACCTGGCATGCTGCTGGGCTCCTTCCACTGTTCAACATGAGCTACAGCGTGGGAAAAATCCACAAATACAGTGTTGATCTCTACCAGCAACTGGAAGGAGAAACAGGACAACCCGTCGGTTTTCATAGAAATGGGAACCTCCGTCTCGCCAGAACCCAGGAGCGGATGGATGAATACCGACGTTATTCAGGAACTGCCAGTACGATCGGTGTACCCTACCGCCTGATCGGTCCAGAGGAAGTCAAGAAACTGTGGCCTTTTGCAGAAGTTGGGGATCTTGTTGGTGCCCTTTATCATCCCGATGATGGACACGTCGCTCCCGTGGATTTGACGATGGCTCTTGCGAAGGGTGCAAGGATGAACGGTGGAGAGATCTACACCGAAACCGAAGTCACCGACATCACACAGAAACCGAATGATGAATGGGTCGTCAACACTTCCAAAGGAGATATCACCTGTGAAGTGGTGATCTCGTGTACAGGAAACTATGCGCGCCAGACAGGCCGTATGGTTGGCCTTGAACTGCCCGTAGTTCCCGTTGAACATCAATACATCGTTACTGGAGCCATTCCAGAGTTGGCAGAATACAATAAAAATGGAAATCCAGAGTTGGCAGTGTTGAGAGAAAGTGATGCCTCCTACTACATGCGCCAGGAAGCCGACGGGTTGATTCTCGGCCCCTATGAAAAGGGAGCACCCTGCTGGGCCCTCGATGGAGTTCCGGAAGGATTTGGACAGGAACTGCTCGCTCCAGATGTGGAACGACTGGAACCACATGTAATCGCTGCAGGCCAACGAGTTCCGCTTTTTGAATCGGCAGGCATGAAGGAATGCATCAACGGCCCGATTGCATATACTCCCGATGGAAATCCTATCGTCGGACCAGCACCAGGACTTAAAAACTTCTACCTCTCAGAAGGCCACAGTTTCGGCATCACGGCTGCCGGTGGTTCAGGAAAATTCCTCGCGGAATGGATCATCGAGGGCCATGCAAGTATCGATATGCTGGGCGTCGACCCACGCCGTTACAGTTCCACACAGTCGACTCGTGATTTCATCAAAGCGAAGAACGAAGAAGCCTACGAGCATGTCTTCGTCATTCACTATGATTTTGAAGAACGGCTGGCCGCCAGACCCGCCAAGACGAGCAAGGTTTATGACCGGCATAAGGAACTCAATGCTTCCTTTGGGCAGCGTTATGGTTGGGAACGTCCGAACTGGTTTGCTGCAAAAGGTCAGGAAGCCTACAACAAATACAGCTTTCACACCAGGAAGACCAACTGGTTTGAGCGAGTAGGCCTTGAGGTTTGTGGAACCCGGGAACGTGCAGCCCTTCTGGATCTGACCCCTTTTGCCAAACACCAAATCTCCGGACCAGGAGCAGAAACCTATCTTGACTCGATGGTCGCGAACCGGCTTCCGAAGAAAAAAGGTGGAATCACCCTGGCCCATGCCCTGACTCCCACAGGTGGAGTCGAATCAGAATTCACCATCACCCGCGAGGAAGAAGATCGTTTCTATGTGGTCAGTTCAGGTGCCGCGGAACGTCATGATCATGATTTACTGCTGCGAAATCTTCCTGATGACGACAGTGTCAAACTCGTAAATAAAACCATGGATTTGGGAACCTTGGTGATCTGTGGTCCTGAATCGAGAAATTTGATGGCCAAAATTACCGATGCTGATCTGTCCTCATCTGCATTCCCTTGGCTCACCTCCCAGGCGATCACCGTTGCGGGAGTTCCATTATTGGCGATGCGGGTTAATTTCGTTGGAGAACTGGGTTGGGAACTTCATCATCCCATTGACCGTCAACTGGAATTATTCGATGCCATTGTCGAAGCGGGTGCAGACATGGACCTCGTCCATCTCGGTATGTATGCGATGGAATCCCTCCGGCTGGAGAAGTCCTACCGTATGTGGGGTATGGATTTAACCAAAGAATACTCCATCCTCGAAGCAGGACTGGACCGCTTCGTGAAAATCCAGAAAGGACAATTCACCGGTCGTGAAGCCCTTCTCCTGCAACGTGAATCCGGAGTCCCTCAGGAATTCGTGACCCTTGAAGTTGATGTGGATGACGCCGACCCCATGGGAAACGAACCGGTATTTTCTGGAAACGAGATGGTGGGAAGAGTCACTTCCGGATGCTTTGGTCATTCCATTGGCAAAAGCCTCGCCCTGGCCTACGTCGAAAGCGGAATTGGCAATATCGGCACGGAACTGGAACTGGAAATCCTCGACAAGCGTTTCCCCACCCGGGTGATTCCGGAATCTCCCTGTGACCCACAGAATGAGAAACTGAGGATCTAGAAAATACTAAAACATCGTTCGAGATAATCCGCACTCCAGGATCCATCATCAATTTGTGGAAGTTCCTGACTTCCACAAATGGGCTTTTGGGAAATCAATTAAGCCAATTTCCAGTTTCTCCAAAACATTTTTTCGTTCGGTTTCTTCACCGTCCAAAATCTGAAGCAACTGAACAATATCTCTTCTCCATGAACAATCCAGGATCTATAGAATTCCAATATTGCCCAAGAATTGGTCAACTCAGCAGTTTATTCATTGACGTTGAAGAAGAGTTTAAACTCTTAAAAAAATGTTGCTTGGAGAATTAAAAACTGGATTTTCAGGGTTGGATAAAGGTAAACCTTCTCGAAAATCATTCATCGATTCCAATCGGAACTCGTGGGCGTGAGAAAGATTCATGAAAGACAAAACAGTTGAAAAAACCCTGACAAGATCAGGGCGGCGAACTCGGTCTGGGGGGCGCTCTGCAAATACTGCCCGAAGGAGCACTGAATTATTCAAACAAATCCCCTGGCGCCTGCCCTTGAATCATGACCGGCCAATCGAACCTCTATCCCAGGAGGGAGTGCAGGCCATCCATGATGGTGCGATGCAGATTCTGGAGCAGATTGGGATCGAGTTTCTGAACAAAGAGGCACGTGAACTATTTGCTATGGCTGGTTGCCGAGTTGACGGAAACAACGTCAAAATGGATCGAGATTGGGTGATGGAGATGATTGGCAAAGCACCCTCACAATTTACCATCACCCCACGCAATCCTGAGCGCGAAATTATCGTCGGTGGTAATCACATCCTGTTTGGAAATGTATCTTCACCTCCTAATTATTATGACATAGATCTGGGCAAAAAGGTTCCCGGCACCCGTGAAAAATGCGCCAACCTGATCAAACTTTCACAACATTTCAACTGCATCCATATGATCGGAGGCTACCCCGTTGAGCCGGTGGATCTTCATCCTTCGATCCGCCACCTGGAGGTCCTCTTCGATAAGCTTACGATGTCGGACAAGGTCTGCCATGCCTACTCACTTGGCAAGGAACGGGTAGAAGATGTGATGGAGATGGTCAAAATCGCAGGAGGTTTGTCGGAGGAGGAATTCCAGTCGAAGCCTCGCCTTTATACCAACATCAATTCCACCTCACCACTCAAGCATGACCATCCGATGATTGATGGAAGCCTGCGTCTGATCCGCAGGGGACAGGCAGTTTTCGTGACTCCCTTCACTCTTGCCGGAGCGATGGCACCTGTGACAATAACCGGAGCAGTGACGCTTTCCATTGCAGAAGCATTGTCGGCCATTGCATTGTTTCAATATGTGAAGCCCGGTTGTGCATGTGTGATCGGAACCTTCACATCGAATGTTGACATGAAATCAGGTGCACCTGCTTTTGGGACACCAGAATACATGCGGGCTACCCAGATCACGGGTCAAATGGCGCGCTTTTATGGCATGCCGATGCGTGCCTCAGGTGTGTGTACCGCCAATGTTCCCGACGGCCAATCCATTTGGGAAACATCCAACTCTTTATGGTCAGCGGTACAGTCAGGAACCAATGTAGTCTATCACTCCGCTGGATGGCTTGAGGGCGGATTGATTGCCAGTCCAGAAAAATTCATCATGGATTGTGAAATGCTGCAGATGATCCAGCGTTACATGGAACCGGAAATCTGGAACTCAGACCCGGATGCAATTGCGATTGATGCGATTAAGGAAGTTGGTCCTACTGGACATTTTTTTGGAATTCAGCATACTCAGGACCGTTATCAGAGCGCTTTTTATGAACCTTTTGTCAGTGACTGGCGTAATTTTGAGGCTTGGGAGGCTGCAGGTGGAGTCTGGACGGCACAACGTGCCAACCAATTATTCAAGGATATCCTGGCCCGTTTTGAAGCTCCTTCATTGGCTGCCGACAAGCTTGAGGCTCTGTCTGATTTTGTTGCCCGACGCATAGCTGAAGGAGGGGCCCCAACCGATTTTTAATCTTTTCTGTTCCAGTTTGCATAGAGGAATTCACTGAATTCATAGTTGAACAAAACACTTCTATGCGTGACATTGATCAACCGCATTGAATTTGTCCAAAGAATTTTGAGCCCACAATCATTTCAAAGCCCAGTCGAATGCTTGCATATCCGAATGGTATTGAGGACAAACCTATAAAGTAGAACTTTCAAAACGTGGTTTCATGTCCAATACCATGGTTTTAACACCGAAAGAAGCACAAGATTTAATCCTTAATGCTTTGATCGGCTCCGGGACTTCTCCAGAAAATGCAAACTACTTCACCGAGGCAATTCTGGACACAGAATTATCCGGACTCGAAGGTCATGGATTCTACTGGCTTCAATATTATTGTTCTCATTTGCTCAGCGGTAAAGTCGACGGCAAAGTCATCCCTCAGATTCATAAGCTCTCTGAAACCAGCTTAAGAGTGGATGCATGTCATGGATTTGCCCACCCTGCAATCGAGGCAGGATTCAAGCATCTTATTCCGGCCACCAAGGCACACGGAGTTGCAGCTATGGGGGTTTACAACTCATACAACGGTGCGACCCTCGGTTATCACACGGGAGTCCTCGCACGTTCTGGATTGTTGGCCATCGGAGCGACCAATGTAGTCCCATTGGTCGCTCCCTCCGGAGGAAAAATTCCAGTTATTGGAACCAACCCCATATCTTTTGCAGTACCCGCACCCAATGGTCAAATAGCCTTCCTTGTCGATCAGTCCACCACTGAGGTCACATGGACTGCCCTGAAAAGGGCTGCCGAGAAAGGTGAACCGATACCTCCCGGGTGGGCACTCGATGCTGAAGGCAACCCGACTACCGATGCCGAGGCGGGACTGGCTGGTTCGATGGCTTCGGCAGGTGGTGTCAGAGGATTTAACATCGGACTCCTGGTCGAGGTGCTTTGCGCAGCACTTGCCGGAGGGAAGCTTGGACCCGATCAGGGATCCTTTATGGATGATGACGGGAAGCCCATCGATAATGGGCAGTTTTTTGTTGCCTTTGAACCTCAGATGCTTTCAGGAGGATCTTTCGACAGAACCATTACCGCATTGGTCAAATCTATCACTGATCAGGATGGTACACGCTTACCCAACTCAAAACGAGAGGCCAACAAGAAACGATTGGCCAAAAATGGAATTATCATCGAACACAATCTATTCAACACATTGCAAAAATTTTGCTTAAAAGAATCTAAGACCCTCGATTACCGAAGTAGAATTGGCTTTGTGAGAGGTCAGGCCAGATCATGTAAATTTTAGATCCATTCTATAAGTGGATGCATAAATGATCGCAAATGGCTTTCCCATCAAAATGTAAACTCCAATAATTTCATTCATTCTGAACTAGGACAATCTTCATTTTTTCAAAATAATTATTAGAGTTTGAGATAAAATTTTTTCTGAAGTTCTTTAATTTTTTTCAGTCGAACCTATAATGAACTCTCTTGAGTGATCAGTTTGGAAACAAGAGATTGGATTAGGATGAATCTCATTTTTTGAAATAAGACATTGACATTATTATGTAAGTCTTCTATTTTCTCTTTTTTTTATAAAGAAATTTTGATTCCTTAATCTTACCAAAATTTTCCCAACTAATTCTAAGCATATTTTGTATGTCTACCAGTGAAGCTTACGTACAATTCAAAAATGTCCAAAAAAGCTACGATGGAGAGACCATGGTCGTCAAGAATCTCAACCTTGACATACAGGAAGGGGAATTCCTGACCATGCTCGGCCCTTCTGGTTCTGGTAAAACAACCTGTCTTTTGATGCTGGCGGGGTTTGAAACTTCCACCCATGGCGAAATCATCCTCAACGGCAAACCAATCAACAACGTTCCTCCACACAAAAGGAACATCGGTATGGTCTTCCAGAACTATGCTTTGTTTCCACACATGACGGTCAAGGAAAACCTTGCTTTTCCTCTGAAGGTTCGAAAACTCTCTGATTCCGAAATTGATTCAAAAATCAATCGGGCCTTGGAAATGGTCCAGTTGGAAGGTTTCAAGAACCGGCGTCCGATGCAACTTTCGGGAGGACAACAACAACGTGTTGCAGTAGCAAGGGCTCTGGTTTTTGAACCGACTCTGGTCCTGATGGATGAACCCCTAGGTGCCCTGGACAAAAAACTCCGGGAACAGATGCAATATGAAATAAAACACATCCATGAAAACCTTGGTGTTACCATTGTATATGTGACCCACGATCAGAGTGAAGCACTTACCATGTCGAACCGCATTGCAGTATTCAATGACGGAATCATTCAACAGTTAGCCAACCCTTCAGAGCTTTATGAAGCTCCTGAAAACACATTTGTCGCCCAATTCATAGGAGAGAACAACACTCTTAAGGGACGTGTCGAAGAGATCAATGGTAACTCCTGCAAGATTACCTTGGACAGTGGTGATTCTGTTGATGCCATGGCCGTCAATGTTGACTCAGTTGGTTCAGAGACGACGATATCTCTGCGCCCGGAAAGGGTCTTTATCAATCCAAATGATAACACGTGTAAGAATTTGGTCGACGCCCAGGTTCTTGAACTGATTTACCTCGGAGACCACATACGTTCCCGGGTTAATGTCTGTGGCCATGACGATTTTATTGTCAAGGTCCCCAATTCCACTGATCATGCTCAACTCAAACCTGGAGACAGGATTCGAGTAGGCTGGCATGTGGAAGACGCACGGGCACTGGATGTGCCTGTTTGATATGGAAACGGAATTTGTTTCCTAATTCATATTCACAAGAAAAGGCCTTGTTGAATAGATCATTCTTCTCAGGAGAACTTATGAATGTAATAAAACTCATTATAGGAACCTTCACCTCTTTGGCTTTGGGCATGGTTGGCTTTGCTAGTCAAGCAATGGCTGATATAACCGTTGTTTCATGGGGTGGAGCCTATACCATGAGCCAGCAAAAAGCATATTCAGATACTTTTTCTGACTCTCCTTTGGTTGGTGGAAAAGTCAATTGGGTGAACTACAATGGTGGTTTAGGGGAAGTGAGAGCCCAAGTCGAATCAGGTAACATCACATGGGACATTGTGGATGTCTTACCTTCAGATGCACGTGTAGGATGTGATGAAGGACTTTTTGAAGAATTGCCAAGAGATGTCTTTGCTAAAGCTCCCGATGGGACACCGATGGATGAAGACCTATACGTCTCTTTGCCCAATGACTGTGTCGTTCCACAGATCTGGTGGTCCTACATGGCGTTTTATAAGAAAGGGACTTTTTCTGGCACCCAGCCAAGCACCATTGCGGACTTTTTCAATGTAAAGAAATTTCCAGGGAAACGTGGCATCCACACCTGGGGCAATGCCATGATTGAGATGGCTTTGATGGCAGACGGAGTAGCAGCCAAAGACGTTGACAAAGTCATGGATTCTCCAGGTGGAATAGACCGTGCCTTCGCCAAACTGGACACGATTAAAGACCACGTTGTTTTCTGGTCCTCCGGAGCAAAGCCACTGGAATTGGTCAGCAGTGGTGAAGTGTCGATGGCTCTGGCATACAATGGCCGTGTCGGTGCTGCAATCCTATCAGAAAATGCTCCTTTTGTTCCAATCTGGGACGGACAGGTACTCGAGGAAGAATGGTTGGTGATGGTCAAGGGAACGCCGAATTACGATGAAGCTCTAAGGTTCCTGGTCCACGCTTCAGCACCTGCTCAACAAGCAGGTCAGGCCAAGTGGATCAATTATGGTCCGATGCGGAAGTCCGGTATGGCGATTCTCCAAGCTAATGAGCCATTTTTTCATACAGGGGCTAACATCATGCCCCATATGCCTAATACGGATGAGCATATGAAGGGTGGAGTCTATGCTAATCCGGATTGGTGGGCGGACAATGGTGCATCCATCTCGGAAAGATACAAGGCCTGGATGGGTCAATAATTTTTTTTAATTAGTTCATGTATGATGACAGGGAATAACTTATAAAGGTATTCCCTGTCTCTTAAATTCTTTTCTGCCCATCCATAACTCTATTTGAATCCAAGTCAGAGCATCACCCCTTCTACGCCATTGCTGACCGCTGATGGGATTCCCCTGAAAGTCAGTCTGAGGCGTTCAATGCGTCGCAATAAAATTCGTGCATTCGCATTGATCTTCCCCACTCTTGTTTTTTTATTAATTATATTTATTTTCCCGATCGGCAATCTGCTTACTCGAAGTGTTGATGACCAATTAATCAATTCCCAGCTTCCGTTAACATTCAAGGCTCTGGAACAACATGAACTCCAGGATTTACCAGCTGAAGAAATTTATGAGACAATATTTTTTGACCTCACGACAATCAATAAATTTCTCATAGAAAAAAACTATGGCGAAGAAGTCGACCTAAATGATTCTGGTTGGAAAATTAGAATTCCTAAACGAGGCCCCTTCAAGGAGAGTATTTTAAATATTAGTCCGAAGTGGGGAGAAGTTGAAACGTGGCTAACTTTAAAAGAATTTGTTGATGATGCGGAAGATTTCAAAGGAACAAAGTTTGAAGAAAAAGTAGTAAAGAAACGTGCCGAATTTAAAATCTGCTCTTATCTGACCCCTCTTAAAAATGCTGCCTGCGGGAAACTCTATAGAGAACTCAAAAAATGGGATGGAGAAACAATTCCTGGAGAAAAAACATTCAAAGCCCTAGACCAGGATCTTCGTTCTGCACATAAATTTCTTCTGGGAAAATCAAGTACCCGGATGAATTATGAAACCCCAGGCTGGAAAAGTCTGATCAAGAAATCAGGAAGAAAACTTGGTAAAATCAAGAAGCCTCCCTACAAAGAGGCCATGATTAAAATTGATAAACGTTGGGGAGACCTCAAATATTGGCACTCGTTAGTCGTAATGAAAGATCCATATACAACAGGTTATTATCTGAATGCTCTGGATCGTAAAATTGACTCGAATAACAATGTAATAATGCAACCAAAAGAACGCCAGGTATATGTGATGCTCTGGTGGAGGACCTTATTGGTGAGCTTCATTGTAACCTTGGGTTGCCTTATATTGGCCTATCCTGTTTCACATCTTCTTGCGACTTTACCTCTTAAGTATTCAAACGTATTGATGATCTGTGTGTTGATGCCATTCTGGACATCACTTTTGGTCAGAATTGTATCCTGGATGGTGATGCTCCAGCAACAGGGAGTCGTTAATAATGTACTGGTTATGAGTGGCATTCTCTCAGACGAAAATCGACTGCCCATGATGTATAATTTTACGGGTACGGTGATTGTTATGATCCAGATACTTCTACCCTTCATGATCCTTCCAATATATAGTGTCATGAAAGGCATCCCCCCAACTTATATGAAAGCAGCCCAAAATCTAGGAGCACCACCTTCCCTTGCATTTTTAAAAGTCTACATGCCTCAGACTCTTCCCGGAATAGGTGCGGGAGTGATTTTGGTATTCATTGTGGCTATTGGTTACTATATAACTCCCGAATTGGTGGGAGGAAAGGATGGTGTTTTAATAGGTAATATGGTCGCTTATCATATGCAGAAATCTCTTAACTGGGGATTGGCAGCGGCCATGGGATCGATCCTTCTTGTTGCGATCATGATTCTTTACTGGGTATATGACAAAATTGTAGGAATCGATAACATGAAATTGGGTTAAGAAATGGCACTTCCCATTTATGCAACACCCGCTCAAAAGATTTGGCATTATACCTATCTGTCAATTTGTGCCCTTGTTCTTTTTTTTCTGGTCATGCCTTTGATTGCGGTCATTCCCATTTCATTCTCAAATTCTCCATTTCTAGAATTCACTCCAGGCATGGTGTCTCTGGACCCCGATGCATTTTCCCTGAGATGGTACAGGTTGATGATAGGAGACTGTTCTGATCCTGGAATCACAACCGTCTGCAGTGACAATTGGATCAAAGGTGCTCAGAACAGTCTTTTCATAGGTGTGATTGCTACATTATTAGCTACAACGTTGGGCATACTTGCCTCTCTGGGACTCAGCAAGCCTTATATGCCTTTCCGAAAAGCCATCATGGCAATCATGATTTCTCCACTGATCGTTCCTCTCATCATCACAGCATCCGGGATGTTTTTCTTTTTTGCAAAATACAACCTGGTTGCAAGTTATGCAGGATTGATTCTAGCCCATACTGTTTTGGGGATTCCCTTCGTTGTGATCACGGTGACTGCTACCCTAGTCGGGTTTGATCACAACCTGACCAAGGCTGCATCGAGTCTAGGTGGCAGCCCCTTATACAATTTTTTCAAGGTTCAGATGCCACTCATTCTTCCTGGAGTAATTTCTGGTGCCCTCTTTGCCTTTATTACTTCTTTCGATGAGGTGGTGGTCGTTCTTTTTATTGGAGGACCTGAACAGATCACCCTTCCACGCCAAATGTGGTCTGGAATCAGGCAAGAAATAAGTCCCACCATTCTCTCTGCAGCCACCATTCTTGTCATTTTCTCAATCCTCTTATTAACCAGTGTGGAATTACTCCGAAGAAGAGGAGAACGGCTTCGGGGAGTGACACCAAGCTGATTCATTCTAAGGTCTTCTATTGCTCATAGACGCCCTTCAGTACAACAATTGGTCTGAGAACATCTTCAAGCAGCTTCAAGCAGGCGGAGTGACAGCAGTCCATGTGACCATCGCCTACCACGAAGATTTTCGGGAAACCGTGGAAAACATCATCCGCTGGAACCGAAGATTCGAGCAATTCCCGGAACTCATTCAACCCACGGGAAGTGCTGAGGAAGTTCGAAACGCAGAACGGGAGAACAGAACCGCAATCATCTTTGGCTGTCAGAACTGTTCACCTCTAGAAGATGACATCGGCTTGGTGGAAGTCCTGCATCAGCTTGGAATCCGTTTCATCCAGCTTTCCTACAACAACCAAAGCCTTCTTGCAACTGGTTGTTACGAGTCAGAAGATCCCGGAATCACACGCATGGGCAGACAGGTGATCCGCGAAATGAATCGGGTGGGGATGGTTGTGGATATGAGTCATTCGGCTGAACGTTCAACTTTGGAAGCGATTGAACTTTCTGAACGTCCGATTGCCATCACTCATGCCAACCCGTCCTTTTGGCATTCTGCTCTTCGAAACAAATCCAATGAAGTCCTTCTGAAACTCTCCCAAAGTGGAGGAATGCTAGGATTCTCGATGTACCCGCATCATCTCAAAGACAAATCGGAATGCACCTTGGAGGGTTTTTGTGAAATGGTGGCGCGCACAGCAGAATTGATGGGTGTTGAAAGGATTGGATTCGGCAGCGACCTCTGCCAGGACCAGCCCGATTCCGTGGTGGAGTGGATGCGGAACGGAACCTGGACACGGGAGACCGATTACGGGGAAGGATCTGCAGGACAGGCAGGATTTCCTAACCAACCGGAATGGTTCCATGACAACCGGGATTTTCCAAAAATCCTCAAAGGTTTGAGAGAGATCGGATTTTCAGAAACAGAAGTAGAAGGCATCTCTGGAAAAAACTGGCTTCGTTTTTTTGAACAATCCTTTGGCCCCAAAATACCACTTGCCTGAAAACGCAGTTCTTCAAGATAACCCTTCCGAGCATCTAAAATGGAGGTCCCCGGAAACAGTAATGCGCTTGGAACGCATGGGTTCTTCTTTTCCAACCCGTCTCAGTTTTATGAGAACACTGATACGCAGAATGGCAAAAGAAAATTGGCGTTTCGAAAGGCTTCGCTTCGATGTCGACCAGCAAGGATACGGAACTTCGGTTTATGCAGCAATCACTCCTGAACGGACCTATTCCTTGGTTGCTTTTACTGATGCCCTCGATCCTGAAAGACGCACCGACCGGGTGATTGCTGAAGCCTGGGATGCGACCTTCAACCTTTTTGACGGGATCCCGAATGAACAAGACCTGGAACGACTGAGAAACAATACTCCCAAGCAAGAAGCAGGTCGTTACCTTCCCAGTGAACTCGTACTTTCACGTGCCAACAAAAGTCTACGTCTCTTCGATCATATTGTGCAACGGCTTGCCTCAGGCCATCAGCCAGAGATTTCCCTTCTGAACTCCGTGGGATACCTGATGCGTACCACGGCAGTTTACGGCAGTGGGAAGTTCGGATCAGCGGACCGCAACAAGATATCCCAACGTCCGGAATCCAAAGGGGCATTCCAGGTTGAAATGCTCAATGTGTTCCTCGTCCGCTGGTTCTCCATCGATCTGGTTGAACACGTGGCCCGTTGCCTTGGAGGGCAGAAATCCGTCCAGCTTGATCCAGAACTGAAACGAAGCCTAGGCATAGGCAATGCCACCGGCCTCGGAATGGCTCCTTTTCTCGTCAACCATCCTCAACTTGTCCACAACTGGGTGGCGGCCAGGGAAACCGCATTGGCACGTATCCGAAGTCTGANAAACATTTCCAAAGAATCTTTGGAAGGCTTTAACGTTTTGATGANGAAGGTTCAAACCCATATCGGACAGTGGAGGGTGGATGATGAAGAGCAAACCCGGAAGATTGAACAACTAGAGCATGAACTGAAGCAGCTTGATCAGGAATTTTTCAGGCTTCGAAGTCTGGAGTCTGATTATTTATGGGAAAAGATTTATCAGTNTTCNCATTCGAATTTTTCCCTAGAAGGGCAGGAATTGGTTGTCTCTTTGATGATTGAACCCCACGGGGTTTTGGTGGATGAACTTGCTGAAACAATGCATTCCTCCGAAAAAATGAAGCTTGAGCCCTCGATGCCCCTTGGAAAGTTGAAAGAGCTCATTGAAGTGCAATACAACTGGGCGCTTGAGATCGATTTTGAACAATCCCGAAACCAACAACATTTCTGGTATTACTCCGAAGACAAATTGGAACCCAGGTTTGGGGACCGTTATCGTGAAAACGGAGCAGAACTTGAGATGCCCCTCGCCGTAGCCCGGGATGTCTCAGAACTTTACCAGGCTTTGAAAAAGAATCCCTTGGAACAAAGTACTGCTGAATTTACGCTGAGTCATCCTCAATTCAGGAGAATCATTCGCAGGATCCAATCTCTCAAAGATCAATCCTATGCAGAAATCAGGGACAATCTGGTGGGAGACAACGTTCGCCCGATTGACTTATTGCGCTTCAAACTCGCCTTTTTCGGAGCCACCAAATTTGACCCAAAATCCGATCTCTGGACCCGAATCACCATGTTCCAAGGAGCACCAATGCCTGATGAACTGTCTACCTGTGACCCGGATGCCTGGGCCTTTACGGTTCAGCCAGAACTGAATGAAAGAAAAATCACAACAGATGCTTTCGCAGAATGAAGTCNTATTTTATTGTACTCGAGCTGCGGTTGGAGTAGGAGCGCCCTATGGTCTTGCAGAAGAATTTGCCCACTGGGCTGTCTGGTTCGGATGTTCTGATCTCGATCCCGCTCCAGTATGCCTTGCAGCACTGAAGTCCCTGGATGAAGGTCGGAGCGACCTCCATGGGAAAATCACCCGAAAACCAAAAGAATGGAGGCTGAGCAGCAATAGCCGGAAAGTATTATCGGCCATTCAGACGGGTTGTTTCGTGACAGACTGGTTATCCGATCAGCACGATGATGATGAGGAACTGGTAATGGAAGAAATCGACTCTCCTTTTCTGGTTGCTGCGGCGGTTGGTACTGCAACCTCAAAAGCATGCAGCATTTCCTGGAACAACGATTCCTGTNGAATGAACTTCGAGCCTAACCAGAACTGGGAACTATTCTGGGATGGAGAAAACCCTCCGGAAATTTCAGGCCCCTCAACCGTCATTCTTTCCATGAATCCTGAACTCTCGATTCCTGCGCAGCTTTATAGTAACAAAACCTGCAATTTTGAAAAAACCCGACAACANTCCTTGAATCAGGGAATCTCAANCGGGAAAGAATGGAACTCGATAATGACCTATTTCAAACGCTGCCTGGTACCTTCCACGACAAAATCCAGGGAAGTAGGTGCAGGTGCNGGATTGGTAGACACCGATTAAGAAACATGACAATGTATCGCCATATTTTCCCTGCTTAGATCCTAGAGTCATCCAGCGTCATACTTACATCCATACTGATCTTAGCATTGATTGAGGAATGCTATCATTATAAGGAATACAAAGATTGAGAAGGTATCTAATCTTTCATAAAATTACGATTATGTTGATTGAACTGCTGTGNGTCACCTGATTAATCCAGGCATTTANNAATTTTCTCTAGATCAATTCATTANTCTCCATTTTAAACCGGTTCTCCCAAAAATCTAAATCATTGATCACAATGATTCAGACACAAAATCTCAACCGCACCGAAATCGAANAGCTTGCTTNAAAAGCCANGGCCNCNTGTGGNTCTTCAGNACAAGAAGCNNNTTCGTTGGNAAAANNAGTCGCTTCGGTTGATGCTATTGAAAANCAGCCTGGAGCCCGAATCCCTGGTAGCCCGCGTTGGGATCATCAAACTCATCATGAAACAAATGGGGGCGATGTTGATCAAACTCTCATAGACAAAGTCCAAGCCCTTGCCACTTGAACCATAAATTATTGATGGAGCAGCCAAAAACCCTGAACCTAGAAAACGGAGAAAAACTTCCGTCCATTTTTTCATCTGAGGAGATGCAGAGTCGGCTCAGTCGACTTCGTGAACAGATGGAAAAGGAAGGGATTGAAGGGGTCCTTTTCACTTCCTTTCACAACATCAATTATTTCGATCATTTCGTTTACACCGCATTTGGCCGGAACTATGGACTGGCCGTCACTTTAAAAAGGATTTGCTCGATCACCGCCAACATCGATGGCGGCCAACCCTGGCGGCGTGGCGTAGGAGATAACCTGGTCTACACCGACTGGAAACGTGGTAATTTTTTTGTAGCAGTTCAGGAACTGCTCCAGGGCTCCCGAACCGTTGGAGTGGAATATGATCATTTGAGTTTGCAGATTCTGGAAAAATTAAAAGCAGCTCTTCCCGGAACCGATTTTGTTGATATTTCGGAAACAGTGATGCATCAGAGGATGATCAAGAGTGAGGAGGAAATCGAATTGATCCGGAATGGCGCCCAGGTCGCAGATATTGGAGGCCAGGCTTGTGTTGATGCTTTGGCGGAGGGTGTTCCGGAATACATCATTGCCCGCCATTCCACCCATTCCATGGTTCAGGAAATTGCAAAGCGCTATCCCGACAGTGACCTGATGGACACTTGGACCTGGTTCCAGTCGGGCATCAACACTGACGGTGCCCACAACCCACTCACCACAAGGCAGCTTGAAAAAGGAGAC
>NYUB01000107.1 GCA_002683785.1 Deltaproteobacteria bacterium
TTGAGGTTTTCCAGGATCTTCTAAGGAATAACTTTTAAAGCCCTTTTCAGTAGGATCATCCCGGACATACCAGAATACCATGCCTGCCATCAGGGCAGCCAGAAGAGCAGAAGCCATCGTGACGTCCCTCCAGCCAAAAATCAAAGATGCGGTATGTAGTGGAAAACCTGCAAAGACAGCTCCTGTCATTCCTGCAACCAAAAGCAATCCAGCGGCAAAGGCATAACGTTTTTGTGGTAGCCAGTGGCTGCTGAGTTTTAGCGTGGTCACAAAAGCAATTGCAACAGATCCTCCGATTAAAAATCGTGCGATGCCTGCCCAGAAAAGATCCTGTGCCAAGGCAAAGAAGGCGGAGCTCAAGGCTGTTGATGCAAGGCCGACCGTAAGCAGCCGACGGGGCCCGAATCGATCGGCAAGCAATCCGGTCGGTATCTGCATAGCCGTGTAGGAATAGAAATAAAGGGAGGTCAACCCTCCAAGGGAAGAAGCACTGAGGCTGAAATCGATGGTCAATTCACGATGAAGGACTGCTGGAGCCATGCGATGGAAGAACCCCAACAGGAAGAACAAACTCCCTGAACTCCAGATAAGCCATGACCTCAACGGAGAGGGATAACCTATGTCATCCCTCATGGAGAGCATACCTGGACAAATGACCGAGTTATGATGGAAAGGTGGTTGAACCGGATTGCTGGGCAGACTCTGCTTGTCAAAGCGAACTCCGAAGTTGTTTCGCCGATTCGAGCCAGGCCGGGTTGATTTCAACTCCCCAACCAGGACCTTCAGGAATCTGAACTTTACCTTCTACAGACTGCAGGGCAGGGAAATAGAGACCTGCTTGCCAGGGCTCATAGACGTCGGGTTCGATGCTGTACTCGACATAGGGACCTGCATTTTCGAGAGCACCCATCAGATGCAGGGTGAAGACAGTCACCATGGAGCGGTTGGCAGAATGGGGGACGAATTTCAAACCNGCTTCAGATGCCATTTCTGCCACCTTCAGGATTCTGCATATGCCTCCGATGTAACAGANGTCAGGCTGGACGATNTCGAANGCCCGTGCTTCAATCATGCGNTNCCATTGAGCAAGATCACAATCCTGCTCCCCGCCAGTGACATCCAGGTCCAGGGTTCGGGTGACTTCGGCGGTCCACTCGAAATTCCAATAGGGACAGGGTTCTTCATAATGGCAGATGCCATGTTGTTCGAGCAGTTTCCCGATTTCGATGGCTTTGGGCACGGTGTAGCAGCAATTGGCATCGGCCAGCAGGAGGATGTCGTCTCCAACGGCTTCCCTCACTGCAGGAATGATCGCCTCGGTACGTCCAGGCCATTCGTCGCCGTCGTGCCCGCATTCTGTACCGATGCGGAACTTGAAGGCCTGGTATCCCTGTTCATCCTGGAGGCGTGCAAGACGAAGGGCCTCCTGTTCGGGAGTGATATCGCGCCGCATGCTGGATCCGTATACAGGAAAAGGACGGGGCGTACCGCCAAGCAGTTCACAAACGCTTTTTCCGGATATTTTGCCCCGCAAGTCCCAAATTGCGGTATCCAGTCCTGCCAATGCCCGACGAAGGTAAGAACCTGGAAATTTCATTTCCAATTCAACGATTTCATCGACCAATTGTTCTAAATCCTCTTGTTCTCTTCCCAAAGCATAAGGGGCAACCTGCCGGTGCAGGACCAGGGCTGTCAAATCGGCATGGTAGGGAGACACCTGCCCCCATCCATCGGACCCGTTTTCAGTGATCACCCTCACGAGGGCAATTGTTTCCTTGCAGTATGTCTCAATGGCTTGAATCTTCATGGTTTCCCAGGTCAACCAAAAATAATGATGTTCCGCATCACATTTCCTTTCCGGACCGCATCAACTGCCTCATTGATCTGTTCCAGGGGATAGCGTCCACTGATGAGTTCATCCAGTTTTAGGTTCCCCTGCTGATAATGTTGGATCCAGATGGGGATGTCACGTTTGAGATCGGTGGATCCCATTTTACTTCCAAGGATACGAACAGCGTTATCCCCAATATCGATGGCTTCCAGGGGAAGTTTTTCACCCACACCCGTCATGCCTGCAACAACGAGAGTTCCCGCCCTGCGAAGCAATTCAAAACCCTGAAGCATAGCATGGATGTTTCCGACACTGACAAATACATAATCTGCTCCACGTCCCTGGGTCAGTCTGCGGATTTTCTCGGGAAGATCCTCCTCCTTTGAGGAAAACGCATGAGTGGCACCAAAGTTCATGGCCGTTTCGAGTTTTTCAGGATGGAGATCCACTGCGATGAGAGGTTTTGCTTTTGCAATCCGGGCNCCCTGGAGGCAGTTCAATCCCACTCCTCCGCATCCGATCACCACGGCACTGCTACCGGTTTTGAAATCAGCTGTGTTAACCACTGCCCCGGCTCCTGTAATCACACCGCAGGAAAGGAGTGAAGCACTGTCGAAAGGCATGCTTTGTGGAATCGATGCAGCCTGTGACGCGTCCACCACGACTTCTTCTGCAAAGGCTCCAGTACGAAGTCCTTGGATCAGTGATTCTCCCTGAGGGGTACTGAGGGGNCTTTGATCATAGAGGGGGAAGTGTGATTCACAGAGGGGGGCATCACCAGAACTGCAGAAAAAACAACTTCCGCAATGCCTTAAGAGGGTGACAATGACGGGATCTCCGATATGAAATTCCTTGACGGCGGGTCCGGTTTCAAGGACGGTTCCTGCAGCCTCATGACCAAAAACGGCAGGGACCTCTCCGCCCCAGATCCCGTCCGCATAGGAAATGTCACTGTGGCATATCGCACATGCNTTGATCTTGACTCGNATCTCACTTGCTCCTGGTGGAGCCAGTTGNATTTCCTCAATGCTCCAAGGTTTCCCAAATTCTCTGCAAACCGCGGCTTTCATGGTTTTCCTTTTTCTGGAGAAGGGTTTGAAACATGATCAGTTGATGATGTCCGAATCTTGTTGAGAGATATTGCTATCCGGACGGCCCACCGTAGGGCCTGCCTGATGGAAAACCATCTTCCAGACATCGTCTTCTAGCACAAATCCGTTGGTAGCAATCAGGTGGTTTTCTGATACGACTTCATAGCAGGAGACCAGCGCAAAATTTCCATAGACTGAAAGATTGGGGTCGAAGCATTCGATTTCCGTGTTTTCGGACTGTTGTAGGATGTTTTTCCAACTCGTCATGATTTCATCATATTCCAGCAATGGCTCATGACCAGGATGTATGCAGCTGACGGGTTGTTTTTTGGACCAAAGCATTTCCATCATCTCCAGAGTGCCAGTGCTGAAAGACTGGTAAAAGGATTCATTGGCAAATATTACCTTTTGTTCTGTCTGGGTGATTGGGATAGTCATGATCCTTGATTAGGTTTTATGGTTTTCAGGTATGGGTTCATGTTTCTAATGAATCAGCATGAAACTATTTGTGGTTCCTGATCGTATTGAAGATTGATCTGAATGAGTGATTCGATTCAGAAAACCATTCATGATGATCAAATCCATGTAAGATGGAATGTTTCGAAGTTTTTTCAAATGCAAAAATGATTTTTCAAATAGGAGGTAATTTGGGAAAAAGTGTTCAAAATATGCTCGACGAAGCAAATCAAAGGGTCGCTAAGGTTGAAATCAACCAGGCAATGGAGTGGATCAACGACGGTGACACAGTCTTTGTGGATGTTCGTTCAAACGAGTCGATTCGGCAATCGTGTATTATTCAGGGTGCAGTTCCAGCAGAAAGGGGTATGATCGAGTTTTATGCCGATCAAGAGCATTCTTTGGGCAAATCCGAACTCAAACCAGAAAAACGTATCGTCCTGTACTGTACAGCAGGAGGNCAAGCTGCTTTAGCCGGNGCGACTTTGCTCGATATGGGTTATGCCNATGTGGTTAATTTGGGATCTTTCCAGGNTTGGAAAGATGCCGGAGGACCGGTTGAAGACNTCTAAGNCAGAGATTTCAGCTTGGCAAAATCCGTATTGATCACTGGAGGAGCGAAGAGGCTTGGTAAGGAAATGGCTCTCTCCCTTGCTCAAAAGGGCTGGGATGTTGCCCTGCATTTCAGGAATTCAGAATCAGATGCGGAAACGACCCGGCAGCGGATCGAAAAAACTGGAGTCGTTTGCAGGCTTTTCCAGGCCAATCTTGAAAGGGCGCATGAAGCGGTTGATATGCTGAGAAAGGTATTGAAGGAATTTCCTGAATTGGATCTTCTGGTCAACAATGCCTCTGTTTTTGATGAAAGTCCTTTGGCAACGGTGGATGAAGAAGTTTTTGACCGTCAGTTCGATGTGAATTTCAAATCACCCTTTTTTATGACGCAGCAATACACCAAAAATTGCCTGTCAGGTCATGTGGTGAATATATTGGACACTAAGATTCAATCCAATAGGGCCGGGCGTTTCACCGCATATAATCTTTCCAAAAAAGCATTGATGCATCTGACTCAAATGTCGGCAATCGATCTTGCACCGCGGTTCCGTGTCAATGCTATCGCTCCCGGACCGGTCCTGAAGGCTTCCCATGCTTCGGAGGAAGAATTCCAAATTCGAATTCAGCAAACACCACTAAAACTGGAAATACCTGGAAGTTCCATTGTATCAGCATTGAACTACCTCATTGAGAATCCCAACCTGACAGGGGAGATTCTCTACTGTGATAACGGTTCACACCTCAATTGAATTGAAGAATGACTGTCATTCGTGTCAAGGACTTAAGCCTGCGGACATTCATTGGTTTCAAACCGCATGAGAAAAAATATAAACAGGATGTGATTATTCACCTTGAAGTGGAAGTAGACACTTCGATGGTGGAAAGCAATGATGATTACGAGACTGAAGGTTTTTATGATTACAGGAACATGAGTAAAACCGTCACCAAACTGGTGGAAGAAAGTCGCTATGATCTCCTGGAAGCCCTGACCCGCAGGGTATTGGACGAAATCATGTCCAACCCATTGGTGAGACGGGCCAGAGTTGAAATTGAAAAACCACATGCACTGAGGTATTCACGGACGGTATCGGTTGAAATGTCTGCTGANAAAAAAGATGGTCCATGAAGTCGTCATTGGTCTGGGCTCCAATATCAGACCCGAAACCCATCTGGAACTGGCCGTCAAAGAATTGGAATCAAGATTCAGCGTTTCTCGACGAAGTTCATGGAGTCGAACTGAACCTGTTGGAATCACGGATCAACCGGATTTTTTTAATGGTGCTGTGCTTTTGAAAACCAATTTGGAGCAGAACGCCTTGAAGCGTATGCTTCGAGAAATTGAGGATCAGATGGGTCGGGATCGAAGTCTTCCTAAGTCTGGACCTCGGGTCATTGATCTCGATATCTTGATATGGAACAGGGAAGTCGTNGATGAAGATTATTATGAAAGAGATTTTTTAAGGAAGGGAGTGGCTGAAATACTCCCAGACTTTGAGGCCAATTGATCAGATTANTTTGGAACTCATATTCTTGTGAATTTCATCCCAGAATTGTTTTCTTTGAAGTAGTGCATTTTTTGCTGTCTGAACTGCTTCATCCGACTGAGCTATGTCTTGTGAGCAGTGCCTTTCAAGCATCGTCCGCGCCATAGGGCCATGGCGATTTTCATCACAGTCGATATGTTCAGTAAAGTAAAATCCTAGTTTTCTCCAACGTTGTGGGTCTTTCTTGGAGAGTTTTTTTATCAATTGCCGGAACATATCCGGGATGATGTCTTCCCGCCCGTATCAGAATGAGACCATAAGCCCAGTCAGGCTATCTCTTTCGATGAGTTGAAAAGTCAGTCTTAGATAGTTTTGGACTAAGGGGGCTTGATTTTTTAGAGATTCTTCCAGGGATTTCCCATTCTGAAGTTCATTGATCAGTCGCTGGATGTTTGAGCTGTCTGCTCCTGCAGCATCTATGGCGTTCAGATAAAGTTCAAAATGTGAAACAAAGCCACCATCCGGATGGGGGCCGCTTTCTTCATCGAGGATGATTTCATAAATCAGTCAACGAGCTTCAGGATCCTCTGATGGAAGCCAGGGAATGCTGATGCAGGTTAGTTTTATTTGAAGAGATTGAATGAGAGATTGAAAATCCTAAACCGAAAAAACATGAAATTCCATGAAACGGCATAACAGGTTTTCATCGGAAACTTGATCATAGAGAGGATGCCGCATGATTTGGAGTCGAAGTCCTTCAAGAGATTCTTCAAGATCNAGCCTTTCACGGGATGCTGTTTCAATTTTNTCTAAAGAGGGTTTCTCAAGAAATGCACGTTGAGAAGAGGCCGCAGTGGAAAGCTTCATAGATGAGAAATGAATTAGGATTGATAAAGCGGTTTTAGCGAAGAAATGCCGTCATCAAGTTTGACTTCCAGACTGATCTGGCACGTTCAAAGAAGAGATTCTATTTGTGCAAGCAACGGATCTTCATCAGGATCCTGCACGGATCGATAGCGGTCCACAAGTTGACCATCACGGTTGATCAAAAATTTTTCGAAATTCCACCAGATTTCTCCATCATGACTTGGTTGCTCAGTCAAAAAACGAAAAACTTCTTGCTTGTCTGAACCCCTTACAGGACCCTCTGCAAAAAGCGGAAAACTGATCTGATATCCTTCACAGAATTCTTTGATTTCCTGGTTTGAATCGAGTTCCTGCCAGAAATCATCGCTTGGAAAACCAAGCACTACGAATCCCCGATCCTGATATTTACGATAGATGCTTTCCAGTTTTTCATATTGATAGGTGTAGCCGCAACTGGAAGCAGTGTTGACCACCAAAACCACTTTCCCTCTGAATTGGCTTAAAGGTAATTCTTCTCCATCAATGTCTGGAGCCTTGAACTGGAATAGGTTTTCTGTAGCGAAAACCATCATCAGAGGGATGATGGACAAAACGAAAATCAATGAAAGGGTTTTTCTGGACATAAGCATTTTCTATCACAAAGTTGTAAAAATTTACGTATCTTGATCTATCACGGATCAGGGCCCTATAAGGTTTTCCTGTCATTGTTCCCAGGCTATTATGAAAAATGGAACCTTAAATTTCCCACCAAGAGCTTGACACAAAAATGCCATCCAATATCATCGATCTATGTGCCTGTATGCACAACCAAGCAAAAAAGGAGTTTAAATGCTGAAATTCGCTCTATTTGGTGCGGGCAGGATTGGCCGAATGCACGCAGCCAACCTGGCAGGCCATAAGAAAGCAGAGTTACTTTGGGTTTATGACATCAATCAGGCTGCAGGAGATGAAGTAGCCGCTTCTTTTGGAGCCAGAAGTTCCAGTACTACGGAAGAACCTTTGTCGGATCCTGAAGTTGATGCGGTTCTGATTGCCACTTCCACCGATACCCATGCTCCGTTGATTGTTGAATCTGCAAAAGCAGGTAAAGCAGTTTTCTGTGAAAAGCCGATTGACCTGAGCCTGGAGAAGGTCGATTGGTGCCGTGATCAGATCAGAAATCTCGACGTTCCAGTCCAGATTGGTTTCAACCGACGTTTCGATCCGAGTCACCGTAAAGTGGCCCTGGCCGCTCAAAATGGTGAGATTGGAGCCCTGGAGCAAGTGCTCATCAGCAGCAGGGATCCTGAACCACCCCCTAAAGAATACTATCTGGTGGCGGGAGGGATGCTCCGTGACATGACCATTCACGATTTTGACCTGGCTCGATTCGTCCTCAATGAAGAGGTCGAGAAGGTCACGGCTCTGAGCGCGACTCTATTTGATCCGGTGGCCCGTGAGATTGGAGAAATTGATTCCGTGATGATCCTCATGCAGACCGAAAGTGGAAAGCTCTGTCACATCAACAATTCCCGTCATGCTTCCTATGGTTATGATCAGAGGTTGGAAGCTCACGGCAGCAAGGGGATGATCCGTTCTGAAAATCATGAACAGACCACCGTCGAACGTTTCGACGAACGGGGATCATCGATGCGGGATCCCCTGCCTTTCTTTTTCATCGAACGCTACCAGCAGGCTTTCTTGGATCAGTTGGATGGATTCATAGAGTCCATTGAATCGAATAAGCCGACGCAAGTCACCTTCGAAGACGGACGGAGGGCTCTGATTTTGGCCAATGCTGCTTATGAATCTCTTGAAACAGGCAGGACCGTTAAGGTGAATTATGTTGGCTGATTCTTCGCGTCATTTTTTTCTCAATGCTTGAATGGTCGTTTTTTCCTTCCTGATTATTCTGCTCCATCATTCAGGGATTCATTTCTAGCTCTTGAATCCTTACTTATCTCTTAGGACTTTTTTTGGGGAAAAATTCCAGGTGGATTTCTTGACTTGAATGGAGTGGAATTGAATACTTGATTTTTAACCTTTGAA
>NYUB01000108.1 GCA_002683785.1 Deltaproteobacteria bacterium
ATCAGGGGAAATGGCAACCCACAAAAGACTTCAATCGTTTGGCCACCGACCTGGTGGCTCCGATGTATCCTGAGATCCATGATCTGGTGGAATGGATTCAGAACACGGAAGATGAGCGCCCGCTCATCATGTGTGAGTATTCCCACGCGATGGGAAACAGCAATGGCAGCCTATCGGATTACTGGGATGCCATCCGCAGTCATCATGGCCTACAGGGAGGCTTCATTTGGGATTGTGTGGACCAGGGGCTTGATCCGGAGTCAAATGGAGAGTGGAAATACGGTGGTGATTTTGGAGATCATCCGAATGATGCCAATTTCTGTATCAACGGACTCGTCTGGCCTGACCGGACTCCTCATCCGGCTATGGAGGAATTTAAAAAATTGGTTCAGCCTCTGGAAGCAAGGCTTGTCGATGTATCTTCGGGAAAAATCGAAATTCGAAACCGCAGGGATTTTTTGGATCTTGGCGATATTCAACTCGAGTGGCAGCTTGAAGTCGATGGGAGAATCGTAGATCAGGGGAAACTGGAAGATCTGGATGCCGCTCCTGGTGCATCGGAGATCATTGAACTTCCGCTGAAAAAAACTGAAATCCTAATGGGGCAGGAAGTTCACCTGACCCTGTTCTATTTTCTCAAAAAAGACTGCACTTGGGCCGAAGCGGGACACCCGATGGGTTGGGATCAATTCCGCATTTCAGAGTGGGAAACTCAACCGACAGGAAATTCTCTGAATTTAACTCAGGCCCCCAAGTCATCCTTATCCATTACAGATCAATCTTTGGGGGTTTCCTCAGAAAAATCTGAAATCGAATTTGATCCTGCTTCCGGTCTGCTGAAACGGATCAAGTTCGATGGCCGAGAGATCCTCATTACGTCTCCAAGGCTGAATCCCTGGAGGGCTCCCACCGATAATGACGGCATCAAAGCCTGGTCGGGACAGGAGCACAAACCCCTCGGACGTTGGCTCAAAGCTGGAATTCATAAGTTGGATATCAAAGAACAAAGCTGCAGGGTTCTTCAACTGGATGAAGTTGAAACAATTCAGGAGAAGTTAGAACTTCCGGAAAATAATTTCCTGGAAAATGTAGCAAAGCAAGTGCTTCTGAATCTTAGTGTGAAACACGTCTACAACTGCGGTGACACCCAGGAAGCATTCGTGCATGAAACCCTCTGGCATGTGTTTCCAGATTTGTCCCTCTGGATGAGGAATCGGGTCAAGATTCATGAAACACTTGAGGATCTTCCTCGTATTGGAATTAGTCTGGAACTGTCGGGTTCGTTTGAGGAATTCGAATGGTTTGGAAACGGTCCGCATGAAAGCTATTGTGATCGCAAAGCCGGGGTCAGGGCCGGCCGCTACCAATCCTCGGTTTCGGATCAGTATGTTCCCTACATAGTTCCCCAAGAACACGGCAACCTTACCGACCTTCGCTGGATGGCTCTAAGCGACGGAGAGAGCAGAGGCCTGTTCTTTTCCTCTTCTGGATATTTCGAGGGATCCGTTAGTCATTATCCAGACCAGGATCTTTATCAAACTCCTCATGCCTTCGAATTAAAACCACGCCAGGAGACCTCGGTTTATCTGGATCACATGCAGAGAGGATTGGGAACTGCGAGTTGTGGGCCGGATACGCTTCAGCGCTACAGGATTCCGGCTGGAGTCCATCATTTCGATTTTTTCATTCAAGGATCTGATCTGAATGAAGAAGATCCTGGCAGTATTTTCAGGAATCAAAGTTGATCAACTGGAAAACTTCTTTGACATTTTAGTCATGCTAAAGTTCAATTAAATCACTTTAATAATTTAGCAACCAAAACAATCAATCAAGATGGAGAATATCTATGGCTGAATATGTATGTGAAACCTGTGGAATGGGAGTGACGGGAATGCAGTGCGCTAAATGCGGCAAGGAATTGGTTCATGATCACATCAGCAAAGAAGACGGAACCAAAGTCGCTATTGCAAAATGTCCGGATGGTCATGGAAAAATCAAATCCCCCATGTGCTGCGGAAACGATATGTCCTGCAGTCTGTGAACGATTCTCAGGATCTCCTTCTTAACTAATATTTTTTTCTCATGATGCGGAAGTCCCTACGGTTTCAGTGCTTCCGCACCCTCTGAAGCAGAACAGATATAAATCATTCCATTCTTTCCTCCTGAAGCCTTATAGCCGGTTTCCATTGCCTCTGAAAATTCTTTGGATTTTGAGGAATCCACCAAAGCTACACCGCAACCTCCAAAACCTCCTCCAGTCATTCGAGCGCCATAACAACCTGGAGTTTGACGGGCACAGTTCGTGATCAGATCCAGCGCTTCTGAAGAGACTTCAAAATCATTCCGAAGGCTGGCATGGCTTTCATTCATCAACTGCCCGGCTTTTTCATGCATTCCACCCTCCAGTGCATTGATAAAGTTCAGCACCCTATCGTTCTCGCAGACCACATGTCGGGCCCGTCTAAAAACCAAAGGATCCAATTCTTTTTCTGATGCAAGAAGCTTCTCCAAAGAGAGGTCGCGCAGAGCAACAACCTCAAAAAAAGCTGCCGCTTCCTCACATTGGCTTCGGCGCTCGTTGTAGGCGGAGTCCACCAATTTGTGACGGGTACCCGTGTCCATAACAGCGACATCAAGGCTGTCTGGAAGAGCAACCTGTTTGGTTTCAAGACTGCGGCAGTCGAGAAAAAGAGCATGGCCCTTCTGACCCAGTGCCGAGATGGTTTGATCCATGATGCCGCAGTTCATGCCGACCCATTCGTTTTCGGCCTTTTGACAGAGTCGGGCCATCTTTTGAGGTTCCCATTTCCAGTCACCGGCAACAGCGAAAGCCTTGGCTAGAGCCAACTCCAGAGATGCCGAAGAGGAAAGTCCTGCCCCAATCGGCACATCTCCTGCCAACACTCAATGCCAACCTTTGAGCATCATCTTTTCGCGGCTCATGATGTTGACCACCCCCTTGAGGTATTCCTGCCAGCCTCGATCCTGGTTGAGTTTTTGATGCAGAGGAACCGTTACGGATTCGTTAAAGTCGAGAGATTTCAGATGGACTTCTTGGGAGTCATGAGGGGAAAGGGCGATCCAAGTTGCACGGTTGAGAGCGATAGGCAGCACAAAACCGTCGTTGTAATCGGTATGCTCGCCAATCAGATTGACACGACCTGCGGCACGGACGAGGAACTGTGGATTCTCCTTGTAAACATCTCTAAATGCCTCAAGGACCCTTTGCCGGGGAGTTGACTCCTTTTTCATGACCGCAAGTGACTGCGTCTTCTCTGAAAATACACCACCAATCCAAACAGCAAAAGGGCTGGGAAGTACATCCATTGTTTGGGTGGTTGGTCAACAGGAATCTGAAGGCTTAGGATTTCCCAGTCAAAATCAATCCCGGATTTTTCAGCCGAGCTGTCGAAGACCACGGTATCGACGACGATTTTTTTCCCTTCTTCACGCAACACCAAACCAGAACGTTCCAGCCTTTCGGTTCCGGAACCAGGAATACCCATCGATAGCACCACCATTTTACTGACGATCCTCCCTTCCAGGTTTTCTCCCTCCACATGCAACTGGAGACTACTATCCGCAGGCATCTTTTCGACGGTGGAATAGATCGAAGAAGGGTTGATGATTTGATTCGGCGGGTAGAGCATGTCCCACCAGAAACCGGGCCGAAACAGGGTGAAGGAAATCAACAGCAGGGCTATGGTTTCCCACCAGCGGCTTTTGACGAAGAAAAAACCCTGGGTGGCGGCGGCAAACATCAGCATCGCCATCACGGCGCTGGCAAGGGTCAAAAGCAGGTGCCACCAGCTTTCAATGCCAATCATCAACAATTCAGTATTAAAGATAAATAGGAAGGGGAGGATCCCAGTTCGAATATCATAGGTGAATCCCTGGATTCCTGTTCTGATCGGGTCACTGTGCGCAATCGCAGATGCGGCGAAGGCTGCAAGTCCGACCGGAGGTGTGTCATCAGCAAGGATGCCGAAATAAAACACAAACATGTGCACTGCAATGAGCGGGACGATCAAACCGTTTTGTGCTCCAAGGGTCACGATCACGGGGGCCATCAATGTCGATACCACGATGTAATTTGCGGTTGTTGGGAGCCCCATGCCCAAAAGCAGGCAAATGAATGCAGTAAAAATCAGTATCAGAACTAGATTGCCTCCTGAAATGAATTCAACGAATTCCGTCATCACCAGTCCGATTCCGGTCAAAGTGACTGAACCCACGATGATTCCTGCTGTTGCCGTAGCGACACCAATGCCGATCATGTTGCGTGCACCGAAGATCAATCCATCGATCAGATTCTTTAAGCCTTTATGAAATTCTTCTGTCAGATTCCCATGATCTCGGAAAAATACCTTCAAAGAACGCTGCGTTGAAATAATGAAAATCATGATCATGGTCGCCCAAAAAGCTGCGAGTCCCGGGGAGAAACGCTCCACGATCAAACACCAAATCAATACAACGACTGGAAGGAGATAATGTAAACCGGATTTAACCGTTGGGCCTGTTTCAGGGAGTTCGGTCAATTCAATATGATGATCGTCTATTTCAAGATCAGGGTAACGGATGGAATAACGGATCAGCCCAATGTAAACCAAAAGTATCACAATACCTGCAATCCATGGGGAGGCATCTCCTGCAACCGTTTTGACCCATCCAAATCCAAAATAGATGATGCCAGAAAGCACGACTATACTGATGATGACCATCAAAAAAGTGATGATTTTGCTGAAAAGGGTTGTCACTTTTCGAGGTTTTAAGCTTTTCAAATCGGCTTTCAACGCTTCCAAATGGACAATGTAGACGAGTGCTATGTAAGAAATGACAGCTGGCAGAAATGCATGCTTGATCACTTCAAGGTAGGAGATTCCAACATATTCAATCATCAGAAATGCGGCAGCGCCCATGATGGGTGGCATCAGTTGCCCATTGGTAGATGCTGCTACTTCTACAGCTCCTGCTTTTTCAGGTGAAAACCCAACTCGTTTCATCAATGGGATGGTAAAAGTTCCTGTGATGACAACATTTGCAATGGAGGAACCTGATATCATGCCGTTCATTCCTGAGGAAACGACTGCGGCTTTAGCAGGACCTCCTCGATAATGCCCCAGCAAGGCAAACGCGACTTTTGTGAAATAATTTCCTGCTCCTGCTTTCTCCAAAAGTGCTCCAAACAGTACGAACAAAAAGATGAATCCGGTGGATACTCCAAGGCCTATTCCAAAGACTCCCTCCTGGGACAACCACATATGAGACATCGCTTTGTTGAAAGAAGCACCCTTCCAGGCGATGATCTCAGGAGCATTTTCTCCAAAAAACACATAACTTAAAAACAACAAGGCGATACACATCATCGGGAGCCCCAATGACCTCCGCGTTGCTTCAAGAAGAAATACCAGCCCAATACCCGATAGAACCAAATCCTGAAGAATGGGCAGTCCGGGACGATCTGCTAATTCATTCGAAAAAACCGCAATGTAAAGGGCACTGCAGGTTGCGGTTAGTGCGAATATCCAATCCTGAATCGGGACAGATTTCCTTGGAGATCTTTTTAATGCAGGGAATGCAACAAAAGCCAGAAACATTGCAAATCCAAGATGTGCTGAACGGGTATGGGTGCTGTTTAAGAGCGGAATCCAATCCGCAAACATGTATGGAAAAGGAGACGCAATCCAGAGTTGGAATAGAGACCAGGACAATGCGATCAAAGCCAAAAACTTGCCGGCCCAGGACGTTACTTCTCGAGCACCTGTGTCTACCGTGGACACAATATCGTCGAGTTTTTCTTTTAGATCCTCTTCCGTGGTTTTGTTGCCTTCAGGTTCAGAAGATGGCATGGAAGAGGACACCCTTGGAGAAGATAAAAGGACCTTAAGATATAAAGGAGAGAAAGAAAGGCTGCCAGCTTATCCAACCAGCAGCCTCCATGATTTATCAGGTTGAACTACATCCAACCACGTTCTTTGTAGTAACGTTTCGCACCATCATGAAGAGGTGCAGAAAGTGAGTCACTGATCATTTCGCTTTCTTTTAAATTGCGGAAAGCTGGATGGAGTTTTTTGAATTGGTCAAAATTATCGAAGACGGCTTTGACCACTTGATAGATGACTTCTGCTGAAGTTCGGGTAGAAGTCACGAAGGTGGCTCCCACTCCAAAGGTTTTGACATCGTTGGGATTTCCGGAATACATACCGCCCGGAATGGTTGCCCAGCGGTAGAAGGAATTGTTGCTCACCAGATTTGCGATCCCTGATCCTGATGCTTCGACAATCACTGCATCGCAGGATGAGACCGTTTCTTTGGTAAGTCCAGAAGGATGGCCTACGAGCCAGAAATAAGCATCAATTTTGTTATCACAGAGTGCTTGACCTGTTTCAGCGGAACGAAGTTCGGCAGCCAGTTTCAAATCACTTCGACTCCAGCCAAGTGCTTCTTCAATCACTTCCCAGGTAGCTCGGGTCCCAGAACCAGGATTACCGATGTTCAAGCGCTTTCCTTTAAGATCATCAATGTGTCTTATCCCAGAATCTCTCCGTGCCAGGATGGTCACCGGTTCAGGGTGGACCGAGAAAATGGCTCTCAAACCTTTGAAAGCTCCCTGATCTTTGAATTTGCTGGTTCCACGATAAGAATGATACTGCCAGTCTGACTGGGCCACTCCCATGTCGAGTTCACCTGCACGAATGGTGTTGATGTTATAAACTGAACCCCCGGTACTCTCCGTGGAACAGCGGATTCCGTGCTGCTTGCGGTTTTTGTTGACCAGCCGGCAAATGGCTCCGCCGGTAGGATAATAGACCCCGGTCACTCCACCTGTACCGATGGTGACGAAGGTTTGAGCACCCCAGACGGGAAGGCTCAAAAGAGCAGTGATGAGCAGCACTGCAAAATTTTTGGTCCATCGAAGCATAGTTTCCTCTCTGATTCGAATGTTTGAATGATTTACGCATGATTGCATAAAATACCGGACTAATTCCGATTATATTTTTTTACAGCCTAACCCTTTCAGAATCAAAACATTAATTTAATCAATTTTTCAACTGAAAAATCGATTTTCATGGATGATGATTTATTGAAATGAAAAAGATCCATACATACACGTGAGAGTGGATTAAAGAGTTATTCTGATGAAGTTCAAGATACACGGGATTGTTACATATGGCCGAAAGGGAACTGAATGGAGAAGATGGTCGAATCGGTCAATCGTGAAAAGCGCTGAATGGTCGATTTCTATTGCTTTGAAATTCGTTTTTTGCAATTCGCTTGAATTGACATGAATTATTTGAAGCAGCATAGTAAAATGAATCAATCATTTAATGAATCGCCCAAAAAACAGAAATCTCATTCATAAAGGAAAGTGATGGAAGAAGCAGTCATCATCGACGCGGTACGGACTCCGATGGGTCGTTCAAAGGGTGGGATGTACCGCAATGTCCGTGCAGAGAATCTTTCTGCAGCACTTATCAATGAAATGTTGGATCGGCATCCCGAGGTGAACCCTGATGAGGTGGAAGATGTCATCTGGGGGTGCGTCAACCAGACAAAGGAGCAGGGTTTCAACATCGCCCGCTTCATTTCCCTGATGACCCCATTACCCCACACTTGTGCGGCCCAGACGGTGAACCGCCTTTGTGCCTCATCGATGACGGCGATACATAGTGCTGCGATGGCGATCATGAGTGGACAGGGGGAGGTGTTTTTCTGTGGAGGCGTCGAGCATATGGGACACGTACCGATGGATCATGGAGTTGACCCGAATCCGACCAGCAGTCTTTTTTCCGCGAAGGCTTCGGGGATGATGGGGTTGACCGCGGAAATGGTGGCGATTCAACACAGGGTTTCCAGGGAAGACCAGGATTCTTTTGCCTTCAGGTCCCATCAGCGTGCATCGAAGTCCACAAAAACCGGACGCTTCTCAAAAGAAATCGTTGGCGTGGAAGGGCATGATCAGGAAGGCAACCTACAACTATGTCTTGAAGACGAAGTGATTCGTCACGATACGAATCTCGATGAAATTGCTGCGCTTAGACCCGTGTTCAACCCAGTATCAGGAACGGTAACGGCCGGGAATTCGTCTGCGATTTCTGATGGCGCATCGGCAGTGCTGATGATGTCCCTCAAACGTGCCCAAGAACTTGGACTGAAACCGATGGCGAAGGTACGGGCGATGGCTTCGACTGGGGTGGATCCATCGATCATGGGGTATGGTCCGGTACCTGCGGTACGAAAAGCACTCAAGCGTGGAGGTCTGGAAATCAGTGACATCGAACTGTTTGAACTGAATGAAGCCTTTGCTGCACAATCCCTACCAGTTCTTCGTGATCTCAAATTGGAAGACACCATGGAGGAACGGGTCAATCTTAATGGTGGTGCAATCGCCCTCGGTCATCCGCTTGGTTGTTCAGGCGCCCGGATTAGTACGACCTTGTTGCATGAGATGCACGAAAAGGATGCTCAACTTGGAGTGGCTACGATGTGTGTTGGGCTGGGCCAGGGAGTTGCTACGGTTTATGAACGTATTTGAAGGCCTACTTCCTTCATCCTCAGCCTTTTCGATCAGACTCGGGATCTTGTTATTCCTTTTTGGTTTCGGATTTTTCGGATGTACTCCTTCCAATTCACCTCCTGAAGTGGAAAAACCTGAGGTTGAACTCCCTGTTCCAACCCTCGTGGAAGTGCTTCCTCGTGAAGATGAAAAGTCCTTAAAGCGGGACACGGAAATCACCCTCCGTTTCAGCCTGCCATTGGATCCTTTAACATTGACGGTCAACCAGGAAGACAATCAATGTACTGGAACGGTCCAGCTTTCTGCAGATGATTTCAAAACATGTGTTCGTCTTAAAAAACCGCTGGTTGGATCGGATCGTACGGAATACGTGATCGCCCCAAAAGGAATATACAAATCCGGCAGACGCTATCGCCTGCGTTTTTCAGAAGGCATTCAAACTCCCGAAGGAGGTCGTTTACCTCAAACCGTCAATTCACGTGATTTCAGGACCTATTCCTCACAACAGCTTGGATCTCCAGGTAATGATCGGGGAATGGCGATTGCCGTGGATGACAAGGGACAGGCCTATGTGACCGGAATTACCGCGAAGGGTGACAACACAGAACAAAATGATGTTTTCCTGGTTAAGTTTTCAACCGATGGGAGACAACTTTGGATACGTCAAGCGGGTTTCGAATACCGTCCAGAATCCTGTAGACTTAGTCTGCTATCGGGAGGGCAGGTCCGCATCTCCGCCCAGCATCCTGGAGTGGAATCTTCCAGAATGCTGGTAGTCGATTTTGATGAGGAAGGAGGAAAACTTTGGAACCGTGTGTATGATTTCCCAGGCAGTTCATTTGGCTCTGCAATTGCGGTGGATGATGACCTGAGTTTGATGGGTTCAGGTAGTCGTTCTGATCCCCTAGTCAGGATCCAGGCTGATGGGACCCTGGATTGGACAGCGAAAGTAAAGGGCAAGGTCCGTTTTGAAGACATTGTTTTGACTGAGAAATTGCTTCTATATGCGGCTGGAAGCCTGGAAGGTGAATTCGACGGCCACTCAAAGCTTGGGAAAAAAGACGCTTTTCTGCTTAAAATGCATCAGAGTGGGATCAAACGCTGGAGCCGTCAGTTTGGTACCGAAGACAACGATCAAGTTGTCAAACTGCTGGTTGGGAAATCAGGGATAATTGCAGTGACAAAAACACAGTATGCTTCAATTCCAGAACCATTGTTTCATGCCATTCTTTACCGATTTGATTCAGAAGGTGAACAACTTTGGGAGAAGTCCCTGAAAACCATCCTGCCAGGTCCTGTACTGGCAGCAGAAGAGATTGAGGATGAACACCTGCTTCTCGCTGGCTATGGAATCAACACGGACAAGACGGAGAAAGATGCATCCTCTGGGGTAAAGGATGAGGATGCTTTTGCCGCAAGGTTGGATTCTCAGGGGAATTTGGTTTGGTTGGAAACCTTTGGTGGAAAGGGCGATGATCGGGCTCTGGCCATCTCTCCTACACCTTCAGGCAATACCTTCGTGACAGGTTATACAACGGGTTCCATTGATGGATCCATCAATGAGGGCAAAGAAGATGTGTTCCTCGTCCGAATCAATTCAGAAGGAAAACGTTTTTGAATTGAATATCAATGAGGATCTTTAGCATTGTCAGCATGATCACCCATTTGATCAGGAAGATATCTTTGTTTTTCATGAAGGAGGCTGATTCATTGTCTCAAATCCACCCTACTAGGTGCTGGATTCTAAATGCTTTGCTGTTGGTGATCATTTTACCATTGGATTTAAAAGGACAGGATTTTCAACTGGTCGAAAAATATCTCAGCAGCCTCCAGCCCAAACCCCAGTATCAGTTCAATTCGGGAATGGCAGAAATAGCTTCAAAATTAAATGAAAGTAAAAACGATCTACAAAAGTTTCAATTATTGGATGAAAGAACCCGTTTATTAGAAAAAACACTTCCTGAACGCAAATTGAATGAATGGGTCGGAAGGATTACCAAGCTTGGGATCTCCAAAGAAGGGGATGCTTTTCTGAGTATTCAACTTTCAGGCAGCTTGTTGGGTGGGGTGGAAGACCGGAAGGGTGTTGAGGGTTCCAAACCATCAGGTGTGAAACAAAGGGGGCTAAGCTCGGGAAGTGTCATTTTTTTAACTCGGGAAGAACGCCTAAGTGACCTAGACGACAAATCCCTGATACCCGCTGGGACTGCACTTTTTAATCTGTTGAAAGGATTCCAGTCCGGGGATGAAGTCCGTTTCAATGCACAACTGCTTCCGGAAATGAAAACCTTCGTCCGGGAGTTGGATCAAGTGATGAACGCCAGATTATTGAATCCCCGTTTTATTTCACGTTTTGAATACCTTGAAAAAATTGAAATTCCGGAATCAAGGCAATCCACACTGAAGAAACCCAAAAATGCTTCTCTCACGGGGAAATCTTCTGGAGATAAGAAACTTTCGAAAATCGGAAAGGCAAAGCCAGCGATTCAGGAAACAGATCTTCTTGCGCTACTTCCGAAAATAGATCTGCATCTCTTCAACGGATACAGGCTTAGTCATTATGACTGGGATTATGCACCTTTTATGGATCGCTGGCTGCGTCAAATGAGGATCAATCTTCAGAATGATCCTCCACCAGATTATTTGTCAGGAAATTTTCCTGAAGGAGGCAGGGTTACGGTTCAACTTGAGTTGAAAAGGGAGGGAAAGATCGCCAACTCTTTCATCCATTCAGTGGGTAGCGTCTCAAGTCTGATGCGTAATCATTTTGAGCGTGCGGTTCTGTCGTACGAACTTCCTAAACTTCCGGACAATTTCAAACATTCGAACTTGAGGGTCGGGTTTTTTCATGAATTCCCCCCCCTTCCCCACCTTTTGTTTATTCAGAAGGGGCAAAAAAGAATTCCAGGAAATGCTTCAGTCGAAGCAGGAAAGAAGATGAATGCCTTTGATGAAGCATCTGCAAAAATCAATCAACGTCTGCAACGAAAAATCAAAGTGAAACAGACATTAAAACTCTACCATTACCAACTGAAAAAACGCATCGAAGAAAAAATCCATGTGTTTCAGAATTTCTCAAAGAACGAGAGGATGCTCATCAAACTTCAGGTCACAAGACCGGTTTCAAATACTTTTTGGGAAATTTTGGAGGAACCGGCCACTTCCGCATTCCGGCTGACCCTGATCAATGCCTTGGAACGGACGAAAATTCCTCCCCTGCCCAAACTCCTTCAGGATCGGGAGGCCCACAAAGTACTTTTGGATATCCGCCCGTAAAAAGGCAAATTGGATGAATATTCTGGTCAGGGATCCATTCTTGAGAGCTTTTGAGTTTTGATGAATCTGGATGGAGTTTTTGGAACTTCAATCGTTATTCAAGCGGACGGCGAAACATCCAAATGGCGAATCCGATCAAGGCGAAGGTACGGCAGAGTCCGATGAAGATCTGGTCCACCAACAGGAGTGGTTCGATTTGTTGAAAGTTGGCGAACGCAGGTGCAAAGATCCCCAGTACAAATGCCAAGGAACCGATTACCACCAACTGTTCAAAAAAACTTCGCAGAAAAACCATGCTTAAAAGCCAGACCAGGATGGCGGTCAAAACACCATGAATGCCGGCTATAAGGATCTTGTCCTGGAAATCGAGCGGAGGAAGGGCCATCATTTCCTGAATCCTTTCTGAAAATCCCACTGCGATCATGGTGTCATCCAACCATGCCTGTAGTCCGAAAAAGAGAATGACCTGAAACCCACCGCAAATCAGGAGTTTCCCAAGCAGGAGGGAATTCATTTCATTTCTTACCCTTCGGAAGATCCAACCGATTGAAATGTTATGTTGAGGAGGCGGAAGCAGGACTAGAGCCAAGGCACCAATGATAAGGGCTGTGAGGGATTCTGCCTTGAAGACTGCCCAGTATCCCGGATCCATGGGAGTCCCCCAGATGTAATGCAGCAGCAAATTTCCTGAAGATCCAAACACCAGCATCATCAGGGAGATCATCATAAATCCTGTGCCGGGTTTCCAGTAAATCACTCTGACGACAGGTCTGAGGGAAAAGCCGATCAATACCCCGGCCATAAATTGCATGGTGAAATCCTGCAGCAAGGCCAATTCGGTATCGAACCATCGTAACAGCAAAACTTTGGCGATCGCATATCCGGCCCCCATGGAGGTCGGTGCTAAATATTTTCCTAAACTGGTTTGCAGCATCCTTCGATTTGGTATTGAAGCTTCTGATAGTGAACAGGAAACTGAAACGCTCTGAAGAAGGAATTTTTTGGAGCGAAATCGAAGATGAACAAAATTTCCAAAATATCTGAATCCTTGGCTTCCTTAAGGCTCATTTCAAAAAAACGTGGACTGGATTTAAAGAGTCCAAAACTAATGGGGGTGCTGAATGTGACCCCAGACTCTTTTTCTGATGGTGGTCAATTCAGGTCATTCGACAAGGCTTTGGCACACGCGCGCAGTATGATTTCCCTTGGTGCAGACTGGCTCGATATTGGAGGAGAATCAAGCGGACCTGGAAGCCTTGAGATTTCTCTGGATGAAGAACTTTCTAGAGTGATGCCCTTGATTGAAGCAATCCGAAGGGAAAGTGACATCTGGCTTTCTATCGATACCTGGAAATCTGGAGTTGCCTCCGAAGCAATCGATGCGGGAGTGGATTGTGTCAATGATGTGACAGCCCTCCGGGGAGATCCGCAGATGACCCCTCTCATTTCCAGGCATGGATGTGCAGTTATTCTGATGTATTCCAAGGATGTTACAGCAAGAACTTCTTTGAAGGCTTTAAATTATACGGATGTGATTCAGACCATTCGTGAGTTTTTCCATGAACGTCTTGAATTTGCTCTGGGGGAAAAAATCCCAGCAGAGGCAATCATGCTCGACCCCGGCATGGGGCATTTCGTCAGTTCCAACCCTCAATACAGTTTTGAAATCATCCGCAGGTTTGCTGAATTTGGAGATCTTGATCCTCCAATGCTGATCGGTCCTTCACGTAAATCTTTCCTGGCCAATGTATCATCGGGAATTGAACTGGCATCGGATGCACGAGATTTTCCATGCGCTGCTGTTTGCAGCATTGCAGTCTGGAAAGGTGCAAAGATGTTGAGGATGCACGAAGTGGGTCAGGGACGACAGCTTCTGGACACCCTTTCCTGCATAGGCCTTCCGGATGACGATTCAGGGCCTGATTTTGAAAAAGTATGAATCTGGCCCTGGGTTGGTATTTTGATCATCCAATCTTTGCGCTTAGAAAATTTGCTGATAAGAAATATGTCCACCATCCCATAAAGTGACAAAATTTAAGGCTTTGTCATCGAGGTTCCAGGTGGAGGTAAACATCAATTCTGCATCGTGAGCCATATCATTCATGACCCAACTGATTCTCAGAGAAGATTCATATTTCCTGACATGTCTATCGGTGTTTGAGGAAGAGAGATAATCGGTTGCCTTTTCGGTGTCACCGAGATAAAGACCATATTCCCATGCTGAATCAGGCTGGTTCCGTTGGATCAATATTCCATAAAGTTGAAATGTCCAAAGATGAAAATTGGAACTGCCGTTGTCATCGCCAAACTGAACCAGCATATTTTCGATCCGGTCTTCACGCAAACCCAAGGTGCCGTGCCAAACAGTATCCAGGGGATGGAGCCAATAATAATCCCACGACCTGTATATCATTCTCTGTTGACGGTTGTCTTCATCCATCGAGGAAAGTGAAGCCTCTCTTTTTTTATGATGCTCGAAATAGCGCCAGCTGATTCCGGTCAGGGAGCGTTCACCGAAATGATAATCCAACACCCCATCATGTTCCCGACCTTCATACTCGAAGTTCATCGCCTTGATTGGGAAATACTGATGAAATCTGAAATCTCTTGTTATGTGGGTTCTGAATTTCCATTGATCAAAATTCCACCCAGCCTCGATGGTTTGTGCAACAGGATTTAAAAGATAATAGGAATCGTCATAAAAATTTTTTTCGTTGTAATAGAGATCATGACTTAGTTGTTGAATGTATATGAAATTCCACGGTCTTTGGCCCAGAGTTAACCCAAGACCTTGGTCTGCATGACGTTTGTCGTATTCCTGCATGCCCAACAAGGTTATTCCCAACCAGGGTTGGGGACGTAGTTCAACATCAACCTGAAACCTTGCAGGTGTTATTTTGAAAAATTCCTCCTGTTTAAGCTGGAATCCAGTGGAAATCCAGGGTCTAAGATGTTTCCTGAATTTGACTTCAAGGTAATGATAAAGGAGGTCCACACTAATGCTGCCACCGCTGGTACGCCAACCATTTTGACTTTCATACCAGCGTTCCTCCTGAAGCTTGTGGAATTGATATTCCTTGAAATCGAGGAAATTTTCCTGAACATGATAAGAAGGCTCGATCGTTTTGGTATCGTCAAAGGCCTTGACCCTCATGAAATTTGCAAGGTTGAATAGACAGATCAGAAACAGCAGTATCAGGATACGCATCTTTGGGTTGAAATCCTGGTAACTTGAAGATAGATGTTAGGCGTTTGAATCATTGGAGCATAAGAAGAAGGTGAAAATACTCAAGCTAGCTCAACTGAGAGAATGGCTGCATTCTGATTTGCAACGTATGCGGATGTGGGCGACCTATCAGTTGATTGAAAATCATGATAATGAGGCACGTGAATTCGTAGAGATTCTTATCGACTCAGATGAAGAGGAGATCCGGGAAGCTGGAATTTACCTGATTGGGAAACACAAACTGGAAGATTATGAGTTCAAACTCTTAAGGATTTTTCAAAGAGCCAACGGCAGAATCAAGCGTGCATCAGCCATTGCGTTGAGTTCCTTGAAGTCGGAAGCAGCACATAGTCTTCTCTGGCGTTGGTTGAAAACACTCCAGGAGCAGGAGGAACTCAACATCACGGATCTTGACTGTGCAGCAGAATGCTGGATCAAAATCGAGAATGAGGATGGCTGGAATCATTTGAATGAGCTCCTTTCAGCAATCCGGAACAACCATTTGAAATCCCTAACCCTTTTCGAATGCCTTTGCCGTCATGCAGTGGAGCCCCAGCATTTTGCAGAGATACTTGTTCATTATTCGCATTTTCGTTCGCAATTTACAGATCCCCAGTTCACACAAAACCTTTTGGATGCCCTGGATAACAATGTTTTGATCCAATATTTGCTGAATCAAAACATCAATGGCTCGAATTACAGAAACTGTTTTATCTGGGCAACTCAACAGTTGGGTTTTCAAATTGATCCCCAGGCCGATCACCTCCTGGCACAGATTGACGAGTTGGAATCCCTCGAATTGTCCAAAGCTTTACCTTTGTTTTTGGAACTGATGCACCTTTTGCCTGGAAAATTGCAGCTCGAAGAATCACTGGAAATGGTATGCCTGCAGATTTTTTCAGAAAAAATCCTTCAGGAGTGGGATGCAACCACGTTAAAAATTCAGGATTTGGAAATACTGTTGTTGAGGGCATTGCCATTGAACTGGCTTGTCATTCAAATGGAACATCGAATCCTCAGTCATCCCTTAAAGGAAATTGAAATACTACACAAATTTTTTGCGACTCAATTAATGAGAGATGTTTTTCGAGACCGGATCATTGAAAAACTGCTCGATGCTACAAAGGAGAGTTGGAAAGCGGATGATTTTCCCCGGTTGCCTGCAGGATTTCCCTATGGTGCGAAGTATGTTCTATGGAATCTGGTCAGTGGTCTTCCCTCGCCTGAAGCCTTTTCCTATCCAATCTGGCTGCCCAAGCCCTGGCATCATAATCTACCCCAGCTTAACCGGGAACTGACACTCCTTTACCAGGATTCATTTAAGATGCTGGTAGAAAATTCCAGACATGATCATCTCGAGTATGCACTGGAATTGTTTATCCGTTTCCCAAATCCTGCTGTGATGGAACTGATGCTGGAATATTTCAGTTTGCTGCTCAACGAGCATTATCTGCTCTTTTTTGATTTCATCGAAAAGCATCCGGATCGGAGTTTCATCGATAAGTTGTTTCAGCATTATAGAGAAGGAGAAACAGCCTTGGCCCAATTGCTTAATCTGCTTTGCATCATTCATGATCATCCAATCCAGGAAAGTGAGGAGTTTCCGGAAACGGAAATGATTTATGAAAACCGTCCCCAGGTCCGGGTATTTTGTGTCCAATGCAGGTCGTCCTATCACTATCATTTGGAAGTTCTTTATTTCAACGAGGAAAAGATTGAGCAGAGATCTCCTTTTGAGGATGACGATTTATGGACCCCACAAAAGCTTTCTTGCAAGAACTGCGGGAAGGGACTCAGACTCAAAACGGACTTCGCTTACCGATCCTCCCTTTATTCAGAGATGTTGACCAAACAGCTTCTTCGTCTGAGTGAAGAAGAACAAAAACGTTTAGAACGAATCAAACCCCTTCAATTTCCAAAATTCCTGCAGACCAAAATGCATCCCCAGAAATTTTTAGCAAAGTTGATGATCGAAAAAGATCGGGATCAACTTTCGGTGCGTGAAGAGGGGGTGCTGATGTTGGAACTTGGTAAGTTCAGACTTCAATTGGATGAGGTGATTTTAGCAGAGAAGGCACTCAAACAAGGACTTGAATTGTCTGGAAGTCCTGTTGAAATCAGGTTTTTTCTTGGATTGATTGCTTATCGGGAGAAGAATCTTGTCGAAGCCCGTATGCATTTTACCAGCTTCGTCCGTTCCACAAGAGTCGAAGATTTTGAATTGGAGGATGAAAACCTACATCAGGTGGCCATCCATTATCTTGAGATGCTCGAACGAAAGGAGTTCAAACGTTCAAGTTTCAAACTCCTTCAATAAACAAACCCTTTTGTGGTTTCAAGAAAGACCCAGAAAAAAATCTTCTGAAAACAGTCGATGTGTGTCAGTTGTTCTGAAGCCTCTGCTGAACACAGGCTAATTTAACGCAGTTGACGAACACCTTCATTGCCTGATCAACTTCCTCGANGACTGGAAAAGTCGGTGCAAGGCGGATATTCGCATCTTCAGGATCTTTACGGTAAGGAAAGGTTGCTCCTGCAGGAGTCAGTTTTACTCCCGCTTCTCCAGCCAGTCGAACGATTTCTGTCGCAGTCCCTGGAGGTGCATCGTACGAAACGAAATACCCGCCTCTCGGTGTGCTCCAGCATCCCATTCCTCTTCCCTGAAGACCTTCCTGGAGATGTTTCTCCACCGTCTTGAATTTAGGACCCAGGATTTTTGCATGCTTCTTCATCAATTGTTTCACANCTTCTAGGTTTTGAAGAAAAAGCATATGCCTTCTCTGGTTTAATTTGTTGGGGCCGATGGTCATTACGGAAAGACGTTTCCGGAAATGGTTGAGATTTGACGAAGAGGCACCAATAAACGAAATACCCCCTCCGGCAAAAGTAATTTTGGAAGTCGATGCGACCTGGATGATGGAATCTTCACAGCCCTGTGCTCTGGCGTGGTCCATGATTTTTTCCAGTTCCGGTGGATTTTCATCCAAATCGTGCACTCCGTAGGCGTTGTCCCACATGACCCGGAAATTAGTGCCAGCCACCCTTCCCAATCCTGCGAGCCTTTTCACGGTTTCGGATGAATAGATATGCCCGGTTGGATTCGAGTATTTGGGAACACACCAGATNCCTTTGATTTTCGGATCCTCCTGAACGAGTGCTTCAATCTGATCAAGGTCAGGGCCTTCTTCCAGCAGTCGGACATGGATCATTTCAATTCCAAGTTCTTCACAAATGGTGAAATGCCTGTCATAACCTGGCACGAGGCAAATGAATTTGACCTGCCCTTCTTTGGCCCAAGCCGTATCTGGNCCTTGGACACCATGATAGAAGGCATGAAGGAGGTAGAGATACATGAGCGTAAGGCTGGTGTGGTCTCCAACCATCACCTCCTCTGCAGGAAGTCCAAGCATGTCACCACCAAGTTGTCGGGCCTCCTTGATACCGTCCGCTCCACCATAATTCCTAAGATCGGTCCCGTCTTCGTGAATCATCTTTCCGGCCAGTAAGCCTTCCATCCNTTCGGATAGTGTGAGCTGTTCTGCGGATGGTTTCCCACGGGTCAAATCCAGTTTCAATGCTGAAGCCTGAAATTGCTGGTGTGTGGACAAGAGNTTTTTTTCTTCGGTTTGAAGCTGTTCCAAGTTCATTTGTTCAAGCTGCATCTTATCTCCGGGTGGACCTTTTATTGATCAATGAATGTTAATTCATTCTTTTGATGATTTCTGAAATACAAAAGATAGACCGATAATATGTTGATATCACGAGGATTACGAGGAAATCGTTGCGACATTAAAGAACGTTATGCACCACTTGAGGGCCGATTCAGTACCCCTTTGCAACTTTAGGATTTTATTCTTTTTCTGGATTTTCTTCCTGATTATCCAGTTCACCGTTTTTCTTGGCAANCAAGTATTCTTGATAGGATTCAAATCCTAATGCTTGCCAGCCTCCTTTTCGTGTCTTTGCTCGGGTCTTCTTTTTCTGATTTTTTTGGTGATGAAATCTATCATGCACCTGACCATTGACTCCTGCCATAAAACCTCCGATGTTTTAAATGATGATTCACACTACTACTTTCCCGAAATCAACCTCAATCCAAATGCTTCCGCTTTCTCCTGATTGGGAAACAGCGCGATGATATTTCCATTCCATCCTTAATCTTTTGCACTGGATCTCTTGAGTCTTCCTCTTTATTGCAGATTTATGGTCTCAGTGATGAGNCGCATCATTTCACCCCCTTCACCAAGAAAATCGTCCAGCAGGTTGAAATGATTTTTTTGGGGAATCGGCTTGAATCCTGCCTCGATTCCTTGCCTGCAGAGGCATTCTGAATAGTGAGCCGATTGTCTCTGAAATTCTTCCGATTCATCACCCCCTACCAGCACCTGGACTTTGGAGCGGTTTAGGCATTCCAAAAAGAGGGGGCTATTACGCATCACCTGTTCCAGATTCAATTGAAGTTTAGGCTGGAGCCATGAGAAGGGAAAAGGCTGAAGATCAAAAAGTCCACTGATCGGGTATGCAACCTGGATCAGGTTTGACGGCAGACCGTAATCTTTCTCCCAATTTGTTGCCAGTAGCATGGCCGTCAGATGGCCTCCTGCCGAATGACCTGCCACTCCAATGAGTTCAGGATTGAAACCGAGCTCACCAGCATTTCGAAAGAGCCAGGCAAGTGCTGCACGGCACTGGCGAACGATTTCATCCAGTGTCACTTTGGGACATAATGCGTAGTTGATGTGTGCAACGGAGAATCCTTCNCAATGTGGCGCTTCGGAAATAAAGGCAAAATCCTGACTTGAAAAAGCATGCCAGTATCCACCATGGATGAAACAAAGTAAGGGCGAGTTCTTCCTTTTGGCAGGATAGAAGTCGAGTATTTCTGCCAGACTCGGGCCGTAGGGGATTCCGTCTTGATGCTTCAGTTTGTTCCTGACCCGTTCACTTTCTGACAGGTATTTTTGGAGGTATTGATTGGTTTGCTCTACCCGCAATCGTGGGTTGTATTCTTGGTCGATCTGTTCCTGTTTTGTAAAATTCTGATAAAGCATGTTGAATCTGAAGCTGGATNTATGAATTTTTTAGAATCAAACGTCCCGTTTAATATAAAGCGGATGTGCTGATGGAACAAAATCCAATATATCATTACGTACCCCATCTGCAGCTGCTTGATCCAGATGGGTTGCATTGACTCCAGACCGATCAGGGGCCATACTTTCTATATCCTCAAATGAGGAACTCCATCGGTCATGAGATCCACGGATTCGGTGCAGCAGAAATGGCTTCGAAGTCATTTGTTCTTTGAGTTCTTCGAGATGATGAAGAACGATGGGTGTGATCTGTTTCAGAATCCCTTGCTGATACTCGAATTCTGCTACAAAAAGTTCCTCGCGTGTGCAGTTGAGCATCACCAGGAAGGGGTCTTCTTCCTGGCTGACTTGGGTTGCCAAAAGCCGCAATGAATTGACGGGCAGGACCGGTTTTTCGAAAACNTGAGCCAGTGTGTTGACAAAGGCCATACCGATTCTCACTCCTGTGTATGAGCCAGGGCCCTGGTTGATGACGAAGGCATCAATGGCATTGGGTTTGATCCCTGCATGGTTCATCAGATCTTCCAGCCTCTGAAACATCACGGAGGCATTACGTCTTCGATCAGCGGAATGGTATTGGGCAAGAATTGAATCATCCTCGGANAATGCCAATGAAAGCTGTTCAAATGCGGTATCGANCGAGAGCCGGATCATGCCTGATCGATTAAAGTGCAGTTTTTGGAAATTCCAGTGAAGGCATCGGGTTCNAAAAGATTTTGGTAAAAGGNCGCAGTGGAAATCATGAGGATGGTTCTGCAGTCAGGTCCTGTGGTTTCAAGTTTCAATTTCAACACCTGATCCTGCTTGAGGTTGCTTTCGAGAAGAGAGGGCCATTCAATCAAGGTGATGCCATCATCGCAGATCAGATCCTCACGGTCAAAATCCTCCAGTTCTTCGGGATGTTCGATGCGGAAAAGATCAACATGACTGACCTCCAATCTTCCAGGATAACGATGAGCGATGGTGTAAGTTGGAGAGGTGACGATGTCNGGGTTGATTTTCAATGCCGAACAGATGCTTTTGATCAAAGTGGTTTTTCCTGCACCCATTTCTCCTTCGAGGAACAGAATGCTTCCTTGCTGAAGCAGGCTTCCCAGCTTTTTGCCGAAGCCATCCGTGGCATCAAGCCCACCGATTCTGAACATCTGCTTCATACTTTCCATAGGGACGACAAAAGGTGTCAAGGTTGCTGATCAACTGCAGAGATTTGAATTATCGTGCATGGGAACAGGATCGGTACCAAAGTGAATCTGTGATTTGGGACTTAAGACAACTGAATTGGAATGTTGAAGCTGGTGAACGTGTCAGCTTCATTTATGAAGATGAGGAACAAAAACAAGTATTTTGGCGGCTTCTGCTGAATAAGCTCAAGCCCAAATCAGGTTTGTTGGAGATCCAATCTGGAGTGCTCATCTACAGTGATCAAATGCTCTGGACTCGTGCAAGAGGTAACGCAGGTTTGGAAGAAAATTTAAAAAGCAAATTATTTGAAACCCGGCCCTGGTTGAATCAGCGAAGGGTTCCCTTGATCCAGTTGTATGACCGGGTAGGATTGTCTGGAAGGGCATTGAAAACTCCCCTGGCAGATCTTCCTCCACATGACCAGTTAAAGGCATGGTTGATAATGTTGATGGCAGCCAGAGTCAAAGTTTGGCTGGTGGAACGTCTCTTCCAACAGACTCAGGGTGAGAACCTGAAACTGATCATGGAGTGGCTTGCTGGTTTTCAAGGNGCTTGGATATTTTTTGAACGTGATGGGCAAACAAAAGAAGAAAAATTTAATTCTGTGATGACTTCGTTCGTTCATCTGCATCGGAATGGAACCTTTACTGAACAAACTGTAAATGCTGGTTCTGGAGGTTAAATTTTCTCCAAAACAAGATTCAATGATATCTTTGTTTTAATAATTCATGTCTTTCAGTAAAGATTTCATTCGCAGGGTTTCGGAAGCTACGGACATTGTCGGTCTGATCAGTTCCCGTGGGACATCCCTGAAAAAAGCAGGTTCTTCCTTCAAGGGGCTTTGTCCATTTCATTCCGAGAAGACGCCCTCCTTCAACGTGAACCCCCAAAGAGGATTTTTTCACTGCTTCGGATGTGGAGAGAGTGGAGACTCAATCCAATTCTTGATTTTGCATGATCGACTTTCCTTTGCGGAAGCCATCGAGGAACTGGCAAAACTGAATGGGATTCAACTCGAATATGATGCTTCTCCATCCCGGATGACAGAAAAGGGTGAAGACCCGGGTTTAAAATGTCTTAAGGATGCAGAAACATTTTATCACCAGCAGTTGATAGAAGGAAAATACAGCCCAGTTCTGGAATACCTTAATGAAAGGATGATTCCGGAGGAGCAGTGGTCCATATTCAAGCTTGGTTATGCTCCGGATGCCTGGAGGGCTATGGAACAACACCTTCAACAAAAAGGACATCCCCCCCCTCTTCTGAGCCGAACCGGACTAAGCAAGATCAATNAAGAAAAGGGACGTCGGTATGACCGTTTCCGGAATCGACTTCTCTTCCCGGTACATGATGTCCGTGGACGTTGCATCGGATTCGGTGGGCGTGTCATACGCGATGGGGACATTCCGAAATATCTGAACAGTCCAGAAACTCCATTCTACCGGAAAAGCCATGTTCTCTATGGACTGTATGAGGGTATGGAAGAAATTCGAAGAAGAAGGGAAATGATATGTGTGGAAGGCTATCTTGATGTTGTTAGGCTTCACGAATTCGGTTTTAACAATGCAGTGGCCCCCTGTGGAACAGCTCTTACGGAACAGCATCTGCAGTTGGTTAAACGTTATGCAGATCGAGTGATTTTTCTTTTTGATGGAGATGATGCAGGACGTGAGGCCGCCAGGTCACATGGCCGTCTTTTTCTTCCCCATCAACTTGAGGCATCGGTGGTNATGCTTCCTAATGGAGCAGATCCTGACAGTTTTTTACTTGACCATGGGGCAGAGGCTTTCAAGGGTCTGCTTCAACAGCAAATCCCAGTACTTGATTATCTCCTGCAACAGACCTTGGCTAAATACCCGGATAACCTTCAAGGCAAGATGAAAGCCATCGACGAACTGCTCCCGGCGTTTGCAGAAATCAAGGATCAGACCCTCAAACAAATGACTTTGAATGTGGTGGCTGAAAAATTAGCATTGCCTCTATCCCAGTTGATGGAACAATCTAGGAAGTTTTTGAAAAAGCCGGATCAACATGTTATACAGTCACCGTCGTCCGTTTATCCTGAAGAATCCCGGGATGAACTCTGGATTCTGCAGGCTCTTCTGAAGAATCAGGATGAAGCCGCTCAGGTTCGTTACCATTTGCAGCCTGAGGAGTTGCAGTCGCCCCGTTTGAAACAAATCTACAAGGAACTGTTGGATATGGCAGAACAGGGTATGGAGTTCTCAGTTTCAGCTCTGGAAGAAAAAAATCCTGAANTGTATCAGGTTGCCATAAGCTTGAGTGTGGAGGAATTGCCCCAGCATGATGTTTTGCTCTCCATCAAACGAATCAAGCAAAGAAACCTTAAATCCGAATTTCAGGAGTTGAGCTCCCAAGCGACATCTGAGGAGCGTCTCAAGGCACGTCTGGAACATCGGAGAAAACAAAAAGAACTGGTGGATCTTTTTGAAAACCCTTCCGTAACATGACCCGATCATGCCCATGACCTTATCCAATCCGAAAAAAAATCAGGTGGAAGTTCAGGAGGATGTTATTAAACCCGAAACCAAGTTGATCAAGGACTTGATCTCTGAGGGTCGGGAAAAAGGGTTCATCACNCTTGATGACATCAATAATCATCTTGGAGACGATCCTGTTAGTTCAGAGCAGATGGAACAGATCTTTAGCGTCTTCACTGAGATGGAGATTGATGTGGTGGATTCTGAGAAAAAAGCGAACGTCAATAATCGTGAGCTTGATTCGGAATATGAATTTGTGACGACAGAAGAACTGGATCTGGACCCGGGCATTGACAACTCTACGGATGATCCAGTACGCATGTATCTCAGGGAGATGGGCAGCATCGAACTCCTGACTCGTGAAGGAGAAGTGGATGTTGCAAAAAAAATAGAGGATGGGCAGATAGAACTGATTGAAATCTTTACAAAATCAGACCTCATTCTGCAGTACCTGATCGATTTGAATAAACGTTTGAAGACCAGAAAAATCCGGGCCCGGCATGTGGTCTCGGGCTTNGATGATGATGACAATGTCATTGAGGATGAAGATGTTGCAACGGAAAAACTGATCTTGGTTTTGGACCAATTGCAGAAGCATTTTGAAAAAACAAAACGGATTGAAAACAAACTGGATCGTTCAAAAAACAAGAAAAAAGACAAAAAGGATTTTGNAAGTCAGAGGAACGCCTGTGAGGAGATCATACGTGGAATCAATTTCAATTCACGTCAGCTGGAGTTGATGTGTATGGAAATGTTCAACCACAAAAGCAAAATTGATCTGACTTACCGTCAAATGGAAAAACAGGTCTCAAAATTTCACCTCACCGTCGAGGAGTTGGGGAAACTGTTTGCCGACCTTGATAGNACTTCAAAATCCTCTGAAAAGAAAAAAATNATCAGCCAAATCGAAGAACAGGCCGGTTGTTCTTTCAGTATCGCCAACCGTACTTTTGAAAAGATTCATACGGGTCAGAAACGTATTCACAACATGACCGAAAAGACGAATCTCTCTTCGGATGAATTCGAATCTGAGGTTAAACGTCTGAAAATTGCTGAAAGAAGAGTTAAATTTGCAAAAAGCCAGTTGGTGGAAGCCAATTTACGATTGGTCATCAGCATTGCCAAAAAATACACCAACCGGGGACTTCAGTTTTTGGATCTGATCCAGGAAGGAAACATCGGATTGATGAAAGCGGTTGATAAATTCGAGTATCGCAGGGGTTACAAGTTTTCAACCTATGCCACATGGTGGATACGTCAGTCGATCACTCGTTCGATTGCTGACCAGGCACGGACCATAAGGATTCCCGTGCATATGATTGAAACCATCAATAAACTATCAAGAACCTCTCGTAATCTGGTTCAGGAATTCGGACGCGAACCAACGCCAGATGAACTCTCTCATCATATCGGAATGCCTTTGCATAAGGTACGTAAAGTCCTGAAAATTGCGAAGGAACCCATTTCCCTCGATACTCCGATAGGCGATGATGAAGACTCACTGTTGAAAGATTTCATTGCCGACGATAATGTAGATGATCCGAGTCAGGCAACGGTTTCCTCGAACATGGGTGAAAAAACCCGTGAAGCCCTTCGGAGCCTTACTTCTAGAGAAGAAAAAGTTCTTCGCATGCGTTTTGGTGTGGACGAGGTCAAAGACCACACCCTAGAGGAAGTCGGTCAGGATTTTGATGTGACACGTGAACGGATCAGGCAGATTGAAGCAAAAGCTCTTCGTAAATTGAGGCACCCATCCAGGGCAAAACTGCTGAAATCGTTTTACGAAGGCTGATTCAACCTCTTCCTCCCATCTTCCTGAGGGAGTTACCAGGGCATGGAACTTGATTTGCACTACAAAGTTCTCCTGNGGACTCTCCTTTTTTTCATCCCANAAAAGAGATGAACCTTTTACGTTTTCTGATTTTTTTCCTTCTGCCAGGTTGGATCCTGCCGATCCAGGTCGCAGCGCAGGAATCGGCATTATTAATCCAGTCTGTGGAGTTGATCCGTCGTGGTAAACAGGTCAGCATCCATCTTCTGACCAACGGTGCTCCCGTCTATGAAGTCAATGAAAACCTGCAGGCAAAGACCCTTGTCATCAAATTCCAGAATGCCCGACTTGATTTTGTCGATGGCCGAAAAGAAAGACTGTTCAATGATGAACAGATTGCCGGGATTCGGTTCAACAAGGTAGATGATGCCATTTGGGCTCAGTTCAAACTCAGGCTGAGTGAATTGAGTTATGAAATAGAACCTCTTTCCGAGGGGGACGGAATTGCCGTTATATTGCGTCCTCCTCGAAGTGTTGAGAAAATCGATGAGGTAATTCCTCCCCTCTTTGAATTGAGCTCGGTTGCATTGGATTCCACCAAACCGGATTCCAGCATCATCCGTTTCAACTTCATCAACGCTCCCTCCCAGGGAAGACTGAAAGAGGCGGGCAATACGTTTATCCCCAGGATTTTTCTTCTCGAATCTGTAGACCAGAATCTTTTGACGGTACGTTTCCCCGAAACCATGCCCATCGAAAATCTTGAGCTTTTGAAACTAGAGGATTCCAGGGTGCGTTTTTTGGCTACCAGGCCTGAAGTGAACCAGACACTGATTGATTTTGAACTTTTGGTGGAAGATCTGAGGATCGAACGGACTTCTGACATAGAGAAGAAAACCTGGCAGCTCGAGGTTTTTGGCAGTCCTAAGGTGGCAGACAATGCGAGTGGCGTAGTAGAATTGACCGAAGAGGAACAAAAGGCGGCCGCGAAGGCAGAACGCGCTAGGCTTAGAAGGAGGCTTACTCTAAAAAGCATGCTTCAGGAAGCAGAAAACGCCTTTCGAGACGGGATGTATGATGAGGCGATCAAGCAATTTCGAGCCGTCTATACACTGGGGAAAATGGATGCAGGAGAATTCAAGGAACCGCTTGAACCTTTTGCCATTCAGGCGATGTTTCGGGCTGCGGATGTGCTTTACACGATGCTTGAGCGGAGTGGGGCCAAAAACCATCATCGCTCCATCGATGCGTTCAAGACAGCCGTTCGGATTGTGGAGAAGAACCAGGATCCTGAAGCGAAAGAGGAGCCTTCGAGTTTTCAGGCTTTTATCCCCCATGCCAAATTCAGAATTGCCCGCAGTTATCAGAAAATGCAGTTTCACAGTGAAGCTAGTCAATATTTTGAACAGTTAAGCCAGCAGTTCCCAAATTCGATGGAAGCCGTCGAAGCGATTTTCTGGAAGGCCGTGACCCAGGTCGACCGACGAAACTGGCAGCAAGCCATCGAAGATTTTAAGGAGTATCTGAGAACTTCACCTGCACCCAAACACCTTGCGGTGACCCATTACAAGTTGGCTCAAGCCTATTATCAACTGGGCCGGTTCATCACGGCCCGTGAACATTTTGATACGGCACGGGACCTCAACACCGCATACGTTCGCCAGGATCCGACTTTGCTTTTTCATATGGGTGAAACGTATTACGAGAATGCGGATTACACCACTGCCCGTGAAGTTTTCAAAATGCTGCTGAGGCTCTACCCCAAGGCAGATTTTTCGAAGTTTGTCGCACTTCGGCTCGGGGATTTTCTGAGAGACGAAGGGAAGGAAGATGAAGCCATTGCTGCATACCGTAAAGCGATTGACAGTTATTCCCGTGAAATAGCTTTGCTTGGTAAGTTGCGTATCGCCAATATCCAGTCGCAGCGGCCCTTTTCCAGTGAATATTTGAAAGCACTCAAGGCCTACAAAGACATCATCACGCTTTATCCTGAGTCTGAACAGGCAGAGGAGGCTCTGCTTAGGAAGGGGTTGACCTTGACCCTCTATGGTTTTTATCAGCAAGCCATTGAAAGCCTCGAACAGTTCATGGATCGTTACCCACAAAGCATCTATGTTCGTAAGAACGTGATTCAGGAAAGCATCGACGAAAATCTAAAAGGGTTGATCGACCAGCATTTCCGGAATCAGGATGATCTCGCCCTGGTGGCAGCCTACCGGGATTACAAAACCAAGTACATGCTCAATTTTCGTTTCGATACCACCCTCTTTCAGGCTTCAGTGGCCCACAACAGACTCGGATTGTTTGATGACTCATTGGACATCCAGCGATTTCTTGAAACCCGTGCTTCAGGAACGATGGCGGAACTCAACCATCTTGAAACCGGACGGACGCTGTATGAGAAAAAAGATTATCCAGGAGCCCGCAACAAACTTGCGCAGTTTCTCCAGCAGTATCCAGAGAGTGTCTATGATGCCGATGCAAGGATGTTGCTAGCCCGTGTTTATAGAAAAAACAAAGAATTTTCCAAAGCATTGATTGTTTATGAACAGACCATTGAAAAATATGATCAGGATGCTGATCCTCTCAAAGCGGAAATTGTTCCAGAGCTCTACTATGATACTGCCGAGATGCTTGAAGAAGCAGGATATTTTTCAGAAGCTGCGGATGCCTATCTGCAGACAGTAAAACGCTATAACCATCCTGTGGCTAAACCCGACACCCCCATGTTCATTGTCCACAGTCATTTCCTCGCCGGAGAGATGCTTTACAAAGTGCAGAACAATGAATCAGCCCTGGCACAATTTGAAAAAACCATCAGGCTCTACGAAAACCGGCAGGAACCTGAAATCAGGGAGAGGATCCAGTGGGCCTTCTATCACAGTGGGAACATCTATGCCCTGCAAGGTCAGGAGGAAAAAGCCCTCAAAATCTATAAGGATTTGATCGATTCTCCGGAAGGAGAAGGCAGCCTCTGGAAAAAAATGGCGATCGAAAGCTATCAGTCTTTGGCCCGGCAGATGTCCTACCAGAATTACCTCAATCAATAGCCGCCTTCACTCTTGCATTGTTGGCCTGGCACGTTAAGATAAAATCCTCCGAATGGGGCGTAGCCAAGTGGTAAGGCAACGGGTTTTGATCCCGTGATACGAAGGTTCGATCCCTTCCGCCCCAGCCAGTCTGTATATGAAATTTCCAATAACATTTCATTTATTTAAACCGGTTTTTTCTCATTAAGGGAAAAGTAAAATTTTAATTTCGCACCTCAATGCATTGTTTTGAATCTAGAGTTGGTTTTATCTTGTTTTGGTCTCAAAAAAAATCGGAGGTTAATCCCCAACCCGGAATGGAGTGGTCTCCTTTCATTCCGTTAAAGCATTTCCATTACTTATTCAGGTCTTTCTGACCTAGTTAGTGCTTGGCAGAAAAAGTCTTTCATTAATTAAATCAATATGATACACTGAAATTCATCGTCCGAAGATTCG
>NYUB01000109.1 GCA_002683785.1 Deltaproteobacteria bacterium
GATATCTTGATCAGATCTGTGATATTCCACGAAAATCCCAGGAATTTCCCATCTTCAGCCAGATCCCTCCCTACTCTTTTCAGACATCTAATCGAACAATGAATGTCTACAGTTCGTAGACGGAATAAAAAAACTCAGTTACTAGTAATACCTCTAATATGATGCAGACGATCAATCAGTTTCTCGACCGCCTGAGCACCTCCACCGGCCTCTTGGACCGCCTCCCAAGCCAGTCCGTCACCAAGTGCGAGCCAAAGTGTCTGGTAGCAGTAGCCGCTTCTGAGCGACAGACAGCAAAAATTGTTTGATTGCACCCAGCTGATCTTGCACGTCCGGTCTCTCTGAGGAGTGCGTTTTCTTCTGTAACCGAAGAGGTTCATGATCTTTCCAAGCACCTTGGTCCGTGTCTGTTCTCCCCGTCCAAAGACATCCTTAAAAGCACTGAAACCCTGGAGTTTATTCTCAATCATTTTTGCCAGCAAAGCGGTATTGCAGGATTCTCCATCTTGCCAGAGCTTGTAAATTTGTCCAACCGCCCAAGCCAGTTCAAACAGCAGCGGTTCATTTTCCCTGCCTGCCGAAAACCTTTGAAAGAGTCTTTTTCTGGCATCCATTGAATCGAGTTTTTCCTTTTGCATGAGCGTTAAAAAGGAGTTGATGACGGCAATCGGTTTTCTTTTGGTGGTTTTGGCTTTGATGCGGCTGAGGGTGTGTTTTTCAGCATCCTTTATTCCGGCAACCGATGCGTCGAACAAAGCCAGCTTGCAATCGATGTCCTCCATCTGCTCGGCATTCATGCTTCCAAAGCCCGACTCTTTGCGTCCCAACAGTTCCAGTTTTTCTTTGTAACTGCCAATTTGTTTGGTGTTGAGTATTTTATTCAATTCTTCCTCCTTCGTTTTTTTTTCAACCATTTCCATCTTCTGCTCATCCTTTGCCACAACCTTCGCATCGAGTTTACTGATCCTTTGTATCAGGACACCTTGCAGGTAGTCGGGGTTTAGTTTGAAGAAATGCATGAATTCCAGTATTCCCTGCTGCTGGATGAGCCTGCGTTCAGCGGCCTTCATGCACTCCATGTTGAGGTAGGCATCGCTGTAGGCCCATTGCTGACCATCGTGAAAAAGGAATTCACCTGCTTTGCTCTTCAGTGAGTCAAAAGTGTTTGAGTTGAAGGGATTGTCGATGCCCTTAAGAATACGGTTCGCCTCGGCGAGCTTGCTAAGCATCTTTTTCCTGTGCCTCTGTGATAGAAACCTGAGCGTGTCCTTGCTTCCGGTAGTGTTCCGCTGTCTGCAGAGCACGATGACCTGAGTGTCTTCGTTCAAACCATTGTCACGCCTGACGCGGTTGAAGATCTGGGTAAAGCACTCCAACTCCGCCACGTTTTCATTCAATGCCACCACAAGCGTGTCCACTGCAGTATCCAGGCTCATACCTGTTGCAAGCGATGGAGAACCGATGGTAACGACCGCTTCATCGGTGTCGTATTCCTCATCGGTTCTGGCAGTAACCACATTGTATTTGAGTTTGGGATGGAGTTCCTTAAAGTAGGGTAAAGCATGGGCTTCAATGTATTTTCTGCTTTGGTCTACATATACCAGTTTTCCTCCACGGGCAGTCACATCGTCCACCACTTTTTCAAGATAGGAGAGCTTCTGTTTTTTTGTTTTGTAAGTAGAAACATCGGCTAAAAGCGGTTTTTTATCTTTGGTGACTTCGACAACATCAATTTTTAAACCCAGATCATGGCCGAGGCAGTGGATGAATTCCTTGGCTGCCGCCGATAGGGTTGCACTCATTGCAACAATACGGCTGACCTTACCCGTGAGCGCATCCACAAAATCCCTGTACCTGCTCCGTCCTCCGGTTGCACGGAAGAGGTTTTTGGCAACCAGGTGCACTTCATCAAGTATTACCGTCACTTGTTCACCGTCGCCTTTGCCGTTGATAAAGCAGTCAAGCACCTGCTTGTCTGGACGCACCGAAAGATCGCAGATCGCCAGTGCCTTTGCTTTGTTGGCCTGGGCCAGGCTTGAAGACTCATAGTGAGCGACTCCGCCTGCTTGAGCATCTTCTTTGAGTCTTTCGTAGGTCTGAGAGACCAGTCTCCTCAGAGGATCAACACAGAGCAGCAACCCCTTATCGGATTCGTGGAAGTAAGTGGCGATGCTGCCTTTGCCGATGCCCGTGTGTCCTTCGAGCACAGTAATTCTGTTGTTTTTGAATTCGAGGGATTTGTCATCAAGAAGTTTTTTCAGATACTCGTTTTCTTTCAGATGAAACTGCTCCTGCGATTCCGTTACCAGCAGAGACTTATCACGGAATTCTTCAAGTGCATTGCGTACTGGACCCGATTCTTTTTTTGCACGCGGTGCAAAATACGGTGAAGATTCGGATGCTTGATGACCGGGATAATGCCTGTCCAGCCACTCCAGTGTCCCCATGCTTCCCTGGCTCTGGTGGTGGATGATTTGCGGGGCATTGAAATAAAGGTACCATCCACCTTTTGTCTTTTCATGTTCGTGAAACAAGTTGGCGGTCTGATGGTTGTTTCTCCACAGGCAGCCGATTCGTCTGAGTTCTTCCAGGATTTTTTCATACCTCGCCTCTTCCACAGGTCTCAGTTCCCGTTTTGTGTCCGCACCTGGAACCGGGTTGAGTGTTTTTTTGCATTCTTTGAACTGCCGCACCCATCCCAACTGGTCCATTGTATGTCCCTTTTGGTGAAACACCTGCTTGTCATCGTCCCCGGCAAGCCAGTTGGATACGTTGCAAACGGCAGGATCGAACCATTTTTCACCGTCTTTCCTGACCAGTTTCGAACAAATGGCTTTGAGCATCAGTTCGGTTTCTTCCTGTCCTTTTTTCCCGCCAAGCGGAAAATAGACGTGGAGTTTGGGACGCGGTTTCCTTTCACCTTTGTGCTTCATGTGACTGCGTGAAGTGGCAGCCCATATCTCAACGTCCGGCAGTATTCGGCACAATCCTTCCCAGTCCAGCCATTCGGTTTCGCAGTCCCACAGTTCCGGGCATTTGGACGAGTCGTTGTCAATGTCCACAATGATGCAGTCGGTATCAACGAAATTGGATTTCTTCCTGTATCCGTTCGTGAAGCGGTAGGGCGTGTTGTCATAACCTACGGCTTTTTTGAAAGCTTCCTTTGAATCCACACTCAACTGCAGTGGAAAGTATGGATTATTTAATTTTCTTTGGCATGTGTTGTACTGAACGGAGAAACTTTGATAAATAAAGTTGTTAGTACAAATATTTGATGTGTTTAACATATCAATATCCTTTCTTTATTAATTACGGAATGTGGGTGGCTGTATGCTGCCCACTTTCTGTGGGTCTCATTTAATCACCAAAAACACTTCAGCTCTTGCAGCTTTGAATCAGCCGGTTCAGCATTTTGTTTCTTCTGACTCCTTTGCTGTCTGCCATTCTGAGAAGCCTGTCATAGGCATCCTTTTCAATCACACAGGTAAAGCGCACAGAATTTTCAGTTACATGCTGGTAACGACTTGTGTAGCGTTGCTGAGTGTTTTTTGTTTGATCATTTTTCATAATCACATTCCTTTTGTTTTATTTATCATCAAGTGCACACGAAACGCTGTTTAATGTTAATTTCTGAGCGTTTTTATCGCGACCGATTTTTTACGAAATATTATGAGAATGGAATCGTTTTTCAGAGAAATAAAAATAGGTAGTTTCTACTGCTGAAGCAGCAAACTATGATATAAGAAGAGGAAGTTTTTTAAGGGGAGGGATATGGAAATTTTCTCTTGTTGAGAACTGTTTAAAAAGGTTTGGAGAGGGCCTGCAGGGCGGATCTCAGTACATAGCTGAGGGGATTGTCTGTATCGTGCAGACTATATTATCAGCGGCCAGTATTTATTCTAGGATCTCCCAGTTTTAACAATGAATTAACTGATATATTGATCTTCTTTTTAATCTTCGTCATCTATCATCAACTCGGATGCACTCATAAAGGCGCACATGTCATCAGGATTTCTGTTCAACCAGGCAGCGACCTTACGGCACACTTCTTCACTGGCTCTTCCTTTAAGAAAATCCACCATTTCTGAATCAGTAGGTTTTTTCAAATTCAGTATTTTTTGACTGGAATAGGGCATCAGCAAAGCAGACATTCTGGCAATCGCCATTCCATCAACGGTTGTCACTTGTTCCGGATCTGGAATTTGAATTGCTTTCCCTTTAATATAGAACCCTTTCATCGACATTCCTACCTCCTTTTCGGTCTTCCATAATTACCGTAAATCTCTCTTAATTTCTGCACCATTTTTTTCAGTCTGTAATCGAGAGTGGTTCTGTTGAGATGAAGAGTTCCTGCAACTTCCGACACTTTATAATCGAGCAGATAAACCATTCTAAAAGCAAGTATATCCATTTCACTGTAGTTCAGTTCAGCCACTGCACGTTTAATAAAACTTTCAATATCTTCAAGTTGTTCATTTATTTCGTCTTCATTCAAATCCCTGTTCAAGCCTGCTTGTTCTTGAAAGGGAAATGAATCTTTTTCATCACTGTTCCAATGCTCAGGAGGTTTTGTTTGAAAAAGTATCGCATTTTTTGAATCATAATCTTTACTGATTCTCCCTACAAACTGGGAAAAACGGTTTTTGATCCATTTTAACTCTTCTTTTTTTCCATCCACCTCAAATTCGTTCACAAACACCTTTTCCTCCATCCATTTCCCTTCACCCGTTTCAGGATCAATTTCACGTTTGTGCTGAAAACGGTGCATCTGGATACGAAAACTGTGCATGTCGGTGAGCTCTACAATTTTGTGCTTCTCGCTGAGTTGTACCTGTGGAGTTGACAGGTATTTCCATGCTTCTCCCTCAGGAATTTTGTTTTTGCAAATCAGCCTTTCCACCCTGGGGCCTATGGTCATGTAGCTTCTGCTCAAAGGAGTTGAATTGAATGAGTACCAGCGGTCCAGATTCCATTCTTTTCTGTTTCTCTGGAAATCAATAAACAACTTTGAAAGTTTCCAGTTTAAATAACCACCAAGTGCCCCACGCTGAGAATCATATTTCTCAATCGTTTTCTGTTTAATCAACTCTTCAAAAGCATATGAAATAAAATCATCTATTTCAGTACTCCCATAACCTTTACTTGATACAATTAAACGTGATTTCTTGCGAAAAATATTAAAATTGTTTTCCAAAAAATCAGAAGTCGAATCTGTTTCTTTATATATATAATTCATTCAATTAAAAAAATTATTTCATTTTTGGAATATTTTAAATCACCAAACGCATTAGTTAATAATTGTCAGATAATAACATTAATATTTTAAAGGAATAATGATGAATAATGTTGCAAATAAAGAAACGATAATGGTTCACGAAATCTATTTAAGCATACAGGGTGAAACGAGTCACAGTGGTGTTCCATGCGTGTTTGTCAGAACCCAGGGATGTTCACTAAGATGTTCATGGTGCGACACGGTGTATGCGCTTGATTTCAAAAACAGGCACATGGGTAAATGGCTCGCTAAGCCATATACCCTATACCAGGTACTTGAAGAAGTGAAGCGTTTAGGAGTTCAAACCGTTGAAGTGACGGGAGGAGAACCACTGGACCAGCCCGCAGCCCCTGCTCTTCTAGAAGCCCTGTGTGAAGAAGGCTACACGGTTTTGCTGGAGACCGCAGGACACAAGCCTATCGAGCATTTAGACCACAGAGTTCACGTCATCATGGACATGAAATGTCCTTCTTCGGGGATGAGCAAACACATGCGGTTACAAAATATTTTACACCTTAAAAAGAAGGATGAGGTGAAATTTGTTGTTGAATGCAGGGAGGATTATGAGTGGGCAAAAAAAATGATTGATGAATATGAAATTGCTCAACGTGCAAATGTACTTTTTTCTCCATCATTCAATAAAATAGATTCGAAAAGAATGATNTCATGGATGCTTCAAGACAAACTTAAGGCACGGTTTCAGTTGCAAATTCATAAACATATTTGGGATGTAGAAAAAAAAGGAGTTTAATTTTGGAATTATCTCAATTTCATTTCGCATTAACTGTTAGAGATATTTAATTCATTTAAAACATTAATAAAGGNAAATAATATGANTTCTGTNACATTTGAAAAAATCGATTCTGGTGTAGTCGGCTACTACCGAATTAACGGCATCTCCGCAGAAATCCATATAGATGAAAACGGTACAGGAAACGCGTCCTTCGAACTGGATGAAGACGGTTATTACGAAGAGGATTTTTTTAATCACGATAAAGACAGTCAATGGTACGGACACTTCCACACTTTCGAGTGCAACGAAGATGGTGCAGACAAGGCGTTTGATTTACTGATGGAAAGTTATCTCGTCTAGGAAGCTTGCNGTAACAAGAAACGTTTAAAACAAAACAGAAAAAATGAAGAAATCATCGGTTGAAACAATCAATTCAGAAACCTTGATTCAATTTCACAAAACGTTGGAAGAAGGCTGGAATCACAACTGGACACCNCATTCATTGGCAAAACTCATCCTCAGCCACCGTTCACGCAGCATCGGGCACATGCTCGAGGAGTGCAAACTGGTCACGTTCGCCTACACGCACATGCGAAAAAAAAACGAAAAGCAGGTTGGAGGAAAGATGGTNGACGACTACGACAGGCTGCTGAAGGAACTGAACCTCAAGTACCACAATGCCAGCAAGATGATGAGCATTTGGAGGAGTAAGCGCATACACAGGCTTTACGAAAACATGGAGAATGAAAAAGTGGAGCTTCCGGTTGCGCTGAGCACCTTATACGCGATTGCAACTGCAGATTGTGAACATGAAACCAAAATCATCGAGGCCGTCCGCGAAGAGGGTAAGAGTTGCAGACGTTCGTCTATCGAGGCGATTCGCAATGGCCGAAAGCAAGTCACTGGTTCTCTANCNGTTACGCTGGGAACACTGGCTGAGGAGCGGAATTTAAGTGTTGAAAAGCAAAGAAACGAGGTTTATCGCCAATCTAATCAACATAACGAAAGGAGGAGGGATGTCTTTATCAACCCACCCATACGAGTTTTCTGCACCATTTATGTCAAAGAGGATTTTAACCGAAACGATGAGCCTGGCATACGGCAACTGCTTGAACAGGTATCCGGCAGGAAAGGAGTGGAGGTGTGTTACAGAAGGAATACGCAAAACCCGCTGGACCGAGTTGCAGGGATGACCGGAAGCGTAGGCACCTACGCGGAGCTGCCTNAANAAATCAAAAGNGAACTCGAGGAAGCGGGACAGGTGGAAGATGCGTTTAAATTGCTGGANANAGGAAGATGAGAAGGAGACTGATGCAGGAGAAGCTTTTAGGAAAGACAGCATCACTGGAAGAGCTGGTTCTGCCAACAAGGATCAGCCAACTGCTGAGCCCTATGCTGAGGGGAGATGAGATGCCTCAGAACATGACNTTTTACGGGATACCGGGCTCAGGCAAGACAAGCTGTGCAAGTCTTATTGCAGAGGCGGTAGGCGATGTCCTATGGGTGGATGCGTCCGCGGACGGAAGAATGGAGACGGTGAACGGAGTCGTCAGGGACTATACGAAATACCCGCCACGCAATGGCGCTAGGTGCAAGGTTGTGATACTGGAAGAGGCGGACGGGTTGAACAGGTGGGCTCAGCAGGCGCTGAAACGAGTGATTGAACAAACTGAAGAGCACATCGTCTGGCTGCTCACCACCAACCACATCGAGCGTATCCAANCTGCTCTGCTTTCACGCTGCACTCCTATCAGATTCGGAGTCATTCCAGGCATCGACAATGCGGACGAACTGCGACAACAGCTTGTTTCGAACATCGAAGTCAAATTGGGAGAAAAGCTTTGGCAGAGCTTAGACCGGCAGCAGATCAAAAAGCTGATTGCAATTCATTATCCTGACGTCCGTTCAGTATTGCGGACCCTCCAGCTTCTACTGATACAGAAACATGCAATCTCAGCCTCCATAAATGAATAAACACTGAAACAAGCTCAAAACATGACACGCAAAACAGTCTTTTTCCCTGCTCTGGTTGCAGACTTATCGTCAAAGCTNGCTAAGCACACAAAACTGCCCAACGGCATTGGCTGCAGGTTCTACAACGAGGACGAAGGAGGTTTTTATCACCCCTATGCCCTTTTCAGCGCACCGCATCACATCCGCCACCTCAATTTAAGGAAAACGATGGGAATTGGCGGTGATTGTACAGTATTTCTGGACTCAGGCGGTTTTCAGTTGCTGCAGAACACNGCGCCCAAAGATTACTGCAGGGAGCAGGCTTTTGAATGGTGTAGTGATACTAAAGGGATCTTTCCCATCCTCGATTACCCCACCGTCAATTCGGACATTGCGGAATGTTTGGAATTCAGTGTCCAAAGTGCACGTTATTACGAGGAAAACAAAAAAATGGCATCCAATTCAAAAGTGCTCAACGTCCTTTCTGCACGAAAGCAAAGTGACATCAACCAATGGCACCGGCTCAACCCTCGTACAGACAGACCGCGGACGACGCTGGAGGAGATGGAGTACTGGTACAAGGGGATTTCAAAGCACGAGCTGGANGGATGGGCCTACGGAGGGCACATGCGCAATGGGAAAGCGATTGTGCAGGCGGTGCTGTTTCTGCTTAACAAAGGGGAGCTTCAGAGGAAGGGCACGACCTGGCTGCACCTGTTCGGGGTGAGCAAATCGGAAGTCATGCTCTACGCAGGAGTGATGCAGCAGATGCTCAACGAAGCTCAAGTTGACGTTCAGTTAAGCTACGACAGTTCCTCCTTTTCCCACTCCAGCAAGCACGGGCAGTTCTATGCCTTTAACAGCTTGAACGGACTCTTTGCATTGCCGCTCATACGGGAACGTAACACAAACTTGGGACAGAATGCGTTCACTTACGACTTTCTTGAAAACAGGCTGGCTCTGCCGCAAACATCTCCGGTATTCGAAGGCATCGACTGTGTAAAAAAACTACTGGGCGATCAAACGCGCTACACGGTTCTTTCTTTACACAACCTATACATGATGCTGAGACAAAAAGAGCTGTTCGATTTCATCGCCCACTGCGGCATTCCAGAAATACTCGAATCTTTNCCTCCCCAATTACGCAGCAATGTTCAGGCGATTCAGGCGGCATTCAGAAACCCCTCTTCGGGTTTTTCCATTTTGGACAGAGCGTTTGACACACAACCAAAAACCGTCAAAAAACGCAAAGTCCCCGATAAAAGCAAGCTCCTGCGATTTGCNGCGTAGTTTCGATGAAACTGACNTTGAACCTGAAACACAAAGCAAAGAAATGAAAGTAANTAAGAACATGATCCAATGCCTGCAGAGCGTGGCGGCAATAAACCCCACTGTTCAAATGACGCAGGACAACCCGCTTGTGGTGGAAGCACTTTCGGGCTCTGTAGCGGTCGAATACCANCCTCCTGTTTCGTTTGGGAACGCCTGCATCGGAGACCTTCAGCAGCTCACACGATGCATGAGCTTCATGAAGTCTCCCGAATTGGAATTTTTCGAAGATGAGCTGATTCTACGTGACAGCCTGTCTGAGGAAAATCCCACCTTATCGATAAAACACGTGCTTCCCGAAGGGCAAAAACCCGGTTTCCCGAAGCCTGTCAACTCCATTGCANGTTTCATCCTGCCCGCAAGAACCCTCGAACGTTTCACCCAGATTGCTTCGGCAACTAGGTTGAAGCACCTGAGTATCGAAAACTGTGACAAGAAGGCATTGATGGTGTTGACCAACGAGGAACTCACAGTGAGCAATCAGTACACCGAAACCCTGAATGCGGAGTGCGAACAGAATTTCAGGGCGGTTTTGGAAATTGAAACTTTTTGCAATGCAGTCAGTGGAGTGGATTACAAAGCGGATTTGGATGCTGATGAAAAAACATTGTTTACACAAGGCGTCTTCGAAGAAGGCGGAAGCATTTCCTATGCTTTTCATCTTCTTGTCGGTTCACGTCTTGATTGAGTAAAAAAACATTTTTGCACACCGTGCAAAACATTCTACACAAGCAGAAGCAATGAACTGCACACGTTCGATTTTCATCACCTTCCAGCGCGAAGGCATCCACTGTTGGCCGGATGCGATACAGCACCAGGGAGTGGAGTTTCTGGCCCACCCTCACCGTCACATGTTTCACTTCAAAGTCGAACTTGAGGTGAAGCACAACGACCGCGAGGTCGAGTTCATTCTGTTAAAACGTGAACTGTCCGGTCTTTACGATGAGGGAGTTCTGAAGCTTGACAAGAAAAGTTGCGAGATGCTTGCCGAGGAACTGGTTGGATATGTTGTTAATCATTATCCATGCCGGCGGCTTGCGGTGGAGGTGAGCGAGGACGGGGAGAATGGTGCGCGGATTTTATGCAACACCTAAAACAAGAGGAAACAAAATGAAAACGATCTACATCATTCCCATCGAACCCCACGATGTGCGCTACACGGCGCAGTGGCACGGGAATATTCCTGTTTTAATCGATGCATATGCCAAAAGACAGGGCAGAAAAGTGAGGGTGATCAGCATCGACGGAGAGTACCGAGAGCATCAGCCTACTGCTGGTGCTTTTTTGAACTTCGCACAGACCAACGCCTACAAAGCCAGCCAGGTCGCTGAGATCAGCAACCTATTCAGTAAAGGAAAAGTGAGGGCAGGTGACTGCTTTTTGGTAACGGATGCATGGAATTTTGCCATCACCTCTATCCGTTACATGAGTGAACTGCTCGGCATAAAGACAGGCATTCACGCCATCTGGCACGCAGGGGCATACGATCCTTCGGACATTCTGGGAGAACGTATGGGCAGGGAGTGGTCGGCACATACGGAACAAGGGTGGTTTCATGCAGCAGACGTCAACTATTTTGCAACCGAGTACCACAGGAAACTCTTCCTCAAAAACCTCGGCATCCCTAAATTTTTTCACGACAAGGCCCTCGTGAGCGGACAGCCCCACGAGCCTCTTTTGGCTAAACTTGAGCGACACGGTACGGTCGTCAAACAAGACGAGATCGTCTGGCCTCACCGGCTGAATTCGGACAAGCAGCCTGAAATCGCCATGGACCTCAGGCATCGTCTCAACTGCGATTTGTTTGTGACGCAAGAACAGAAGCTGGGTAAAGAGGAGTATTACGAAAGATTATCCAAAGCCCGCATGTGCCTCAGTGCCAGCTTGCATGAAAATCTGGGCATTGGGGTCATGGAAGCAACGATGGCGGGAGCCATTCCGCTTGTGCCGGACCGGCTGAGTTATACGGAAATGTACCTGCCCGAGTTCAAGTATCCAAGCGCATGGACCAGGGACTGGAAACATTACCAGAGGCACAGAGCCGATCTGATGGAACGGATCGAACGCATGATGGCAGACGCAGATAGCTTTGAGCCTGTTTTGAAGCAGCAGCAGGACGTACTGGCAAGAAAGTATATGTGTGCCGAGGTGATGTACGAAAACCTGGTTTAAGTGTTATGAACCACTAACTCAAAAAATCTGAAGAGGATACAAAAAATGAAAGAAAATGTATTGAAAGCAAACAAAATAACCAGCATCAGTGAAGCTCATGGCCTGGTGAAGCAAAGGAAAATCGAAAATGCGGTCGAAGACATCATGGATGCCTTGGGGCTGGACTTGAGCGACGACAGCCTTTGCGAGACACCGAAACGGGTGGCGAAGATGTATGTCAACGAAATCTTCGCCGGACTGAATGAGGACATCTCCTCCAAGTTAAAATCCTTCGATAACAGCTACGGCTACAAGGGATTGGTGCTGGAAAAGGACATTCCTTTCTACAGCATGTGCGAACACCACCTGCTTCCCATCATCGGCAGAGCGCACGTGGCTTACATTCCCAGCGGCAGGGTGCTGGGCTTGAGCAAGCTCAACCGCATCGTCCATCATTTTGCCAAACGCCCGCAGGTGCAGGAAAGACTGACGGTTCAGATTGCGGATTTATTGAGTAAAACGCTCGTAACCGACAATGTGGCTGTGGTTTTGGAAGCAAGGCACATGTGCGTCGAGATGCGGGGCGTCAAAGACTCAGGTGCTGAAACTAAAACGATGGAGCTCAGAGGGAAATTCAACAATAAAATGAAGAACACCCTGTTCCAGCAACTGTGCTAAAACACGAACACAATAAAAGAAAACGACATGGAACAAGCAATAAACCCAGCCAAAATCAAAGCGATCAGAACACACTCCATCTGCGCAGGACACAGGGTGCACGGGCATGAATCCAAATGCGCCCACCTGCACGGGCACAACTACAAATTCGAATTCCACTGCACGGCTGGTTCACTGGACAATGTCGGGCGTGTCATCGACTTTTCAGACATCAAGGAAAAGCTGTGCATGTGGCTGGAGGAAAACTGGGACCACAGGTTTCTACTCTGGGAGAAGGATCCGATTGCAGCTGATTTATCCGATGCTGATTCAATGGGGGTTGTCAGAATGCCTTTCAATCCAACTGCAGAGAACATGGCAAAGCACGTGCTGGAAATCGTTGGTCCTGAACAGTTTGCAGGAACAGGGGTGATGCTGGAGAAGGTGGTCCTGCATGAGACGGACAAGTGCTTTGTGGAGGTTTCTAGATCGTTGTAATCAGCTCATTGTTCAAGGATCTAATCGTTACACCTGATTCTGCGTAAATTCATATTTTTCAAAATTTAAACAGAGAAAAATCATATTTCCGGTCGACCATCCGGCTTCTGAGAAAGTAAAATAATAGTAACTAGACACCTTATTATAAGGCTAAAAAAACCTCAAACACGGAGCCAGAGTATGGAAAGCACTAAAGCAGAAAAGATTCAAAACACCGACATCGTTCCCTTCAAACAAACCAAATCTAAAAAATCCGTAACAGCAGAACTGCCACCAAGCGACATTCAATGGCAGATGCAAAAACTGGAATACGAAGCCTGCCTGCTGGACTATGATATCAGGCTGGCGGAGCATCTGGCCAAGTCCGATCTGATTCCCGAGCACTTTCGGAATAAACCCGCCAACGTAGTCGCTGCCATCCAGTATGGAAGATCGCTCAGCCTGTCCGTTTCACAGTCCCTCCACAGCATCAACATCATCAAAGGCAAACCCACCCTTTGTTCGGCTGCGGTGATGGGAATCGTGCTTCCGCATGCCGATGAGCCGCCAACGGTAGAACATGAAAAAGACCAGAATGGCAATGTTGTAGCCGTCACCACTACCTATCATCGTCAGGGCAAGCCCTTCAGCCGCAGGTTTTCACTGAAGGATGCAGAACGAGCCCAGCTTTTGGTTAACACAGGCTGGAAGCATTATCCGGAAAACATGCTGGAATTGAGGTCCGGAGTTTTTGCCGCACGAAAGGGGTTCCCGGATATTCTGTCGGGCATTTATAGTTCAGAAGAGATGAAGGACATGGCAGAGTTGAAGTCCGGTAATTCAGGTTATGGAGGCAATCACAGGCGATCAGGAAATCGTCTTCCTCAAGAGGTACCAACAAAAGTGAATACAACAACTGACAGTGGCGTTGAGGAACAAGGTGAAGAAACCAATGAAGCTGAGGAAGGAATCACAGAAGATAAAAATGAGGCACAGCAGATACTTTTGACGGACGAAGCGAGGATGATGCTGGAGAGGTGTGAAAACATGGTGGAGCTGCAGGAAATCTGGGAGACAAATAAACATCGATGGAAAAATGGACTTGACGAAAAGAGGATGAAGTTCCTTACCACCTTCAAAAACATCAAGAAAAGCTCACTCAAATAACGTATTTAAATCGGAGGATATTGTGAGACCAGTAATCATGCACAAATACGCCCCGGACTCACGCAGCGAATGGCTCGAGTACAGAAACACACTGTTTCATGGACCCTATCTAGGAGGCAGCGAGGCTCCGGTGGTGATGGGACTGATCCAGCAAAAAAGTCCCGCACTCCTGATGGCAGAGAAGCTCGAAATGGTTGAAAAGGAAGATGTCGGCAGAATCACACGGGTAAGGTTGGGCATACAACTGGAGGACTTTGTGGCACGTGAAACTGCAAGGGAGTTGGGGTTGAGAATAAGAAGATGCAACCGTATCCACCAGTCATCCTCCAATTCGTTCATGGTTGCTTCCGTCGACCGTGAAATAGTGGGGTCGAAAGCAGGTATGGAAATAAAGACTGCAAGTGCACCGGGTGTCGTTAAACGCTATGGTGATTCCGGGACCGGCAAAGTGCCTGAATCAGTATATGCCCAGTGTCAGCACTATATGGCGGTGATGGGGTGGGAATGGATGGTGGTTGGTGTTTTTTTGATGCCTTTGCCTGAAACAAGGCACTACATCATTCCTTCAGATGAAGAATACCAGCATAAGTTGGTACAGAAGGAAGAACGGTTTATCAACCTTTTCAAAGAAGGCAGGCTGCCTCATTTAGACGGAACAGACGGCTCAACCGAACTGGTACGACGTAATGGAAAGGCCTGCATTGAAGGAATGCTCGATGCAAAAGAACATCACAGGATGCTTGCAAAGAAACTCGTGCAGTTCGACACAGCAGTCAAAAAGTTAGAGCAGCGAAAAAAAGCGTTAGAAAATCGGCTGAAATTTGAAATCGGTGAAGCTGAGGGCATCGAAGGCATCTGTAGCTGGCGTGAATACCAAAGGGAATGTCTCGATAACAAGCTATTCAGAAAAGAACACCCCGAGCTTTTTTCAAGATACAAAAAGCAGTCCACCCAAAGACGCTTCAAGCTACTGGAATAATAGCTTGAGGATTGAAAGAATCGAAGGTGCTGAACATGATTCCTCCACGATAATCCCTGTTTTCCAGCACTCCTTTTGTTTCCGGATTCAACACGCTTCCTGATTTTGCTTTGTTGTTTATGAATTCTTTGCTCAGGTCTTTGAGCACAACCGTGTCATGGTTTTGATTTCCCTCTCCATGCCCAATCTTTGTCACCATATACCAGCCGATGCAGTTGTTAAGGTAGTTGAGCTCTTCGGGGTGCTTTCTCAGTGTCCTCCGTACTGAATTCCAAACGGATTTGTCGATATTCCCCCTTTTCATCCCCGTGCTCAAATAACCCCAGGATTCTACGTAGGGTAAAATGTGGTTCCACCTGAAATATACCTCTCCATCGGGATAAGTGTTGGCTTCACTTGACAACTCGAGGTAGCCTTCTACAGCCCGTATACCTCTGAGCGTCTTCTCGGTTTCTCCTTTTTCCGTGACGTAGCGCAGTCTGTACTTTCGGTTCAATGCAAGGCCTTCACAGACTCTTTCTCCTTCGCTGTCACTTACTGCAACTGCAACTCTATGGGTGTTGCCACCAACTGAAATTTCCAACATCTCTCCTCCTAACTGCTTTCTATTTATTTAGCAGTTACGAGGATGGTGGTTATTTTGATGAACTTTGTTTTTGCACGCCGTGCAAAAGTTGCTTTGTCATCGAAAAGAAGGATGGAAGACCACCGATGCAGTCCTCCATCTTCAAGTGGAGAAACCTATAATGAAACTGCGGGTGTTATAAAGGCACCGCCCGCTGGCCTGGAAACTTCCTGCTCCTGAATCATTGCTGCAATTCGATGAAACTAGTAGGCTATGTTATAGATAACTGTAGTTCAATAATGTCAAACTTCTCTGGAATAACAGAAAAACAACCCGAAGTGTAAGAGAAATGATGGACAAATCATTAGAATTCCTGAAGTCAATGAGCAAGGAAGAGCTAAACACTGTGCGCAGGACCATCGAGAGCATACTTTTCCCTGAGCCAATTCCAGTTTCTATCGATCATGAAGCCAGCGATGTAAGGAAGGGTAAA
>NYUB01000110.1 GCA_002683785.1 Deltaproteobacteria bacterium
GGGAGGAAGCCCTCGATTTTGCTTCTTCCGGTCTGAAAAAAATAAGAGATAACAATGGAAGTCGTGCATTAGCAGCGTATGGATGTGCCAAAGGAAGCAATGAAGAAGCCTATCTCCTCCAGAAATTAGTTAGGACCGGTTTTGGCAGCAACAACATCGATCACTGTACACGCCTTTGTCATGCCTCCTCGGTAGTTGCTCTTTTGGAAGGAATTGGTTCGGGTGCGGTTTCCAATCCCTTTACGGATGTGACTGAAGCAGAAGTGATTTTCCTGATTGGTTCAAATCCTGTGGCCAATCATCCAGTAGCCGCAACATTTATCAAGAACGCTACAAAAAACGGTACTAAACTGATTATGGCCGACCCAAGGCGTTCGGAGTTGGCTCGTCATGCAAGTCATTATCTTCAGTTTCGTCCAGACACAGATGTAGCAATGCTGAATGCAATGCTGCATACGATTGTTGAAGAAGAATTGGTGGATCAAAACTATGTGGATCAATACACCACGGGATTCGAAGAACTGAAAGCAAATCTTAAGGATTATGCTCCTGAAAAAGTGTCACCAATCTGTGGAATCCCAGAAGAAAACCTTAAAGAGGTAGCCAGATTATTTGCAGGTTCTAAAGCTTCGATGATTCTTTGGGGGATGGGGATTTCCCAGCACGTTCATGGAACAGACAATGCCCGTTGCCTGATTTCGCTGGCTTTGATTTCCGGGCAGATCGGCCGACCTGGAACAGGTCTTCATCCCCTGCGGGGACAGAACAATGTCCAGGGTGCATCGGATATGGGACTGATTCCTATGTTCTTTCCAAATTATCAGTCAGTGGCTGATGAAAAAACACGTGGATGGTTTGAAGATTTCTGGGGAGCCAAACTGGATCCTAAACCCGGATTGACCGTCGTAGAAATCATGCATGCCATCCATGCAAAAGAGATCAATGGACTTTATGTGGAAGGCGAAAATCCGGCCATGTCAGATCCCAATTTGAATCATGTCCGGGAAGCTCTGACGATGCTGGATCATCTGGTCGTCCAAGATATATTTCTAACAGAAACGGCAGGATTTGCAGACGTGATCCTGCCCGCATCAGCTTTTCCTGAAAAAACTGGAACCTTCACCAATTCTAACCGCCAGGTCCAGCTAGGACGCCAGGCAATCGAGCCTCCAGGAGAGTCCCGTCAGGATTGGTGGATCATTCAGGAAATGGCCCTGAGACTTGGACTGGAGTGGAATTACAGGGGTGCTGATGAAATATTTTCAGAAATCAGGAAAGTGACTCCAAGCATGGCAGGCATCACCTGGGAGAGACTCGAAGAGGAACATTCTCTAACCTACCCTCTTAAAAATGAGGGAGATCCTGGAGAACCCGTGATTTTCAAACAAGGCTTTCCCACGGAAACGGGGAAAGCACGTCTGGTTCCAGCTCAATTCAGTAGGGCCGATGAACTTCCAGATGACCAATATCCTCTAGTATTTGTTACAGTAAGGCAATTGGAACACTGGCACACTGGTAGTATGACGCGAAGAGCTTCTGTGCTGAATCAACTTCAACCGGAACCTTGTGTACACCTTAATCCCGAAGACCTATCGCGTTTCGGGATTGATTCTGGAAATTCTGTTACCTTGGAATCACGAAGGGGCAGTCTTTCTGCCTACACCCTTGAGGATGCAGGGGTGCCCAAGGGAAGTGTTTTCATGTCCTTTGCCTACAATGAAGCTGCTGCAAATCTGATCACCAGTGATGCTCTGGACCCTTTTGGGAAAATTGCCGAAGTCAAATATTGCGCTGTTCGTATCACTCCCGGTGGGGCTCCTGAAATGCGCTTGGGCTGACCTGCCATTCCTTCATTTTAATTGGTCCAAACCTAGTTTCCATTTGAAAACAACCTTTGGTGCTAAAATAAAATTCATGATTTCTTGAAATCATGATGTTTTATTGATAAGTTTGTGTGAAAATGTGGAAGTAGGTTTCAGACATTTCATTTTCCACGATTAAGGGACATCTCATCTTTAGGAGGTATTTATGCTAGGAGGATATGCAAATAAGATTGGTTTTGTAAATTTAACAACAGGCAGTGTTGAATTCAAGGATTCCCCAGAGGACTGGAAAAGAAAGTATGTTGGAGCCAGAGGGCTTGGCGTAAAATATGTGTTCGAAAATGGTGCAGATGTTGACCCTCTTTCTCCGGATAATATTTTATGTTTTATGAATGGTCCCTTGACCGGATCTGCAGCAAACATGAGTGGACGTTTGGCTGTGGTCACCAAGTCTCCATTGACGGGCACTGTCACCGATAGTCATATGGGAGGATGGAGTGCAGCACGTTTGCGTTGGGCTGGGTTTGACGGAATGATTTTCAGTGGCAAGTCAGATAAACCAGTTTATGCCTATGTTACACAGGAAAAGGTGGAACTGCTGGATGCATCAGAAGTCTGGGGTAAAGGTAAGCACGAAACGGTCAAATATTTTCAAGACAAGTATGGCGAAAAAGAATTGTCGGTTATGACCATTGGTCAGGCTGGAGAAAAACTTTCTCGTTTTGCCTGCTGGATCAACGAAGACGATCGAGCAAGTGGACGTGGAGGAACAGGATGTGTAGGAGGAAGCAAGAACCTTAAGGCCATTGTTATCAATGCAAAAAAGGCAATTGTTCGGGCTGCAGATAGCGATAAGTGGAAGGTTGCGCAAAAAAGGGCGCTTTCAGCCATCATGGCTGAAGAGAATATTACCAGCCCTAAAAAAGGTGGACTTTCTGTCTATGGTACCAACGTATTGATGAACATCACCAACAGCATTGGTGCACTTCCAACAAAAAACAGTCAGAAGACCGCATTTGGTGATGGTGCAGAACCTACCAGTGGTGAATACGTAAACGATAACATTCTTGTAAATAACCCGACCTGTCATGCTTGCCCGACAGCCTGCAAGAAGGAGGTGGAAGTCAAAGAAGGCCCCTGGAAAGGGCTTAGAATGGAATCGCTAGAGTATGAACCAGCGTGGGCTTTAGGTGCTAATTGCGGTAACAGTGACGTTAATGCAGTCGCCAAAATTATTGATCAGTGCAATGATTATGGTTTGGATGCTATTGAAATTGGTAATGTGATTTCTGTTTACATGGAAGCCTGTGAGAAAGGATATGCCAGTGGTGGGAGCCTGGCTTGGGGGGATGCTGAAGGCATGGTGGCATTGGTGGACAAGATCGCTCAGAGGGATGGTGTTGGTGATCAGCTTGCTGATGGTGCTGCCCGTGCTGCTGAATCTTTTGGACATGCTGAAATAGGCATGACTGTCAAGGGACAGTCGGTCCCGGCTTATGATCCCCGTGGGCTGAAAGGGATGGGCATCGCCTATGCCACTTCAAATCGTGGTGCCTGCCACCTTCGTGCCTACACCCCTGCTGCGGAACTTGGGGTCATGCCTTTTGGTTCTCTTAAGGTTGATCCTTTGGAATGGAAAGGTAAGGGTGAACTTGCGATGATATTCCAGAATGTTCATGCTTTCTCCGACAGCATGGATCTTTGCAAATTCAGTGCGTTTGCCCAAGGTGGAGATGAGTATGCTCAGCAGTATTCTGCAATAGTCGGTGTGCCTTTCACCGCGGATGATGTACTGAAGACAGGAGAACGCATCTACAACCTGGAACGCCACTACAACAACCTTGCGGGCCATGGAGAAGGGAGCGACTATCTTCCAGATCGATTCACCAAGGAAGCTTCAGATCAAGATGGTTCTGATGGTCATGTTTGTGAATTGGATGATATGCTCGCAGAGTATTATGAAAAACGAGGTTGGGTTAACGGAGTTGTTCCTGAATCCAAACTTAAGGAGCTTGAAATCATCTGATTTACCAACCCATAAGGAGGTGGATGTTTCTAAAACATTCGCCTCTCTCTTCTTTCAAGAGTTTTAAGTTTTTTCAAAACCGTTAATCAGAACAGTCAACTTGATCCTTAAGATCTTTCCAAGATCTTTCCAAGATCTTGGGTGAAACCTGTTTAAATAAATATCCATTCCCCCTATAATCGTCTTGCTTGGAAGAGCGAAGAAACAAGAAAATTGGTTAAAAAAAGAATTAATATTCATACCGAATGCGAGGGGTTCCACTTTGATGGATTAGGATGATTGCCAATCACAATGAAGAGGAAACCCTACCTCCATCAATTTCTTCTATTCTTTCGATAGGAATGAACAGTTCTTTAAGTTTCTGAATAAATTTTTGCTGGTGGGATTATAAGCAGGGTATTGTTTTCTATTGCTAAGCTCCGGCCCGCAGGGTTTTCATGGAGAAGCGTTCCATGAATTCATCAGCTTGATTTTCCTCGATTTCGATTTCAAGACAAGTTTGCCCTACCGAGAGGGAACCCAGGCGGAAAGGTTCCATTCGGGTCAGTCGCACAGACCAACCTGATCCCTCCACACGGTCATCCGAGACGGCCTTTCCGCCCAGTTCTTCCAGGTATTCGCGTAGCAGAAAAAAGGGTATGCCCCGCATTTCGCGGACGATATGACGCATAGGGTTCTCCATCTATGGAATTGCCTTAAAATTTTTGCTGGACAGAAGCAAAAGTGGAATCTGTTAGTTTTGAGAAAAGGGCTTGCTCACCCACCACCTACTGGAGGGAAGATGTCGATCGTGTCGGTGGATTTGAGGATGTAATCGAACTTTTCTTCAAGGTAGACGACTTCACGACCGTTGATGAACATCTTCATGTGAGGAAGTAAACGCATCTGCTCATCAAGAAGTTCCTCTTGCATTGACGGATACTTGGCGACAAGTGCATCAAGCAGATCCTGTGCGTTTGCATCAGGTTGAAGATCCACTTCAATTGTTTTTTGTCCAACAATAGGTCTGAGTGTTGCGTATAGGTTGATATCCATACTCAAGGTTTTTTATTTTTTATAAAATGGATTTCGGGTGCTTCCTGATCAGAAAAATCTTCAGGGGTATTGGGTGATTCTTTTAGCCCAAATGCATCCAGCAAAAATAGTGAATGGTTTGTTTTACCCTGGCAGCTCTCTTCATTTTGTTCAGAGAGATCGCATTCTCCTCAAAAGCTAAATGGAACATAAATGAAGTTGTACAACCTTTCTCGTAAACAGCATATTAATGTATGAATCTTTTATAAATCATTAAATAAACACAAGTCCATAGAGATCAGAATTGTATCTTTGTTTTTAAACTTGAATANAAAATGACTTCGCAAGTGTCTTGGAAGGTAAATGNCTAATTAGGTATTCTTAATAGGATTTTTTTACANNTGGTTGTTGAANCCACGAGTATAGTTTTGACTTAAGCTGAAATTAATGTTTAAGTCAGCNTATTCGAATTATCATGTCTCCCNTTGAAAAATANTAGTTTGACTGGGAGTGTAACGCATATCCATCCAGGAGAAAACTCGATGAAAGTTTCCATGTGTGTCAACGGCGTGGATTACGAGCATGATGTTGAANCCAGAACCCTGCTCGTCCAGTATTTACGTGAAAACCTACGTCTAACAGGAACCCATGTTGGGTGCGATACCAGTCAATGTGGTGCTTGCACCATCCATGTAAATGGAGAAGCTGTAAAAGCCTGCACCATGTTTGCGGTTCAGGCAGACGGGGCTGAAATCACTACCATCGAAGGCTTGGCGAAAGANGGAGAACTTCATCCAGTTCAGAAAGCCTTNTGGGAAAANCATGGTCTCCAATGTGGCTACTGCACACCAGGCATGATCATGGCTTCGTTAGACATGTTGAAAAACAACCCTAATCCCACAGAAGAAGAAATCAGACATGGGCTTGAGGGGAATTTCTGCCGGTGTACAGGCTATCACAATATCGTTAAATCNATTAAAGCCGCGGCTGTTTCAATGCAAGGAAGTGCNTGATGGGGAAAAACATTTATGAAAACAAATGAAGAAAAGTAGACCCCAGGCTGGTGGCTAAAGAAGCAAAAATATCTCGCCGGGGATGACTTATACCATTTGGGAAAACCAATCTGAACCTATCACTTTCGTTACAAAATATCTGGAACTCGATTCAATAAAAGGAGTTTAAATGTACGCTGCAGAATTTGATTATGTTCGGGCTTCAAGCATTGAAGAAGCCATTACACTTAAAGGAGCAAATGATGATTCCAGTGTCCTTGCCGGGGGTCACAGCTTGATTCCTGCCATGAAATTGAGGCTCAGTACTCCTCGTAAACTGATCGACATTTCAGGCTTGGATCAGTTGAAAAACATCTCCAATTCAGGAAGCTACATCAGCATTGGTGCCTTATGCACCCATAAACAATGTGCAGGCTCTGAAGAGGTCCAGAATCATTGCCCGGCATTGAGTGATGCAGCTTCGGTGATTGGCGATCCTCATGTGAGGAACAAAGGCACCATCGGGGGAGCCTTAGCCCATTCCGATCCTCAGGGGGATTATCCAGGGGCGATCCTGGCTTTGAATGCGACCATGGTCGCAAAAGGATCTTCAGGGGAACGAACAATTTCAGCGGACGATTATTTTACCGGACTTTGGGAAACAGCGCTGGATGAAGGTGAACTGCTGACTGAAATNCGAATTCCTGTGAATTCGATGAATGCCAACTCTTGCTACGTCAAGTTCCCACAGCCTGCATCGCGATATCCTTATGTGGGTTGCGGGGTTGCTTTGAATTCAATTGGGGGAACCTGTTCCGACGTCCGGGTGGGATTCAGTGGAGTCGGTGAGTGGGCCTTCCGGGATTCCGGAATCGAAGGTGCNCTCAGAGGCCAGTNTTTGAATGAAACGACCATTGCTTCAGCGGCTGAAAAAGCTGCGGAAGGCAAGGAGGTGTTAAGCGATCACTTTGTCAGTGAAGAATACCGCAGGGCCATGTCCAAGGTCTTTGCAAAACGTGCCATCACCAAAGTCTCCTGAACTCCCCACCCTTTTTTTTTCTGACAGGGAGGTGTAAAATATTCCCTGTCGCCCCGAGCCCCTAGCTACATTTCCTTTGATCATCAACGCCATCCTGCCGATTTTCATCCTGATCGGTATAGGCTTCCTGCTTAAAAACCGTTTTGATTTCGGTGAAAGTTTCTGGAATATCTCCAACCGTTTGATTTTCTGGGTTCTTTTTCCTTCATTATTGTTCAGCAGCATGAGTCGGGCTGAGTTGGCTCAATTGCCGACGGGTGCCATGGCGGGGGTGGTATTGCCTGCCATCCTGGCAGTGGCTTTGCTGACACTACTGGTGCAAAAAATCATTCCCATCGAACAGCGTGCCTTCACCTCNGTGTTTCAGGGAAGCATCCGGCTCAATACATATCTGGGGCTTGCGATCGCAGGTGGGGTNNTGGGNGCAAGAGGGATGGAGTATGCGGCCTNCATTGCCGCGATCATGATCGCTCTTGTGAATCTGTTCAGTGTGGTCACGGTGGAACGATATGTCGGCAATAAGAGTGGATTAATTCCTTTACTGAGGTCGGTTTTGGCCAACCCTTTGATCCTCGCCTGCAGTTTTGGGATGCTTTTCAGCGTCTTGCATCTGAGATTACCCGAAGTGATGTATCGCAGTCTGGTTTTTCTAGGAGAGGCTTCACTGCCGATGGGGCTTCTGACTGTGGGAGCTGGATTAAGATTTTCAAGTGTCTCAGAATCCTTGGGCCCTATTCTCTGGAGCAGTTTTCTGAAATTGTTCCTGCTGCCTGGCCTTGCAGGAATCGGATGTTGGTGGCTTGATCTTGAAAGAGAGCCGATGATGATCGTCCTGGTCTTCTGCAGTCTTCCTGCGTCAGCTTCTGCGTATGTGATGGCGCATCAGATGGGTGGAGATGCAGAACTGATGGCTTCCATCCTCGCTGTTCAAACATTGATTTCCATTTTTCTTCTAAGTGGAATCCTGCTGGTCATGGGGCCTGCCTGAAATCAGGGGGTTTTGATCAAGATTTTCGATGTTTGAAAACGAAGGCATAGAAGATCAGATTAAACAGTATCACGACTGCTCCGNGGATCCACTGGATCTCACGAGTCAGTCCTATGGGATAAAGGACAGGAATCAGATATTCGGTGATAAAACTGTGGGAATAACCTTCTTCTCCGGCCATCTGGCGTAGATCGATCTCCCATGGAGTCAACGGACAAATCCAGCCTGTGAATTCAACGGTCATTCCCCAAAGGCAGGCCGGAAGGTGGAGCCAAAGTGAGCGAGGCCANTTGAGAACCAGCAATGCGCCGAAAAGAACATAGAGAATAAACACCAGGTGGAACACTACCAGCAGATCGGCAAGGAATGAATAGATCATAAACGGTTCACCTGTTATGCTTCATCGCTTGATTCAATAGACCCGACCGATTTGGAGAAATAATGATCGATTTGAGAAGTGACACCGTGACTAAGCCTACCNCGGAAATGAGGAAGGTGATAGCGAATGCAGAAGTCGGAGACGATGTCTGGGGAGATGATCCCAGCGTGAAGGCACTTGAAGAAAGAACGGCAGAGGTGCTTGGGATGGAATCCGCGGTATTTATGCCTTCCGGAACCATGACCAATCAGGTTGCGGTGCGGACCCACACTCAGCCAGGAGACGAGTTGCTCATCGAAGAGCATGGACACATCTACGGATCTGAAGCAGGAGGTCCTGCGGCGCTTTCTGGAGTGACTGCCCGTTTGATCAAAGGTCAACGAGGCGCATTTCTGAAGGAAGATCTTGAAAAAATGATCAGACCTCCGGATGAGCATCACCCACGTACCACCCTCGTTTGTGTTGAAAACACATGCAACCGGGGAGGAGGAACGATCTGGCCACTCCAGCAACTGAGGTCGGTGGTGGAGTATTCTCATCAGCAGAAGCTCAAAATTCACATGGATGGTGCCAGGCTTTGGAACGCAGCCGTNGGATCCAAGACTCCCGAAGCAGAAATTTTGAAGGGTTTTGATTCCGCATCTGTCTGTTTTTCTAAAGGCCTGGGTGCTCCTGTTGGTTCTGNTCTTGCCGGCTCAAAAGAATTCATTCAGGAAAGCAGGCGTTTCCGAAAACTCTTTGGTGGTGGAATGAGGCAGTCCGGGATTCTTGCTGCGGCCGCGCTTTATGCCTTGGAAAACCATCGTGAACGACTGGCTGAGGATCATGAAAATGCGAAGACCCTGGCATTCGGTTTGGCAGAAATTCCTGGCATCAAACTGAACCCGAATGATGTGGAAACCAACATCATTTTCTTCGAACTCGAAAGTGTGAATGCCTTTGATTTTGCAGAGAAACTTCGGCAACATTCAATCCTGGTGGAGGCAGTAGAATCCAACCTGATCCGGGTGGTGACCAACCTGATGGTTGACGACAGGCAAATCCGAGNTTTACTCGGAATTATTGAAACAGAGATGAAGAAAACATCTTAGCCTCTCANGAGGTTTTATTTTCTTTCTCAAGAAGATAAGTCACGGGCCCATCATTGATCAGGCTGACTTTCATCTCTGCCCTGAATTTTCCGGAAGCACAACGTAGTCCCGTATTCCTGAGGCACTCTATGAAAGTTTCATAAAGGGTTTCCGCTTTCTGAGGTGGAGCACTTTGGTCAAACCCCGGTCGGCGCCCTTTGTTGGTGTTTCCATAGAGGGTGAATTGGGAAACCACTAAGGCTTCCAGATTAAGATCCAGGGCTGAACATTGATGTTGGCGCTGTTGCTCATCTTCGAAAATTCTCAGTTGGGCACATTTTTTTGCCAGTTGATTAGCGATTCCAGGGTCATCCTGATGGGTGATTCCGACGAAGAGCAGCAGACCCCGACTGATTTCGGAAAGCATCTTTCCTTCCACTTCTACCGAAGCACTGCAAACTCGTTGAAGTAATACCCGCATAAACTTCTTTAAGTACTAGTAAGCTTCCTTCTTGAAATTTCTCTGGATTATCCTGAAAATCNAAATCCATTCTGCAGCAGGTTCTATTGAAAAACAACTTTCCTTTCCCTGAAGTTCAAGGAAGAAGATGACCGCACTTGTCGAACGAAAAGCAAACTGGGAAGCAACCAGGTCGAACTTCCAGTGGGTGATTCCAGAACATTTCAACATTGCCCATGCGGTCTGCGATCGGCATGCGAAGGACCCCGACAAAATCGCCATGATTCACGAGACNGAATCGGGTAAGGTCGAAACCTGGACGTTCCGTCAAATCCAGCAGTCTGCCAACCGTCTGGCAAATGCCCTTGAAGGTCTGGGGATTCAGCCAGGAGAACGGGTAGGAATTGTGCTCCCTCAGTGTCCAGAAACGGGAATAGCGCACATGGCGATTTATAAAACTGGAGCAGTGGCGCTTCCGCTTGCCAACCTTTTCGGCCCTGAAGCGCTTAAATATCGTTTGCAGGATTCTGGAGCCAAGGTGGTTATTACGGATCTGGAAAACCGTGAAAAAATCCATGAAATCATGGATGAATTGGAGGAACTTGAGTACCTCATCCTGCTTGATGATAAAGTTGAGAAAGGAGAACTGAGCTGGAAGCGCCTGCTGGATTCTTCATCAGATGAATATGTTACCCGAAAGACTTCCTCCGAAGATCCCTGCTGGGTCATTTACACTTCGGGAACCACAGGAAATCCCAAAGGGGCCCTTCATGCCCACCGTGCCTTGCTNGGGCATCTGCCGGGCTATGAGCTTTCCCATGATTTTGCTCCCCAGCCTGGGGATTTGGCTTGGACTCCTGCTGATTGGGCTTGGATAGGTGGACTGGCGAATATTCTCCTATGTTCCTGGTTTCATGGTATTCCGGTGCTCGGATTCCGCTTCCGTCGTTTCGATCCTGAAAAGGCATTGGCATTGATTGAGAAGCACCGGATACGAAACACCTTTCTTCCTCCCACTGCCTTGAAATTCATGCGTCAGTTACCGCAATGCTCCTCACGTCATGAAACATCCTTGCGTTCCATCATGTCTGCGGGAGAACCACTTGGAGCGGAAATGCTGAAATGGGGGGAAGAATGTCTGGATGTCAGGATCAACGAAATGTACGGGCAAACCGAAGTGAATTACTTCATTGGAAACAGCCAGACACTGACTTCCGCCAAACCCGGTAGCATGGGTAAACCCTATCCTGGACACCGAGCCGCTGTGATCGATGANGATGGGAATCTGCTAGGCCCGGGGGAAATGGGAGAAATCGCTTTCCATNCACCTGGAGATCCGATCGTTTTTCTCAAATACTGGAATAACGAAAAGGGAACTCANGAGAAATTCAGCGGNGATTGGATCCGAAGTGGAGACGANGGGAGTCTTGATGAGGACGGTTTTTTTTGGTTTTCAGGAAGAACAGATGATGTGATCACCAGCTCAGGTTATCGCATCGGTCCTTCAGAAATTGAGAACCAATTGCTCAAACATCCTGCTGTTGCTCTGGCTGCTGCGGTTGGATATCCCGATGAGATGAGGGGTCATCTGGTCAAGGCCTTCATCCGCCTCAACCCCGATTATGAACAAAGTGAAAAACTGAAAAAGNAAATCAGCAGTTTTGTGAAAACCCGCCTTGCCGCCCATGAATATCCCCGCATAATTGAATTCCTTGAAGAATTTCCCCTGACCACCACAGGAAAAGTGATGCGCAGGGTACTTCGTGACCGGGATTGAAGTTGACTCCGATCAATCAAATACCTCAATAAATCTTTATTATTCGCAAAGGTATTTTCCTGGTGGCAGGTTCCAACCAGGCTTCCTCGGCATCACTCGGGTCTGATCACTATCAAAATAGAACGTCACCCGGTCCTCCGTCACAAAGAGCCACCGTACTGGAGTTTTTTCCCAGGTTTGATGCCTGGCCTCAGGACCTGAATAAGCCTGGCTGCATATCAAACGGATCTGGAGCTGTTGTTGGTTTGGATAAAGGAGGTTTGAATTTGGACTGGACTGACAGCCTTTTAAAAAAATCAGAAATGGAAACAGGAACCATTTAAAGCGAAGGAGGTTCCACTTGATGAACAGAGAGTTCATCATTCGGGAGGATCAGGCTGCGCCTGATTCTTCCTCCACCGGAGGTTGATAAACCAGAACCCTGGAACAATGGGGGCAGGTCTTGTAACTACTTGGATTGGCCATCAATTCGTTGACCAACTGTGGCTGGACCATCATGTTGCAACCACTGCAACATTTTTCAAGGATGAAGCAAATCGGCTGATGCATGTGGTTGAGGATGCATTTATCATAAAAACGCTTGATGGGTTTGGGGAGACTGTCCACCAGATCTGAGTGGTTCGTGCTGATTTCCGAGATTTTAGTCTGGTTTTCTTCTTTATTTTCGATCAAAGGATCGGCCACATCGTGGTAACTGCTTTCGAGATCCGTGATTACTTTTGCAAGGTTTTCGAGGATCGTGTTCAGTTCCTCCATCTTGATGTCCATTTCAAGCAGCATTTCCTCGGATTGCCCCCTTCCTTTTCGAGCCTCTTCGAGCTGTTTCTTGCTCGCCACATACTCCTTCTGATTACGGATGTTGGGAACCTGGGTTTCGAGTTTTCCGATCAGCTGATCCTGAAGGTCGAACTTGAACTGAATCTCCTTTCTCGCCTCTTCAATCTGTTTTAATTCCTCCATTTTCATTTCCTTTTCCTGCAGACGCTGGTCCAGTTCTTCCCGGCAGCTTTTGATCATGGTGTCTAGTTTGACACACGCATTCTTCAGCAGTGTGATATCACGATCAGAAACGGCAAGTTCGAGCAGAGGTTGGATGTCGGGCATGGAGGGCTCCAAAGGAATGAAAATCTAAAACGAAACATNTTCTCAAATNTAAGACTGATTGACAAGTAGCAGAGTCAGAAAANATCTGGAGGGCTCTCATAAAATNAATTTATCGGGCNTTTCCATTAAAATCCCGGATCTTCGGAAGTGGGTCCTTTTCACGAATTTGTTCGATGACGTCAACCGCCCTTTTTAGTTGGTGATCGATCCCGTTGGAGTAACTCTGTGGAGAATCTTCCACCACCAGATCGGGGTCTACTCCGTAGTTTTCAACAGACCACCCTGCATGATGAAACCAGATCGAATATTGCGGCTGGGTGGTNGTGGTTCCATCGACCAGATGATAGCGTCCATCNATTCCTACCACCCCACCCCAAGTGCGTTTACCAATGACCTTGCCCAGTTTAAGTTGTTTGAAGCTTGCGGTGAACATGTCTCCATCGGAACCAGTGAACTGGTTGGTGATCAACACNAGATGCCCCCGCAGGGTGTGGTAGGGNTAGGATTCCGGACTGCCCCAGCGTGGCACATCATAACCCAGGTGGCGATGGGTNAGCTTTTCCAGTACCAGTGGGGAAACCCAGCCTCCAGCATTGAAGCGGACATCGATGATCAACCCCTCCCGGTCGACCTGTGACAGAAATCCACGATGAAATTCAGCGATGCCTTCGGTATCCATATCTGGAATGTGAAGGTAGCCTACCCGTCCACTAGACTGTTCTTCAACAAATTTAAGGTTTTGCTTGACCCATTCCCGATAGCGTGTTTTCCCTTCATGGAGGAGTGTTTTGACGATGATTTTTCGGTTCGATTGTTTTTTGCCTGGAGTCTTAACCGTCAACTGCACTGCCTGCCCCGCCTGGTGCACCAGCAATTCCCCTGGAGAAGTAGAACCATCCAGAGGGAGTCCGCCGATTTCAAGCAGATGATCGTTTTCCTGAACCGAATGTCCGGGCTCGGCGAGAGGAGAATGCTGATGACTGCGCCAAACATCTCCCCGGTAGATTTTTCGGAAGACCCATGCTTTGCGACTTGGTTCGTATTCCAGATCGGCTCCAAGTTGACCAACAGGATACTGCGGTGAAAAGGGGTAATCTCCGCCATATTCGTAGGCGTGTGAGGTTCCNAGTTCCCCCTGCATTTCCCAGATCAGGTCGGAAAGTTCGGATCGGGANCCGATTCTTGAAAGCAGACTTTCATAGCGCCGGTAAATGATATTCCAGTCGACCCCGGAGAGCTGTTCGTTCCAGAAAAATTCCTTTTGCAGTCTCCAGGCTTCGCGGAACATCTGGCTCCATTCATCCTGGTAATTGATGGCGATACGGACCCTGCTCAGATCCAGCCACCCGCTTTTCCTGGATGGGCTTCCATCGTTTTCCAATTCATCTGGAACCGTAACACCTGCTTCAAGGATTCGAATCTGGTTCCCGCAAAAATAAAGCATCGTCTTTCCTGAAGGATTGACCTCCACTTGATCGACTTCCTGGGCCAGCACCTCGCATTCCTGTTTTTCAAAATCATGAACCCAAAGCACGCCCTGGGTGTTTTCATCCNTTTCTCCTCCTTCTCCGTGGATGGCTCCCAATAGGGGAGTTTCGGTGAAAAGGACTTTGTTGGGCAAGCCGATGACTTGTTCATAAAGGCCTTCAGGTACAGGAAATTCAACGATCCTTTCCTGGATCCCATCCAGGTCAATCCTGAGTTGTGGAATTCTAGGAGACTGAGTTTCACTTTCATTTTTGCCCTTTTCAGCTTCATTTGGTTCAGCAGTAGGTGCTTTCTCCTCCACAGGTGGAGGTGGTGTCTCTGCTGCTCCGGGTGCGTGGGGCTGTGGTAGGAAGGGGTTACAGGTTACCTCCTGCAACGTCAGTAAATAGGGTTTGATGGAACGGGAAAAGGTGGTTCCGGTTTGAACCGTATCCCAGATCGGATTGAAGATTCGTGCGGAAAGAAAATAGAGCCAACGTCCTTCTGGATCAAAATAGGGTGCAAAGTCATAGCGTACAGGGTCGGTGATCTGAACTGGTTTTCCGGGTTTCAACCGACGTCCTTCAGAGTCGGGATTGAGATGTACTAGAAAAATTGCAGTCAGTTCAAGGCTGAGGTGTTTGGTATAGGCCAGCCAGCTTCCATCTGGTGAAAAGACCGGATCGTTGATTTCACGAACCTTGGAAGCATCCAGCTTGATAGTGCGTCCACTGGCAATGTTCAGCAGGTGCAGTTCCATCCTGCTGGTGGTCAGAACGAGGTGCGGATGTCGAGGGGAACTGACCATTTCCTGGATTCGACCCACCGGTAAGGAGTATGACTTTTCAGGTTGTTCGGAAGGATCCAGGGCAAAGACATCGAGCCGTTCTTCGNCTCCTTCTATGGGAGGGGGATTTTGTTTCTTGCTTTTTGAAACAGGTGCAACCGCATCGGAAATAGCAGCCATTCGTCCATCTGGAAGCCAGCATGGAAGCCGGTAACGCACGCCATGCCGGTGGCCATATTGCCGAACCTCCTGTTCCCAGTGAGGCATCGAGAAAAGCTTACCACGTGCGAGGATCGCAATTTCATGACCTCCAGGATGAAGCACCGCATCCTCCAGATTGGAGTCACCATAGATGAAACGACGTTGGATGCGGCTTCTGCTGGAATGGAATTGAATCGGAATGAGTCGTTCCCGGTTTTGAGTGACAGAAGGATCCAGCGACCATAGATCTCCACCACTATGATAGACCACTTGTTTTTGACTGAAAGCAGGATCACGAACNTAATATTCATTCTGACAGCTTTCGGACTGGAGACCTTTACCCTGGGGGTCACAGGAATATAGATTCCCAATTCCTTCATGATCGGAAACGAACCAGATACGGTTTCCCATCCAGNTGGGGCAGACTGGATTTCCTTCAAGTTCCTCCAGGATTCTACGGAATTTTCCGCTGCCTTTCTCGTCNACCCAGACCTCCCCGATCATACCTCCCCGGTAACGTTTCCAACGGGAGTTATTGNTCGAATTACGCCCCAGCACGGTACCTGGTCCGTCTTGCTGATGATGGATCGAAACTGCAGGCCCAAAGGGCAGGCGCTGAACCGGTCCACCCGAAGTGGCAACCCTGAAAAGCCATGCGTCGCTCCCCCGGTGGTGGACCGCTTGGTGGATGCTTCGGAACAGGATCGAACTGCCGTCCGGGGTCCAACCCACAATGTGTGTCACTGAATTCAGCCAGGTGAGCCTTGTCAGTGGTCCTCCATCTGCTGGCATCAGGTAGACGTCAGGATCTCCTTCTTCCTTTGCACAACAAGCGATCCACTGTCCTGTGGGGTCGATGACAGGAGTCCGGATCTCGCTGCGTGAATTGGTTAGCCGTCTGGCCTGGCCTCCTTCTGAAGCAACCTCCCAGAGGTCGTCTTCACAGACAAAAACAATCCGGTTATCGCTAAGACTGGGCTGAGTGAAATATCCTTTTCCCAATGATGAAACTCCTCAATGATAAAATGAGTCTGAAATTCAGAATGGTTCTGAATGAGTGATGAAGCCTGATTTGCGGATAGGATTCATTTATTGAGATCAATGGAGATCCTGAAAATGATACCCTCCTGGCTTTTCCTGTTGCTTTCAACGATCCTTCGTTCCTTGAATTNATCGATGTTCTTCAGCCCGTTTTTNAGCAACTGCAATCGATCGTAGCTTTCTATAGATCCGCTCATGGAAAATCGGTCTTTCCCATACTCCATCTGATCAATACGAAATTCACCGGGATCCTCCAAAAGTGTAGAGATCCGATTCAGGAAATCGAGGGTCTTGTAATTTCGCTCTTCGAAGGTTTTGCTGACCTTGATTTCCTGACGGCGTTTGCGGATTTTTTCACTCATCCCAGTCAGAGCCGCTTCGATCCCAGCATCCTTCCCTTCGGGATAGACGCGTTGGATTTCGTTTTGTAGGATCAGTTCGGTCCTTCTTAGATCCTCTTCAAGGGACTGGTTGTGCCTCCAGAGGTTGGCATACCCGCCGGCTAGGAAAAGCAGTGAAAAAAATACCAGGCCTAAGACTCCTCCACGGTTTCTATGAAGAAATCTCCTCCAGGGGGTGCTGTCGGAGTAGAGGCTCAGTGAATGTTTTTCATTCAGTTCGTAGAGTGCCTCACGGGTGTCCCCGAGTATCCCCCACATTTGTCTTCCTGAAAGATTGAGNAGGCTGATCTGGGTGATTAGTGGAACCTGCTCCTCCGTGACCATGGGAGGAAGATCCAGGGTATCCTCTTCAGGAGCATCTTCTTCGGACCTGCGTGAAGCCTCCTCCATCAATTCATCCAGGGTGTCTGGGGAAGAATCCTGAGCTTCTTCTCCGACCACCCCGGATTCTGCAACAAAGTCCTCTTCGAGCGAAGATTCCTCCAGATCTTCCTGGTAGGTTTCACGATGCTTTAATGTTTCTGCTTCCGGGAGGGGAAAAGTTCTCAATTTAAAACGGATGCCGTCCCACTCTATGGCAGGGGAGAAGATCCCATGGATCGTGATACTGCTTCCACTGTGGTAATCCCTGCCGCGAAGATGGCGAGTAAACTGACTGCAAAGCCATTCGAGTTCCAGTTGCAAGCTTTCCCAGGGGTCCGTGGAAGTTTCTTCAGAGGATCTTGATGCGAATTGATATAGAAAATCCTGCAGTCTGCCATTTTCTGTCATTCCTGCCGAAAGTTCTGGAAGTCGGTTTGGGAAGAATTTTATTTCCTCCAATCTCTGACCCTGAACCGTATTGATGAAAGCTTCATCGGCGCCAAGGTAAATTTGGAAACCAGCATGTTCATCCATGGAAGGCAGGGTTTTTCCTTCATGGAACTGCTGCATGGTTCCGGAAGGATGGATCATTTCCCGAAACAGTGCATAGGCGCTGCAGTCAATACTCCGGATCAACAGGTCCCGCTCCAGGCAGATACGCTGTAGCTGTTCTGTCCTTTCCCTCCCGAAAAGGAGTACCAGAACCTCCGTACTCTTCTGGTCCAGGACACGGATGTCGATGCTGAAACGCATGTCGTCCAGTTCCTCGAGGAGTTCTCCTTCCAGTTCAAAACGAAGTGCCTGCTGGATCTTGCGTCGGTCTTTGAAAGGAAATCCAATTTTTCTGGAAACCACATCTTCAGTTGGCACCAGGAAGACTACCGACTGGTTGCGCCATTGATGACGGTCCATGAATGCAGCAACACGATCGATCCAAGGATCATCATGGCTGTCCGCATCTTCTTTCGGGGAGTCCGGATTCTCATCTGAGGGAGATTCCATTCCCCATTCTACAGACCATTCATGAATGACCCGCCAGCGACGGTCTCTCCTGCTCAAGGCAACTCCCTCTGTGCAGAGGGGGTTACAATCAAGCACGTAAAGCAGTGGATCCATGAGCAGGAATGGGCGGAAGAAAATGAAGAATCAGGCAGACATGGCAGGAAGCCTTGGCTGAGTTGGCTTCTCCAATTCGGATTCGTATTGTTTCAACTTTCTCCAGGAAGGCCTCTCGAAGTGAACAGCATCAACATTTGGCATGCCTCTCAAAAAGATATAGAGGATACCTCCGAATCGCTGATTGTAAGCGTCTTCATCGAACAATCTGAGCCAACGTACTGTGGCCAGGAGGTAAATTTGTAATTGCATCAGGTAGTGCTCGTGTACCACTTCAGTGAGTTTTTCTTTGTTGTAGTTTTCCAGCAGGTTGCTTTTCCAGTCAAGCAAATAGACCCTGTTCTTCCACTCGAAGACCAGATCAATCGACCCGTTCAGAAACCCACTCTTCACCCTCCATCCTTCTCCGTTCCATAATTTTTTGGAGTCCTCAGTGCCCAACAGGGTAAAAGGATTTTTGGAATCCGGCAAAGGAAAGTAAAATTTCATTTCATGAATGCGTTTGCCTGTTTCTGCAAGCCTAGCAGATGAGTCTTCACCGAGGCGGATTTTCCTCTGTAAGGTATGCCAAACAAGATGTGCCGATTCCGAAAGGAATTCTTCAGAGAAGCCATGTTTTTCTAGAATCCTGGCCAGCAGCGCATTTACTCCTGAAAGTTCGGACCATGCCTCTGGAGAGGAAGTTTCAAGTAACTGATCGTAATCGATCCTTTCCAGCATTTCATGGAGAAAATTCCCAGTGGCAACTCCTCCTGGAAGTTTGGCTTCGGTTGAAATTGGTTCCAATACTCCCGTAGTAGATTCAGGCTTCATGGATTCTGTTTCGTCCGGTTCCCGAGTTTCTTCAAAATCCTCTTCGGAACGAGCATCGAAATCCAGGAAAGAGGGTTTTGAAAGCTCGTTTAAGTTTCTTGTTTTTCCTTTTTCCCGTTCCTGCTGCATCCGACTGAAGGAGGTGACGACAAAGCCCCGACTGTTTTTCTTCAGACGCCCTATGAAATTTTCAGGTGTTTCTTTTTCCTTCAACGGGAGCGGGTTTCGGGAAAGCAGATTCGCTAATTCAACCTCGAGGTTGGGAATGGAATCTTGCACCGGATTTTCAAGATGTTCCTGATGAAATCCTTCATTAGACATTTCTGAAAGAATGATACGGCTTGAACTGAAAGGAAATTCATCTGCAGTTCTTAGGGGAATTTTTCCTTCCGACTGCTGATGGATTTCTTCTAGCACAGGATCAAGGCTCGGCATCAGTTCCTTCTGACAGCATTTATCGAATTTCATCCAGCGCGTGGATTCATTGCCGCTGAGAACATTTACATAAGGAAGGTATAGTCTTCCTGCAGCACGTGTCAGAGCCACATACAGCAGGCGTTGTCTTTCTGCCGATGCTTCCTGCAGATAGGCTTCGGGAGTACCAATGCCAAAAAGACGGATTATGCTTTGGCCATTTTCGTCATGATATCGGTAATGATCTGAAGGAGGATCTCCTGAAAATCCACCGAAGATGAAAACCACCGGAAATTCGAGTCCTTTCGAGGTGTGCATCGTCATCAGTTGAACCGCTTTGTTTTCACTCTCGAGCCTTAGCAGGTCATCATTTTCTTCAGCGGATTCTTGTTCCTTAATCAATTTCTGCAGATGCCGGACGGCTTCTGCCAGAGAAAGCCCGTTTTCCCGGATGCGTTGTTGAAGGTATTCCAGAATCTGTGAGATGTTGGTCACCCCGCGTTCGCTTGAAGAAACAAAGAGTTCACGTTCCATCACCCGTGTTTGTTCCAGAATGTCATGAAACAGCCTTCCGGATTCACCTTCTTTGGCCATGCTTCTCCAACGGCGGAAATGAAGCATCAGTTGCGGCTTCGAGATCATAGCTGAATCCAGCTTATGCAACGGAATCCCGAAAAAACGCGAAAGAAGGGCCATACGAATGCGCTGAGGCTGATCTTCATGAACCACAGCGTTCAACAGGTCCAAAATTTCATGGGCCTCCCTTGTCTGAAAAAGCCCACGCTGTTTGTAGAACGCATAGGCAATGCCGTGACGGCGAAAGACTTTGGAAAGGATTTCACCTTCGGAAGTTTTCCGAAAGAGAACACAGATTTGATGTTCTTTGAGCGTCGAACTCTGGTTTTCTTTTCCATCATCCCAAAGAACTTTTCGTTTCAGCAGGTCTTTCACTTCCTCGGCAATGGTTTCAGCAAGTTCTCGTTCCGGTTTTCTGCGGTTGGTCTGAAGGAAAGTCTTGAGCAGTTCGTTGCGGAATTGTCCGGTTATTTCAGGACCTGCTTCACGAGAGACGGTTTTCAGGAAGTCATCTTCACTACGACAATCGGTTCCTTCGGCCCGATTCAAAGCAATCATCATTTCTTTTGGAAAAGGGTTACTTTTTTTCCTTTCCAGTTTTTGAAGCTGAGTTCGGCCGATCCTGAAGTGTGGCTGGATTTCAAAAAAATGGATGGCACGTCGGTTTTCATGTGAATCCTCGAGCAGGATTTCAGGATTTCCACACATCACTTGGGAGTATCCAATACCTTTGGGGCTCTCAAACCAGTTGGGGTTTTGGAAAATCCGGTTCAGTCCATTGATCAGTCCGGCAGTGGAGCGGAAGTTTCGTTTCAGACTCAGCCGTTTTGCATCTTTTCGGGAAAGCATCGAATCCCGTGCTTCCAGGTAGGTGAGGACCTCAGCACCCCGAAAACCATAGATCGCCTGCTTTGGATCTCCAATCAGCATCAATCGGTGGGAAGCACTTTTCAGGAAGAGGTTCTTGAAGATCGACCACTGTCTTGGGTCGGTATCCTGAAACTCATCAACGATGGCGGTTTCATATTGTGATCTGACTGCATGGGTCAAAGGTGTCGCTGGATTTTCAGATCCGTTTGAATTGGCAGGTTGAACATTTTCTTCGACGATCCGGAGCATGTCATCAAAATCATAAACCCCTTTTTCAAGTTTCATCTGTTCCAGTTCAGACCGTAGAGGAGGCAGGATTTCCAAAATAAGCCAGGCTTTCAGAATTTTTTTAACCTGTTCAGGTTTTTCCAGAACCAACTCATTTTCCGTGAAAAATCTTTCAAGCTCTTCCAGCGAAGCCATCCAATCTTTCTGGGCATCCGGGAAATCATCTGGACTGGCATATTGCTTTCCGGACTTCATCTGTTTTGCACATTTAGGGCGAGTCACCTTTTCTGGTTGGCTTTGAAGCAAATGGAGGAAACATTCCTCGGGAGGTAATTCCGGACTTCCCAATAATTCGATGATCCTTTCCAGGCTGCTTAGGATTCCTTTTTCCGAATTTCCATTCAGGTTCATCAAGCAGAATGCCTCGCGCATCGGATGGCTCCCAGGTTGGCTGCTCCTCAAGCTTTGGTCTTCATGGCAAAGTTTCTTCCAGGGCGTATGGAAGGATTGCATCATTTTTAAAAAAGAGGGCCACTGGGGTATCAGCTTTCCTTGTTGGGGTATCAGCCGAAGCAGTTCTCTTTGTAGAGTTTCCAGATTTCCTTCTGCATGAACCAAATAGAGGTTCATCAGGGGAGAATGGGTAGATTCCGGAGGGAGAACTTTGGAACGCAGGAAAATCCGAAAATGATCTTCCATCAGTTGCCGTGTGTCTACCTGTTGCTGGTTGAAGAGGAGCCGATTTTCAAAGGCAAATTCGCGAATCAGACGGTTGCAGAATCCATGAATCGTATAGATTGGAACGGCATCAAAATCCATGAGTGCAGCCTTCAACTGCTCCAGGCGTGGAGCGTCGATTTCCCAGCAACTTCCAGTGCCCTCTGGTCCCAGCCAATCCTTTCCAGATTGTGCTGCCTCAACGATCTCACGGAGTCGGGTGCGCAGGCGGGTACGAAGTTCCTGGGTCGCTTTTTCAGTGAAAGTAACGAGCAGGATTTTCTGTAGTGGGATCCTTTCCACCAGGGCTAGTTCCAGTACCAGTTCCTCCAATGCGAAAGTTTTCCCGGTACCCGCAGAAGCCTCCACGACCACGGAATGGTCGTGTGATGCATGAAAAATATCCTTTGAGTCCGATGATTTTTGAAGTAGATCAGACTGTTTGAGGAGACGCAGAAGGGACATCGGAAATGGTTGAAATTTCTTGATCAATGAGGCGATATACTTTATAAATCATTGTTAACACAGTCAATTCTGTTGCCCCCCTGATTGCTCCCAAGTTCATTCTCTGTGAATGATTACCAATAAAGATTCGACCAATTTGCTGGACCAGCTTCGCCAGGCAGTTCTGTTGATTGATGCAAGGGGCAAGTTGGTCTACTGCAATGAAGCGGCGTCTCTTCTTTGGGATCGGGATTCTTCCAGATTGAAAGGCCTCGGTGCAGATTCCCTGTTTGAGCAAGATCCCCAAATCCTGATTAGACTTCAGCAGGTTTTGGAGGATGAAAAGGAATACCAACTCAGCAGTTACGAACTGCAGACTCCTCCACTCCAGAATCGAACTGCAGAGATCGTCCTGACTCCATTGAGAAAATCAGGTGGAAATCCGGATCATGCCCTCATCACCCTACTGGAAAGCACACGTTTCAACCATGCCAGGAAGCGGGAACGTGAGACCGAACTGGCCAGGGACGTGGGGAGGTTGATGTCGACCCTGGCCCATGAAATTCAGAATCCCCTCGGAGGGATCAAAGGCATGCTCCAGCTCATGGAACGGGAACTGAACCAGTCTGAAATGGATACGGAGCCGGCAAAGATGATGTTTTCTGAAATCGAACGCATCGAGCGTTTGCTCAAACAACTGCTGATGCATTCGCATCCGATGCCGATCCATCCCAATACGTTCAATCTGCATGAGTTGCTGGACATGATTCTCAGTTTTGAACGGAGTTCGTATCCGGATCTTCGTTTTATCGCGTATTACGATGCTTCTCTTCCAGAGATCGAGGCTGACCGTGATAAGTTGCATCAGGTATTTTTGAATCTTCTGCGTAACGCTTCGGAAGCCTGTCCTCCTGATGGACGGGTCAGGGTGCTGACCCGCCATTGTGCTCACTGGGAGTTGGCCGGAACCAACCTCGACCCGGGCCGACGCTACATCCTGGTCAGCATCGAAGATGAGGGTCCTGGAATTCCGGAGGAACTCCGAAAAAATATCTTCAAACCCCTTTTCAGCACCAAAAAGCAAGGAACGGGACTAGGGCTTTCAATCTCTTTCCGTCTCGTCGAGTCTCACGGAGGTCAATTGCGTTATCATCCGAATGATACCCAAGGAGCTTGTTTCCAGGTCATCCTCCCTGAAAGTCAGACTGCTTCAGACCATATCTCAAAATCCGAATTGGGTTAAAATACCTTCAAAAAAGAACTTTCATGAGTGAAAAAGATAGTATCGTCAACACCGGAATGGCCAGAACCCCGATGGGCGCCTTCCAGGGGGTGCTTAAGGATGCGAGTTGTGCTCAGTTGGGTGCAACCGCCATCCGTGCTGCACTAAAACGGAGCGGGATCGAGTCCGAATCCGTGAGCGAAATGATCATGGGTTGTGTTCTACCTGCAGGACAGGGCCAGGCTCCAGCTAGACAGGCAGCGCTGGGAGCAGATATGCCCCTTTCCGTATGCTGTACGACGGTCAACAAAATGTGTGGTTCCGGAATGAAAGCTGCGATGCTTGCCCATGACCTGCTGCTGGGTGGGGAGGAACGGATCCTTGTCTCAGGGGGGATGGAAAGCATGACCAATGCGCCCTATTTGCTGCCGCGTGCCCGTTCTTGTATGCGTCTCGGCCATGGGGAAGTGGTCGATCATATGTTCCTCGACGGACTCGAGGATGCTTACGACCGAGGGAAACTGATGGGAAGCTTTGCGGAAGCCACCGCCAGTCACTATGGATTCAGTCGGGAAGCTCAGGACGCATTTGCCATTCGATCCCTGACCCGTGCTAAAAAGGCCATCGAAGCAGGGGTTTTCGACGAAGAAGTTATTTCGGTT
>NYUB01000111.1 GCA_002683785.1 Deltaproteobacteria bacterium
ATAGAAAATCAGCTTCCAAGTGCTTCAAAAAATGTTCCATGATTAGGCTCCGGCATCCAATAATTGCATCACCGACTGTGGTGTCTGATTTGCCTGAGCCAGCATGGCGGTGCCGGAAGAAAGCAAAATCTGGTTTTTGACCAGATCACTCATCTCCTCGGCCATATCGGTGTCTGCGAGCATTGACTCAGAGGCCACCATGTTTTCTTTCGAAATGCGCAGACTATTGAGATTGGCTTCTAGCGAATTCCTTTGAAAGGACCCGAGTTTTCCACGCAGTGTGGAAACCTCATCAATCGCTTCATCGATCATCAGCATTGCATCCTGAGCAGAATCTGCACTTAGCACTTCGATATCAGACAGACTGCGGAAGTTGCTGTCATTGTCCAATCCACGTGAGAGTTGTTCAGGATCGATACTCTGAACCGAAACCTTACTTTGTTGTCCCTGGTTCGGTCCTGTCTGAAAAGCCAGCGAATTCTGGGTCAGGTGAACATAGCCATCGATGCTGTCCCCGACCAANAATTCGTTGTCCTTTTGNCGTTTNAGCANNCCGGTNATCCGGTTNTCNGNNCGNCTGAAAATNNGNTAAATCACATCATCGGTATCCTGATCNTANCGGATCGTGACTCCCTTCNGCNTCNGCNCCNGGNGCNCCNGANAGTTCCTGNCCNNTTCCAATNGCNGCNTCTCCNCCATCAAANTCNGGCGCACCNCCGATGGTNCCTTCNACATCTTTNCCNGGAATNGCNAAAACNGNTTCNTTNGCNGGNGATNCTTCACNNAAATAATTCTGAAGGNTNGTNGANACNGTNAAGTTTGGTTCACTGCCAAANTCNCGGTGTCGGATGACGATNACNTCNTCNCCACCNANNGCNCCGANNNCNCCNGGANANCTNGCCNATTCNNTNAGNGCNTCATCCAGTGCATCAAANTCTTCNANNAATTTNCCCATNNTTTCNGNAGAACGATACACGAAAACGTNCAGATTCATTCCAGCTTCGTNGGTTTGNCTTTGCATTTCATGNGCAACCAACTGTTGNATNGCCCNTTCNNTACGTTCNCTCACTTCNGGTCTTCCATCACGCTGTGCAGCGGTTGCAAGTTTTTCAATTTGCTCACGTAAGGTCGTGTTGCTTTTGAGATCGATGGCAACCGTTCTTCCACCTTCGTTGATGACAAAAGAAATCACCTGGCTCGGGTCGGAACTGGATACATCTTCCAGACTCAGCATTCGTTCACCCACCAGCATAGCCCTGGTGGCGACCTGGGTGATGTCCACTTTATAACCTTCCGCCGGTGAGGATTTTGCGGTCTCGGTAGCTCTGACGAATTCCAGACTGTTGCCGACCGCCACTCCGGTTGCCGAGTTGCTCCCATCGAGCAGAGTCCGCGTACCGAACTGGGTATTCCGGGAAATGTTACCTAGAGTTGAAAGGAGGTTTTCGATTTCATTCTGGTCCGCCTGCAGCATTTTCGGATCATTGGTTCCTTCGTTTGCTGCATGAACTGCCAATTGACGCATATCGATCAGGATGTTGCTTACCTCACTGAGTGCCCCTTCAGTGGTCTGAAGCATTGACATTGAAATTTCAGAGTTCCGGATCGATTGGTCCAAAGATTCGATCTGAGTCTTCATTTGTTCCGAAATCACCATTGCAGCAGGACCGTCTGAGGCATGATTGAGCTTACGGCCTGATGACAAGCGCTCCAAGTTGGTGCTCAAGGCCTTCTCCGTGTCGTGCAAATGCCTCAATGCATTTAAGGCTGCAATATTTGAATTGATACGAAATGCCATGAATGACTCCTAAATTGACTTCCTTATGGAAGATGAAGATCTGTCCTGATTATCGGNATCTTCAAAAAATACTTTAGGATTTTCCTGGAACCCAAAACCCGGGGTTCTCTTTCTAGAAAATCATTGTCACTCTTATCGGCAGCTTGCTGAAAAGCATTAATACTGTTTCAGAATTTTTCTTGAAAAAGGAATTGGACCCAAAAAATCTCACAGATTTACAACAGTCATTGCTTGATTGGTTCGCAGAATACCAGCGAAAGCTTCCATGGCGTGTAGAATACGAACCTTATGAAGTTTGGATTTCGGAAATCATGCTTCAGCAGACGCAGGTCAAAACGATGCTTCCCTATTACCGGCGCTGGATGGAAGCCCTGCCGGGAATCCGGGAAGTGGCCGAGGCTGATGAGGAACTGTTGATCAAACTCTGGGAAGGTTTGGGATACTACCGGCGTGTTCGAAATATCAGGAAAACCGCTGAAATGATCTGCAATGAATACGGAGGANATTTTCCAGAGGAGGTCACCNAGTTGTTGAAACTTCCCGGGATCGGAAGGTACACCGCCGGTGCCATCGCAAGCATCGGATTCAACCAGCCTGCACCGGTCCTCGATGGCAATGTGACAAGGGTCCTATGCCGCCTGAAAAAAATCCTTGATCCTCCCCAGTTGAGTAAAGTCGGAAAGGAACTCTGGAGACTTGCAGAAGCCTGGATCCCAAAAGGNAAAGCCCGTCATTTCAACCAGGCCTTGATGGAACTGGGTGCGACCGTCTGTTTGCCCTCATCACCCAGTTGCCTGTTGTGTCCTATCCAGCATCATTGCCTGGCACTGGACTCTGAAAATGTNAACCAGATCCCGGTTAAGGTTCCTTCAAAGGCGCCGAAACAACGTTATCGCGCCTGCGCGGTGATCCGCTTCAACCAGAGCCTGCTTTTCAGCAAACGTCCTGAGAATGTTCTCCTGGAGGGATTATGGGAATTTCCCTCCATCGAAGGGGATTCCATAAAGAATCTGAAGGAGATACTCGAAAAACATGTAGAACAGGTTTATGGAATAATGATTTCACTTGGAAATGAATTCCATCAGTTGGATCACCGCTACACGAATTTCAAAACCCGGGTGAGCTTTTACCAGGCTGAAGTTGATGGTCTTCAGGTTGAAATGGACGAAACCATTTCTTGGGTGAAGTTTTCCGAGACCGAAAAACTTGCCTTACCCTCGCCCTATCGGAGGTTTGTGGACTGGTACTTAAAGCAGATTGTGGAATAGCAGGGAATTTCCATATCAGACAAAAAGCTGGATGTCGGAATCGGCTGCAAATTCGAGGAACGTCGCTGCTCCTCCGACCTCGACTCCATCGATGAAATCATCCTGACTGAAACCAAAGACATCCATCGTCATCTGACAGCCAATCATTTTCACTCCGGATTCGAGACAGATCTCCCGCAATTCTTCAATGGTGGCAACGCCTTTGTTTTTAAAGGTCTGCTTCATCAACGAGGTTGCTGTGGTTTCAAAACCCGGCAGGTTTCCCATCAACATATTGGGCATCGGCCATTCTATATTCTGGAAGCCCTTCGGACCAAAGGGCATTTTCATCGGCATCGCAGGATTGGCCTGTGGAGCAACTTTGGCAGTGATGTCGCGCTTCAGCAGAGTCAATCCATAAAAAGTGAAAAAGACAGCCACTTCCATTTCCATGGCCACCGCCGTAGATGCCAGGATGAAAGGAGGATACGCCCAATCCAAGGTTCCTTGTGATGCAATCAGCGCCATCCGTTTTGGTCGTTCATTTGTCATGATTTTTCCTCACTAGAGGTTGATTCATGAATTACTCAATCGTAACAATTAAATAAAAGTAGTTCATGCAGTATTGTTCGATTGAAGAGGCCCTTCTCCAAATAATGCGAATTGAAGCCATAGTATACCGAACTGAAGTAATTTCTCATGATCTTTTTTTATGGAGCTTGCCATTTCCTTATCTACTTTAAATTTTTTCAGCAGCGAACTCTTGAAAACAAAGTCATGGAAGGTATCCAAATCGTAACATGCCATTATGAACAATGAAATTTGATGCTGATGTGTGTCATCCAGATTGATCGCTTTTAATTTTGCTACGGTTTCAAGCCAGGGCTTATTNAANTCCTCAATNTCTNTTGCNCCTTGATCNTTCATCCAGTCCTCCAATTTCCATTCTTTTTTTTCTTCATGCCCTTNGCACATTTCCTCCTTGATGATAAAACGTGATTCCTTGCTTTCACCNTGACGAGGATCCATTGAAGCAGANCCAACNGGATAAGTTCTNCAAACCANTGGNCGGTTCTTGTATACTGTNCAACCNATTTTTNCATCCAGNAAAATACANGCCCCTTNAGATTTTTCTTTCATCTGCAGTTTCACTAACGGAATACCGGTACCTTTGATTTGTTGGAAATACGTATATTCGTTGAGGAATTCCCCAGATTTTATTTTAAGCTTTGATTTTAAGCGAAGAATATCCAAAGGAGTTAGGATGACATCAATTTCATGGCAACATTTGTTAAAACATGAAACACCTGGGTGACAAGAAAAATTCAACACCCCTTTTTTCGAAAGAGGCTTTAGTTTGAAATTTTCTGTATCACGGTAATGATTATGACTAAAATTTTTTGAATCCACTTTATGACCTATCAAATGTTCATCTTATTTTAAATTAAACTGTGGGAAACATTGAGGAACTGATGCTGTCGGCCAAGGAGGCCATGATAAAAAAGAAATTTCAGGAAAGCATTGATTTGTTTACTGAAATAATAAAAATAGAGCCTGATAATTTCGATGCCATTTTCAGTCGAGGAATTGCAAATTTCATCAAAAAAAATTATCAGAATGCACTTGAAGATTTCACTCAAGGGCTTTTTCTCAAACCTGATTCCTCCAAACTCTTATGCAGCCGTGCCAACACTTATCTTGCCCTGGATCAGAACGATTCTGCATTACATGACCTCAATCAGGCCATTGAAATTGATCCACAATATATTTCAGCGTATTTGACCAGGAGTGAAGTCATGGAAAGAATAGGAGAAAGAGAACAAGCAGAAGCTGACAAAGAAGTTGGACTTAGGCTGCAGCAGCAGATGTCTCAATCTCTCCTGGAAAGCCAAGGATTTATGTTCCAGACGTGGTAATCTAAATCCCATTGTTCAAAAATGGGAAACTAGAATCCCTAATATCATAAAGGATCGTGTGATTCCATTTAACTTGGGGATTCGGAATATTCGTCATATTTCTTCGAACTTCCTCGTACCAGTGATGCAGGATATTTTTTTTCGTTTATGACGAGTTTCTTCTTGGCTGCTTCAAGAGGATCTATACCGTATTTATCTGCAAGAGCAACAAGGTAATTCATCACATCACCTATTTCCTCTTCCAGATTCTGTAGGTTTTTCCCCTTCAGTTTTCGACTCTCCTCTTCTGTCAACCACTGAAATATTTCTACAATTTCAGCTACTTCCACACTGGCTGCCATCGCAAGGTTCTTGGGGGAGTGAAACTGTTCCCAATCTCTATCTTCTGCAAACTTACGAAGTTGTTGTTTAAGATCTTCCACAATCAGAATCTCATTGCGGAATAGTCTGATAATAGGCCGACAGGATTTTTGTCACTTCCGGTCTGGCAAATTCTGGAGGAAGTTCTTTCCCCTGACTCAACATCTCACGCACCCTTGTTCCTGACAGGAGGAGGTAATCATCTGGACCATGGGGACAATCACGCATCATCACAACCTTTTCACACTGGTGACACCATACGGTGTGATCTCCTCTGAAAATTTTGATCTGCATAGAATCTTCAGGAATGCTGTCAAAAATGTCTTGAGCATCAAATGCTCCATAGAAATCTCCAACCCCTGCGTGATCGCGTCCTACAATCAGATGGGTGCATCCTGCATTCTGACGGAAAACCGCATGGAGCAAAGCTTCTCTGGGACCTGCATAGAGCATATCAAAACCATAACCTGTAATCATCACCCTGTTTTCAGGAAAATAATTTTCAACCATTTTCTGAATAGCAGTTTCTCTCACATCAGCAGGAATATCTCCTTTTTTTAATTTACCAAGAAGCATGTGAATCAAAAGACCATCCGCATTCAGATCTTTCATTGCCATCTTACACAATTCCTCATGCGCTCGGTGCATTGGGTTCCGTGTTTGAAAGGCAACGGTTTTTTCCCAGCCCCTGGTTTCTATTTCGGTTCTTATTTGTGTTGCCGTTCTGAAGGTTTCAGGGAAGTCCGATGAAAAGTATGAAAAATTCAGAACCTGAATCGGACCTGAGATGAGTGTGTTGCCACCGTTTGAGAATGCAACAACTCCTGGATGCTTGGGATCCTCTGTACCGAAGACTTGGTTGATGATCGATTTTATTGCCTCATTACTGATGAATTCTATCGCGTTCACTTCCTGTACTGCTAAGACAGGATTCCCTTCTATGTTGGGGTCCCTTAAGGCTATTTTAGGAGCGCTTCGAATCCCCTCATTCAGATCCTGATCATGGAGCATGTTGAGGATTGGCACTGGCCAGAAAACACCCGAATCCAACTGCATGGATTCTGATACCTTTAGGGTTTCCTGAAGATTCATGAAGCCCTTCAAAGGATTGAAATATCCTCCTCCCAACATCACTGCATTGGCAGCAGCTGAAGAAGAGATGACAATGGAAGGCAGACTCTGTGCTTCCTTCAGTAAATCCTCCCTCAGAGAAGAGTCATCTATATAAACAGATTGAAGAATTTCGGACCCAAAGGGGCTGATCATTTCATCAGAAAATAGAAAGGTTGGAGCTAACGAATTACCGTCTATGTATTTTCAACGGTTTCTGCCATTGCTTCGATTTCATGGTTCCTTCCTGAAAATCGGGCATAGACCATTGCAACAGGTCGATAAAAGATATGGCCAAATTTGGTTTGTGGTGCATAGGCCAGCATGTAGAAGACCATAACGAGATGGATGTAGTAGCTCAAGAAAGACATAAAAGGATTATCCGCTACCCTAAAAATCTGACAAAGAATCCCCGTAGCAATCGTTAAAAACATGTTCCCTATGAATGCCCAGTCAAAAAAACTCAGGATGTTGACTTTTGAATTTTTCATACGATCAAGAACAATTGCGGAAATGCCAATAAATGCAGCAACCGCACTGATATTTCCAAGTATCTTCACAGGATGGAAAAAAGGCAAAGGGGTGTCTTTTATGTCAAAACCAAGTTCATGCAGAGTATGAATAAGAAACACCAAATTCGTTGTTATAAAAAGTCCAAGGAATCCATACATCATCAATAAATGTGAAACATTCCTACTTTTCTTAGTCCCACATTTCTTGAACTCATCATGGGAAAAAGCGGTAATTATTGTGCCCTTAATTGCATTGAAAAGAGATTCACCATCGCTTCTCCGTGGAAACTGCTCCTTCAAACCACTGATAAAATGTTTCATGGCCATCAAGGTGTTAAAAATGGCGAAAGCCACAGCTGACAGGAAGATGACGTCAATTGCTACAACAGGCATCATGTTCGCGTAGACGATGGGCTTCGTGTCCATGAAAGCAAAATTATCACCTACATTCAGAATATAAATTGCCAGGCCAATGATGATCACAGGGATCAAAAAAAGGAACAGATTGCCCTTAAATGTTTTTGCTGCTTTAGAAATGAAACTTGGAAATGAATAGTGTTCTATGGTCTGGTTACGAAGAGCTGACATGACATCTGAAGGTTTGGCTCCCCTTGGACATTGATCCGTACAGTCACTGCAATTATGACAGAGCCAGAGATCCATGTTCTTAACCAAACGGTCCTTCAAACCCCATTGAGCCGCGAGCATCTCTTTTCTAGGAAAAGGCAGGTCAGATGGCGTCAGTGGACATACCACGGTACAGGTCGAACACTGGTAGCATGTTTTTAAATCAACACTGCCCGATCCGATTAACTTTTCTACAAAATTTAAATCAGCATTAATGCTGACATTTCCTGTCATTGTTTTTTATCTTTTTTAAAGTTTCAAATGTGTCCTACATCCCTTTAAATGGATTGGGACCCAATTCATCAATTTCTTCTTGAAAATCCTTAATAATTTTAGGTAGTTGAACAAAATCATTCATGCTGATTTCAAACTGTTTAATCCTCTCTGGTTCCAGGCCTAGACGCCCAATAGTTTCTTGAACTTTGCTGAGCCTTGTATTGCAAAGCTCACTGCCTTGTGAAAAATGACATTGATAGTCGTCTCCATATTTGCATCCCATAAACATGATCCCATCATATCCTACAGACATGGCATCTGATACATTTACCAGGTTTACACCTCCAAGACATCTCATTGGGATAATTCTTATGGAATTGCTGATCTTTATGCGATTCAGTGCGGCCATGTCAAAGACAGGAAGTGCATCATTTTCACAGACGAAGACGAGTATTCTTGGCTTTTCATCGAACTCATCGGGCATCTCAATGCTTTCCATCATTTCTTTGAAAATCATTGGACTGTAATCTGGAAATGTGATCACTCGGACAGGACAGGCTCCCATGCAAATCCCACAGCTCCTACATCTTGCAGGATTTTCAAAGGGTACTCCTCTTTCATTTTCATCGAGTACCCCAAAAGGGCATTCCACAGTACACCGTTTGCATGCAGTACAACGATCCAGAGCAAAAATAGGATAGGTCTGATCTCCAACTCTGGGATGAACGGTACGCCCCTTTGAACTCAGTTCAATAGCCTGAATGGCTTTTAAAGCGGCACCGCTGGCATCGATGATACAATCATTCATATCCAGAGGCTGCCTTACAGAACCTGCCGCATATATCCCTGTTCTGCGAGTTTCATAGGGAAAACATATAAAGTGTGAATCCGGGTATCCGTATTTCAGTTCTGGTAAGTCCGGTCCCTGTCGGTATTGGAGATTCAAGGCAGATTCTCCATCCAATGTTGATGATTCCTGACCCAATGCAAGAACCACCATATCCATTTCCAAACTAACCGATTCCCCAAATAAGGTATTTTTAAGTTCAACGCCAATGCTTCCGTCACCTTTTTCAGTTACCGATGTAACATCCCCCTTTGTCAAAAAGATTCCAGGATCATCCTGCTGTTTCCTGTAGAAATTCTCATATAAACCAGGGGTGCGCATATCTCTATAGAGGATGTAAGCTTTTGCATCAGGATCCTGTTCACGTATGTAGGAGGCATGTTTAAGAGAATCCATGCAGCAAGTACTTGAACAGTAGGGAAGATGATTTGGGTCGCGTGATCCTGCACATTGAATGAAAGCTATGTTTTTCGCAGGTTTACCATCAATTCTTTTGATATTCTTTTCCCTGGCCATCTGTTCAAATTCAATACTGCTGATCACATTTGTGTATTGAATTCCAAGATGGGTTAGCTTTGTGGCATCGTAGGGTTTAGAACCTGTAGCCAGAATTACCGCTCCGCTTTCAAGATTCACTGATTTGCCGTTTTTACTCAGTTGTATTTTAAATTCCCCAGGCTGTCCGGAAATCGATGTTACATGTGTAGATTTATGAACAGAAATTCCGTCATGATTTTCGACAAGATTGATGAGTTCTTCGATATTGTTTTGCTGAGGTGAATGATATGGGGGACTTGAAGGTATGAGTTTGTATTGGTCAAGAATGTATCCTCCAAGTTGCTCTTTTATTTCTACCAAGTTTACTTTATTACCAGCTTTAGCTGCCTCAAGAGCCGCAGTCATTCCAGTAATTCCTCCTCCAATCACAAGCAGGCTTCGTGACGTTTCCTGTTCAAATGGAATGGGTAAATCGCTTTTTTTGATTTGGGAACAGTGCATGCGGACATAGTCTTCCCCAGCCATCTGAGTGTCTTCATTGACGTTTCCATCTTCTTCACGTTTTTCCTGAACCCAGGCTACGTATTCTCTAATGGGCGCACGTACTACAAGGCTCTCTTCTCCCATATCAAAAGTCTTTTCATGCTGGCGTTTTGAACATGCCGCAATCATAAATCTGTTGACTCCCTCTTGATCTCTATCATCTTTTAGAAGTTTTACACCCTCTTCGCTGCATAGAAACGGATGCGTTTTGTTAATTGGAATTTTAAACTCCTTTTCTGCAACTTTCAGCATTCCTTCTACATCCAAGGCCTGATCGATATCACAGCCAGAGCATACGTAGGAACCAATCTTTGTTTCCATCTTAATTTGCCACTACATTTTGAATTGCTTTCAAAGAGGTCCCGGTAGCATCTTGAATCG